>CAZDKE010000019.1:0-56326 GCA_964506255.1 uncultured Lishizhenia sp. | reverse complement strand
ACTTTTTCTGCAGCTCCAACAGGAACAGTACTCTTATCAACAATCACCTTGTATTCCTTCATTATTTTACCTAATTGCTCAGCCACACCAAGTATGTAGGACAAATCAGCACTGCCATCCTCTCCAGGTGGAGTTGGAAGAGCAAGAAAAATAATTTCTGCGTCAGCAATTCCTTCTTCTAAAGAGGTTGTAAATGTTAACCTGTTGGCTTTCACATTCCTGTGGAAAAGAGTATCTAACTCGGGTTCAAAAATCGGAATTATGCCGTTTCGCATTTTTTCGACTTTTGATGCATCAATGTCAATACAAACTACTTGATTTCCTGTTTCGGCGAAACATGTTCCCGTTACGAGTCCTACGTAACCAGTTCCAACAACAGCAATTTTATTCATAATTTAATTATTTAAATATTCAGCAACACAATTGGTAATGTATTCTAATTGTTCCTCCTGCATTTCAGTATGAATTGGTAAAGAAATCACCCTTTCTGTCAACCAATCTGTAACAGGTAAGTTAGTATCTGCACTTCCAAAGCTTGCGAACATTTTTTGACGATGCGCAGGTATGGGATAGTAAATCATTGATGGTACATCTTTGCCTGCTAAATATTCATTAAGTCCGTCTCTATTATGACCTTCTAAAACTAAAGTATATTGGTGAAAAACATGTTTTGAATCATCAGCTCTAAAAGGAATTTTAACACCTTTCATTGTTCCAAAGAAATTGTCGTAATAATCCGCAACTGCTCTTCTAGCATCAATGTAATTATCTAATTGACGTAATTTGATTCTTAAAACGGCCGCTTGAATTGTATCTAAACGCGAGTTACAACCAACGACATCATGCACATATTTTACACTTTGTCCATGATTAGCTATCATTTTAATTTTTTGTGCTAAGTCAGAATTATTTGTAAAAATTGCCCCACCATCACCATAGCAGCCTAAATTCTTAGAAGGGAAGAATGAAGTACAACCAATATGCCCAATAGTTCCTGTTTTAACAACAGCACCGTTTGTTAAGTGATAATCTGAACCAATTGCTTGTGCATTATCTTCAACAACAAACAAATTATGTTTGTTAGCAATATCCATAATTGCGTTCATATTTGCTGCTTGACCATATAAATGAACAGGTACAATCGCTTTAGTTTTTGATGTAATTGCTTTTTCAATTTCATTAACATCAATACAAAATGTATTCTTATCAACTTCAACAAATACAGGTTTTAACCCTAGGAGTGCTATAACTTCTGTTGTTGCAATGTATGTAAATGAAGGAGTGATTACTTCATCTCCAGGTTTCAAACCTAAAGCCATCATTGCAATTTGCAAAGCATCAGTTCCATTTGCACATGGAATTACATGTTTAACTTTTAAATATTCCTCTAAATCTTTTTGAAAACTTGTAACTTCTGGACCATTAATAAAATGAGCGTTTCCAATAACTTCTAAAATTGCTTTATCGATTGATGGTTTAATCTTCTCATATTGAGCCGATAAATCAACCATTTGAATTTTTTTCATTTAACTTTTTTTAAGTTTGCAAATTTACATAAAATCGAAACATGGTAAAATAAATTTTATGTAAACAATACAATGCTAAAAAATCAGTTTTCAATAACATATATAACCCCATCAACATATCTTTTACAATTCATTAAATTTGATGCATGAAAAACATATTTTTAATAGTCTTCCTAATTTTTTCTGTGTATTCATTCAGTCAAAGAAACGTTAAAGATTCAACAATTGGTTCTCCTTTAATTGGAGTGCACTACGGAGGAAATTGGACTGCGGATGATTTGGCTGAACGTTATGGTTATTTCAATCACGTAGGCGTTAGTGCAGGATATAAAACTAATAAAAATTGGTACTATGGAATTGACGCCAATTTTATGTTTGGTAATCAAACAAGAATGACGGGTATTTTTGACCATTTAGTTGATGATAAAGGAAATATCACTGATGTCAATGGTGACATTGCCGCTGTTGTTGTTTTCCCAAGGGGTGTTAATGCGAATGTTTCATTGGGAAAGATTTTCCCAATACTAAGCCCTAATTCAAACTCTGGTATTTTTATTCATGGTGGTTTTGGTTATTTGTTACATCGTTTACGAATAGAAACCAATGAGCAAGTAGTTCCACAAATTGAATTGGACTATAAAAAAGGTTACGATCGTTTAACAATGGGAATTAACTTTCATCAATTTATTGGTTATTCTTTTTTAGCAAATTCAGGTGCCTATAATTTTTATGCTGGATTTTATATTCAAGAAGGATTAACAAAAAATCAACGAACTATTTTCTTTGATCAACCAGATGTGCCTGTTTCAACCGCAACCCGATTAGACATTCAATATGGTTTTAGATTAGGTTGGTATATTCCTTTTTACAAACGTCAACCTAAAGAATATTACTTCGATTGATGCATGTGCTCTATAATTTTGTCATAAGATTGTATGGAATTACAATCTTCATGTTTTCATTTTTTAATAATAAAGCTAATAGTTGGATCAACGGTAGAAAAAATTGGAGAAAGCAAATAGAGAATTTACCTCAAAATGTAATTTGGTTTCATTGTGCTTCATTGGGTGAATTCGATCAAGGTTTGCCTGTTATGAAAGAAATGAAGTTGATTTATCCCAACCATTTTTTATTGGTTACATTTTTTTCGCCTTCGGGAATGAATCATTATCACAAACGCATTCATTGTGTTGATTTAGCTATTTACCTTCCTCTAGATACCCCACAAAACGCAAAGCTATTTATTCGATTAGTACGACCAAAACTAGCAGTATTTGTGAAATATGAATTTTGGGCAAATTACATTTTAGAAGCTAAAAAACAAAACGTTAAGTTAGTTTCGATTGCAACTATTCTGCGAAAAAATCAAATTTACTTTAAAGTTTACGGTTTGTTTTTTAGAAATATTTTGCAATCCATCGATTATTTTTTTGTGCAAAATGACGCTACAAAGACATTGTTAAATTCGATTGAAATTGAAAATGTAGTAGTTGTTGGAGACACCCGTTTCGACAATGTGCTAGCCAATAAACGCAACTTTAAATTAAAATTAGAGAATTCATCAACTAAACCCAGAGTTTTTCATGATTTCTTAAATGGAAAAAAAGCAATTATCTTTGGCAGTAGTTGGCAACCTGAGGAAGCAATTTTAGAGGAAAGTCTTTCTTTTTTAAAAAACGAAAAAATAATCTTAGCTCCTCACGATGTATCTGAAAGTAACGTTGCTCGTTTGGTAAAAAAATTCGGAAACATTGCGATTCGATTTACTCAATTTGAAAACTACAACCAACAAAGTATTCTTATTTTAGATACAATTGGTCACTTATCTACTGCTTATTATTTTGGAAAAGTAGCAGTTGTTGGTGGTGGTTTTTCGGGACAATTACACAATATTCTAGAGCCTTCTGTATTTGGGCTTCCTGTTTTTTTTGGGCCAAAACATTCTAAATTTCCTGAAGCAGCAATATTCATCGAAGAAGGATTTGCTTTTCATATAGAAACTTCAACTGAATTTATTGCAAAGTTGGCTTTCGTTTCTGAGAATCAAGCTGAAATGTCACAAAAAGCGATTGATTTTATAGACACTCAAAAAGGGGCAGCAAATAGAATTGCTACTGATTTAAATCAACTTTAAACTTCCTTTGAGTCAATTAGAATCGTAACTGGTCCATCATTTACTAAAGCAACTTTCATATCAGCACCAAATTCTCCAGAAAGTACTTTTCCGCTGAATTGCGATTTTGTTTTGCTAAGAAAATATTCATAAAGTGGAATCGCTTGCTCTGGTCGTGCTGCTTTAATGTAACTTGGACGATTTCCTTTTTTTGTGGCTGCATGTAATGTAAATTGACTTACAATCAATAAGTCTCCGTTTACGTCTGTCAATGATAAATTCATTTTTCCTTCCGCATCGGAAAATACACGAAGATTGATTAATTTTTGTAGCAAATAGTCGGCATCTACTGAAGTGTCCTCTGTTTCAATTCCCAACAAAACAAGAAATCCTTTTTCAATGGCACTTATAATTTTGCCTTCAATCTTTACAGATGCTTCACTTACACGTTGAATGACTATACGCATCAGAACTCATTTCTACGATAAGGGTCACTGCTATCCTCAAGCATCAATTGCACATAACTTTGATAACGAGATGGAGAAATTTCTTCCGATTCAACTGCATCCTTTACTGCACAATGTGGTTCGTTGAGGTGTAAGCAATTATGAAATCGACAAGCTCCAATTAGCTCGCGCATTTCAGGAAAATAATGTGCATAATGTTCTTTCTCCAAATCAATTACACCAAAAGCTCGAATTCCTGGTGTGTCGATAATGTATCCTCCTGTTTGAAGTTGGTGCATTTCTGCAAAAGTGGTGGTGTGTTTTCCTTGTTCGTGAAAGGTAGAAATTTCACCTGTGCGCAAGTCGAGAGTTGGATCAAGAGAATTAACTAAAGTAGTTTTACCAACGCCACTATTTCCAGAAATCATTACTTGTTTTCCTTTTATTGCTGCTCTTAAAAACAAAACATCAGCTTCATTTTGTGCAGAAATAGAATGACATGCATAACCTATTTTACTGTAAATGGCAGTCAATCCTTCTAACAATAATTGTTCTTCTTCTCCGAATAGATCTACTTTGTTGAATAAAATACTAGTAGGAATTCGAAACGATTCTGCCGCAACCAAAAAACGGTCAATGAATGCAATTTGAGTTACGGGTGATTTTAATGTTACCACTAAATAAGCGTGATCTACATTAGCAGCTAAAATTTGCATTTGCTTGCTCAGATTTGTAGATTTACGAACTATATAATTAACGCGAGGAAGTATTGATTTGATGGAATAATCTTCTTCGTTGTTGTTGCCGTTTGATTCTCCTTTAATGATTTCAACACGGTCGCCTGCAGCAATTGGATTGGTTGTTTTTAATCCTTCGATTCTAAGTTTACCTCGAATTGTAGCTTTAATGATTTGTCCGTCATCGAGCGCAATATCATACCATTTACCTGTGGATTTTAATACAAGTCCTTGCATTAATTAAAAGAAAATTCGGATTAAATCGTTTCCGTTTGCATAAATCATCAATCCAAGCAATAAGATAATTCCAACATATTGAGCATATTCCAATACTTTTTGTGGAGCTTCCTTGCCTGTAATCATTTCGTATAACAAAAAGACAACGTGACCACCATCCAAAGCAGGAATTGGTAGAATATTCATAAATGCCAAAATGATTGAAAGTAAGGCTGTATTCAACCAAAACAATTGCCAATCCCAAACAGGTGGAAACATATTTCCGATTGAAGCAAAACCACCTAAAGATGTTGCTCCTTTTTTGGTGAATACAAATTTGAATTGAGCAACATAATCTGTTAAAGTATTACTTCCGTATCTGAATCCAACAGAAATACTTTCACCAAAACCATATTTAACAGTTTTGATTGCTGCTGAATCTAAAATGATTTTCGCTTGTGTTTGAAAACCTATTGTTCCGTCTGCTTTCACTTTCGATACTATTTGTAAAGTATCTTTTCCTCGTAAAACTTCCAAAGTTGCTTTTTTGCCTTTTACAGCATATAAACTAGATTGTAAGTCATCAAAATAAATCAAAGGTCGTTCGTTTACAGAAAGTAAAATGTCGTTTTCTTTCAATTTAGCTGCTTCTGCTGGAGAACCTTTAACTATTTCTTTAACAGTATTGGCTTTGGAACGTAAAGAGAACGCTGGCATTGCTCCTGCTTGAAATAATTCTGTATCGATGTTTTCCGGTAAAACAATCACTTTCGTACTTCCATCGGGGCGTTGAACTTTCAAAGTACGAGCATCACGCAACAAAATTTCTTTGTTTAGTTCGTCAATACTAAGAACTTCTTTTCCTTCAAGTTCAATTACTTTATCGCCTGATTTCAAATCGTATTTTTCTAAATAAGGATGTACGCTCATTCCGTTTTTCAAATCAGAAAGATTGATTTCAGTTTGTCCCCAGAAGAAGATAACACCGATGTAAATTATAAATCCTAACACTAAATTTACTGTAACACCGCCCACCATAATAATCAAACGTTGCCACGCTTTTTTGGATCTAAATTCCCATTCTTGTGCTGGTTGTTTAAGCTGTTCAGTATCCATTGATTCGTCAATCATTCCAGCAATTTTAACGTAACCTCCTAATGGTAACCAACCAATTCCCCACTCTGTTGTGTTTTGGTCTTTGCTCCATTCTTTGGGAGATTCTTTCGTGAACCATGCTGTTTTTTTGACTCCATTTACTTTTTTAAAACGGAACAATGAAAAATAAGGATTGAAGAATAAATAAAATTTCTCAATTCTTGTTTTGAAAAAACGTGCAGGTAAAAAATGACCAAATTCGTGAAGCGTCACTAAAATCGCCAATGAAAGAAAAAGCTGAGCTGCTTTAATTAAAATATCCATTTAAAAAATAATTGAGGGACAAATATACGTTTTATCTAGTCAATATGAATAGCCAAAAATCTTTAAGAAAAGGGAGAAGAATAAGATTCTCAAACTATTAATTCCAGATCAATTTGTCGCTTTCTAGGATTTACTTGTTTGATTGAAACGCACACTTTATCACCGAAATTGTATTCTTTGTGTGTTCTTGCACCAATAATTCTAAATTTATCTTGGTCAAAATAGAAACGGTCTCCTGGTATATCCATCATTGGCACCATACCTTCACAGTGGTTTTCGTCCATTCTAACAAAGATTCCGTGATCGGCGATTCCTGAAATTGTTCCGGCGAATGTTTCACCTACGTGTTCCGACACAAATAAGGTTTGGAAATACTTCGTTGACTCACGTTCTGCTTCGGATGCTTTGCGTTCATTTTTAGAAATGCGTTTACAAATATCATTTAGCTCAGAGCCATAACGATGTTGCTTGGTAGTCAATTCCTCTTGTAAAATTCGATGCACCACTAAATCGGCATAACGACGAATCGGTGAAGTAAAATGCGAATAATAGTCAAAAGCTAAACCGTAGTGTCCAATGTTTTCTGTTTCATAAGAAGCTTTTGCCATCGAACGAATCGCCATTGACTGAATCAACGAAAACTCATTTTCACCGCGAATTTCATCAAAAAGAGAGTTGAGGTTTTTGGCAATTTGCGAAGGGTCTTGTAAGTTAATTTTATGTCCAAATTTTTCTATAAACACGGCAAACATTCCCATTTTTTCAATGTCAGGTTTGTCGTGAACACGATAAATCATAGGGAATGGATCACGTCCTTTCGCTGGCTTTGATAAAAATGTAGCAACGTGACGATTGGCAAGCAACATAAATTCTTCAATTAATTTATGTGCATCTTTTGAGGTTTTAATAATAACCTCAGCAGGATTTCCTTTTTCATTGAGTTTAAAACGCATTTCCTCTGACTCAATACTAAGAGCGCCATTTTTCAAACGTTTATTGCGAAGAATTTTAGCTATTTTATCAATTGTGAGAATTTCTTCTTTATAGTCGCCATCTTTTCCTTCGATTATTTCTTGTGCCTCTTCGTAAGTAAATCGACGGTTGGAATGAATTGCTGTTTTACCATACCATTGATTGTAAACTTTGCCATTTTCATCCATTTCAAAAACAGCAGAAAAACTATATTTATCCTCGTGTGGACGCAAAGAACAGGCAATGTTTGAAAGTTGTTCAGGTAACATAGGAATCACTCTATCAACTAAATAAACAGAGTTTGAACGCTTCAAAGCTTCAGTATCCATTGCCATTCCTGGACGAACATAATGACTGACATCGGCTATATGCACACCAATTTCTAAATGTCCGTTTTCTAATTTTTTATAAGAGATCGCATCGTCAAAATCACGTGCATCTATTGGATCAATTGTAAAGGTTAAAACATTTCTAAAGTCACGTCTTTTGGCAATTTCTGCTTCATCTAATTCAATTGGAATAAATTCAGCTTCATCCAAAACTTGTTGTGGAAAAACAGGATCAATTCCTTGATTGTAAAGGATAGACAACATTTCTGTGTCATTTGAACCTGGCATTCCTAAAACAGCAAGAATTTCACCATAAGGAGTCGAAGATGATTTTGGCCAAGCAATAATTTTTGCGAGTACTTTTTCACCTTCCTTAGCGCCGTTTAGATTTTCTTTAGCAATTATGATTTCAATTCCACTTTTGGTACTATCTGGAATCAATAGGATGTTTCTTTCTCTGAAATGTAGCGTTCCTACGAATTGAACACGTTCACGTTCTTTGACCTCAACAACAGCACCTTCATCGCGTTTTGGACCTTGTTTGAACACACGAACTTTCACAAGGTCGCCATTCATTGCTTGACTTAAATTTTGTGGCGCAATAAAAATATCTTTTTCTCTTCCTTGACAAACAACAAAACCAGAACCACGTTGGGTAATCTGAATTGTTCCTTCAAAGTAACTCGATGTGCTAACGGCTAATTTGAAAGTAAAATGATTTACTCGTTTAAGGGTGTTTTGTTCTGCAAGTAAATTTAATGAATCAAAAACTAATTGTCTTGAGGCGGGATCTCTTGCATCCACAAGTGTAGAAACTTCTTTATGTGTAAGTTCTTGCTCTGGATTTCGCTCAAATACTTTAATTATAATGGAGGTTATTGCACTTCTTTTTTTTCCTGACCCACGGTCAAATTTCTTTTTTTTAAACATAATACGAAGTTAGGCAAAGAATATTTCGCCTATAAAATTCAATAATAAAAGGTAACGAAAAATTAATGTTTGATGATCACTTTTCGTGTGATAGGCTTTTGGCCTGGAATATCAAATACGATGAAATACACACCACTTTTGTAGTCAGAAGTGTTGATTTTCTTATTTGAATTAATTGTTTCTTTTATAACAGTTGAACCTAAAGCATCAACCATTTTAAAAGATGCAGACTCAATTCCGTTCATTGAAATTTGAATGAAATCTGTTGCAGGGTTTGGCACAATTGAAACGGAAATTGGTTCTTTTGGAGCCACATTAGCTGTGAATTGAATCATTAAGTCAACAGAGTCAACATTAACATTTCCATCAACGATATAGTATCTATAATGAGCTGTTCCACTAACCCAATCATCAGCGTTAATAGTTGCTTTTAATTTTGCATATTCTCCATCGTTTACATCAAATTGAGCTGCTTGAGATGAGGAAGAAGTCCATGGATTTGAATTCATTTGGTTGGATGTATAACAAATTCCACCAAAAGGATCTGTTGAATGACCCCAACATAAATAATCTGACCAACCTTCGGGAACACTAATTTTATAACGAGTAACTTTCCATTGTTTTGTTGAACCTGAAACATTATTTATTTTGAAAGGAACATCAAAAGCCTCATAACTTGGTGCAACCATATTATAGGTTTGTCCTGAAATATCTTCTGTCTGATTGTCGTAATTAATAGTAATTTGTCCGTAAGAGGTTACTAAAAAAAGCGTGAAAAGTATAGTGTATAATTTTTTCATAATTTCAATATTGTTAACAAATATATAAGAATAAAAACAATAATCAAAATTTAACAAAGATTTACAGATGTATTAATTTTTTCTAACTTTGATTTCGGCAAGGTTTTTGAAAAACTGCCAATCAAAAAAATAAAGCATGAAAAAAGTAAGTTTAGTTATCGCTTTTGGTCTATTAATTTTCTCGGGATTTTCTCAAGTAACAGAAGACCATACTCCATCTGTTAAAAAAGTTCCTTCTGTAAAACTGAAGGACATGAATGGGAAATCTGTAAATACAGCTGATTTATTTGAAGGTCCAGTTGTTTTTAGTTTTTGGGCAACTTGGTGTTCTCCTTGTAAAAAAGAATTAAATACAATTCACGAATTATATGAAACTTGGCAAGAAGAAACAGGCGTTACATTGGTGGCTGTTTCTATTGATGATGAAAAAACGAAAAGTGCTGTTTCTGTCTATGTAAATGGAAAATCGTGGGATTTTGAAGTTTGGATGGATGTTAATGGAGACTTCAAAAGAGCAATGGGTGTAAATAATGTTCCACATACTTTTCTTGTCGATAAAGAAGGAAATATTGTTTATTCACACAACAATTATGCTCCTGGTGACGAAGAAAAACTATTCCAAGAAATCAAAAAGTTGACTGGAAAATAAAAAATTATTAATGACAAAATTATTTGTAAGCCTATTAGTTGTTGCTTTTTCTTTCAACTATTTTAGTCAAGGTTCATTTTCAGGAAACATCGAAAGTACTTTCCAATATTTAAATGCAGATTCAGTAATTGGTGCCAATCAGCCTCCAGAAAAGGCACTTTTAAATTCGTATATGAATGTTTTCTACACGAATGGAAATTTTCGTGCTGGAATGCGAGCTGAATCCTATCTCCCAAGAATCCAAGGTTATCCTGACCGTTTCGATGGAACGGGCATTGGAATGCGTTACGTTGGTTACGGAAATGATTTTGTCGATGTAACTTTAGGTTCTATTTACGAGCAGTTTGGAACAGGTCTTGCCTTGCGTTCGTACGAGGACCGTGCACTTGGATATGATAATGTTTTGGATGGTATCCGTTTAATCGTTCGACCGTATAAAGGTGTTACTTTAAAATCTGTTTATGGTTATCAGCGCTTAACTTTCCGAGAAGGACGTGTTGAAAGAAGTGATGGAATTGTTAGAGCGATTGATGCAGAAGTTCACCTCAATGAAAGTTTTCCGAAAATGAAGGACTTTCCATTAGATGTGGTTCTTGGTGGTTCTTTCGTTAGTAAATACCAAAGAGATGACAATCCTGATTTAGTTTTACCAGAGAATGTTGGGGCCTATGGTGGAAGAACAAAATTGCGCTATAAAAACCTTTATTTTGATGTTGAATACATTCAAAAAGAACAAGACCCGTCGGCCGATAACTTATACAATTATAATTGGGGTCATGCTTGCGTTTTTAATTTTACATACACTAAAAAAGGCCTTGGAATTTTATTTTCGGGGAAATCTGTTGATAATATGAGCTTCCGTTCCGATAGAACTAAAGACCTTCAAGATGTTTTTATTAATTACTTGCCTTCACTCAACAAAACACATACTTACAACTTAGTTGCAACTCTCTATCCATATGCTACTCAGCCATTAGGGGAAGTTGCTTATCAAGTTGATGTACTTTATACCTTCAAAAAGGGAACAAAATTGGGTGGCAAAACTGGTTTGACTTTAAGCGCAAACGTTTCAACAACTTTCGAACCGATTCGTCACACAACAGGTTTCGCAGGAAATCAAAACAGAGTGAATTATAGAACTCTTCCATTTGATAAAAGCGATAGCTTGTATTGGCGAGATATTAATTTCAACATCACCAAAAAAATCAACAAGCAATTTAGTTTTATTGTAAGCTACTTTAATATCAACATTAACAATGATGTAGCCAAAATTTCTAATGATGCTGTTGGGATAATTGCCTCTCATATCGGTGTTCTAGAAATGGCTTACAAAATCAACACTAAAAATTCATTAAGAGCAGAATTCCAAGGGTTGCATCTTCAAAAAAAAGAAGATGGTTCGATTAATGATAAAGGAGACTGGGCAACTGTTCTTTTAGAGTATACGATTTCACCTAATTACTTTTTTAGTTTTATGAATCAATACAATTTTGGAAATCCTTCTACTGAAAAAAGAGTTCATTATCCAATTATAACTTGTGGGTATATTCGCGAAGCAACACGCTTTACTGTCTCTTATGGACGTCAACGTGCTGGTCTATTTTGCGTCGGTGGCGTTTGTCGATTCGTGCCAGCAAATAATGGTTTAACTTTAAGTTTCACACAAAGCTTCTAATATGAAAAATCTATTTTTTTGTTGTTTAATACTAACTACACTTGTTTTTTCAAGTTGCGATAGAGTTTCAAACCCTTATCCTGAAGTTGTCGTTTTAGATTTGGACACAACACTTTACCCTGGAAATTGGAGCGACTACGTTGCAAATGAATGGCCTGATTTTTCTCCTAATACGAACAACAATAGAAATATTATCATAGAGGATTTTACTGGGCATAAATGTGTGTTTTGTCCAGCCGCTGCTGATTTAGCACATTTACTACATGAAAATAATCCAACGCGCGTTTTTATAGCTTCTATTCATGCTGGTCCAGATGGTAAAGGTGATTTCCAAACAGTTTCATTACCTGAATATCCTATTGACTTTACCAATCCACAAGGAATAGAAATTGGACTTTATTTTGGACAAAACGATGATGGTTTTCCAGGAAATCCAAGAGGAACAGTAAATCGTGTTAATACAGGTTCAATTTTTCAAGGTCCAGGTTCATGGTCATCAATGGTTAGTACTCAACTCGCGGAGAATATTTTGAACGTAAACATGCAATCAAAATTGAATTATTATGAAGAAACGAAAGGTGCATTTTTACACGTTGAAATAGAAAAGTTAAACACTTCAATTACGAATGATTTAGCGATTGTGGGTTATATTATCGAAGATTCGTTGGTTGGAGATCAAAAAATGAGTGACAACTCTCATAATGAAACTTATATCCATCGGGATATTCACAGAGGAAATTTGAACAATCAAGCTTTCGGACGAAATTTAAATAACAGTGATTTAATCAACGGGAAATATTACATCAATTATAGCTTTAAAGTTCCAAATCAATTAGATGGAGCATACAATCCAGAAAATATGCATGTATTATTATATGTTTATGACAAAGCAACATTTGAAATTTACCAGGTCATTAAGCAGAAAATAATCAATTAAATGTAACTTTGGAAAATAGCAAGTTACTATGGCACTTAAACAGCAATTAGCACAACGTCTCGAACAGCGTTTATCGCCACAACAAATCCAGTTGATGAAATTGTTGCAGGTTCCTACAATGGAGCTAGATCAACGTATCAAGCAAGAAATTGAAGAAAATCCTGCGCTAGAAGAAGGAGCAGATCAAGAGGAAGACGATTTCGATAATAATGATGATGAATTTGATGACGACACAGATAACGACGATGATTTTGACTTGTCTGATTACCTCGACGACGATTCTTCCGATTACAAAACACAAGCAAATAACTCTTCCAAAGACGATGAAGAACGTGTAATACCACTTTCGGGCGAACAGTCTTTTCAGGAAAAATTAACAGAACAATTACACCTTTTAGACTTAGACGACAAACAATTTCTTATTGCTGATATTTTAATTGGTAATTTAGATGAATCAGGTTATCTGAATCGCGATTTAGAAGCAATTGTAGATGATTTAGCTTTTTCAATGAACGTTGAAGCAACAGAAGATGAGGTAGCGGTTATTTTGAGTTTAATCCAAGAATTAGATCCTGCAGGAGTTGGTGCTCGAAATTTACAAGAGTGCTTATTGTTACAAATCAAAAGAAAACAAGATGGCGATATCGTTCGCTATACTGCAAAAAAGATACTGGAAGATTTCTTTGACGAATTCACCAAGAAACATTACGACAAGATTGCCAAAAAATTGGAGATTGAAGACGAAGATTTAAAAGAAGCAATTGATGAAATTTTACGACTCAACCCAAAACCGGGTGGTTCAATGCGAGAGTCTGCAAAAAATTATCAGCAAATTATCCCCGATTTTATGTTGTTTGAAAACGAAGGAAGACTTGAACTTTCTTTGAACAGTAGAAATGCACCCGAATTGAAGGTGAGTAAAGAATATGAATCTATGTTGCGGTCGTATGCTGAAGGGGCAAAATCTTCAAAATCGGATAAAGAGGCTTTAACTTTTGTACGCCAAAAATTAGACAGCGCAAAATGGTTCATTGATGCAATAAAACAACGTCAACAAACGCTTTTACTTACGATGGATGCGATAATGAACTATCAACATCCTTACTTCTTGACAGGTGACGAAACCAAGTTACGACCGATGATTTTGAAAGATATTGCCGACATAGTAGAGTTAGATATTTCAACAATTTCTCGTGTGGCAAATAGCAAATATGTACAAACCAATTTTGGAATTTTTCCTTTGAAATATTTCTTTTCTGAGTCACTTTCAACTGACAGTGGAGAAGAAGTTTCAACGCGCGAAGTAAAGAAAATTTTATCTGAAGCCATTGAAGCTGAAGAGAAAAGAAATCCCTTAACCGATGAAAAATTAATGGATTTGCTGAATGAAAGAGGTTATAATATTGCTCGAAGAACAGTTGCAAAATACCGAGAACAATTAAATATACCAGTTGCACGAATGCGTAAAGAACTAAAATGAGAGCCATTTTTGCACACTTTTTCTCCTGGGTTTTCTTACCCTTGTTGATGCCCGTTTATGGTTTGTACCTAACCTTGTTTTTAGAATCGCAACAAAAAGTTTTAAGAGAACTTGGAATGTTTGAATTACCTGTGGATTTGAAATGGCAATTGTTCTATATTTTTACCATTTTTAGTGCACTTTTGCCAGGAATTTCTTTTGTGGCTTTGCATAAAAAGAAAATTATTACCACCATTGATATGGAAAATCAACGCGAGCGAAATATTCCTTTGCTTGTGATGTTTGCTCATTGTTTGGTCTTGTTTGCTATCTTCCTGTATAAAGCTCCCGACAATGTTTTACCAAAATATTTCTACGCATTACCGCTTTCTGGTGGAATTGTTACTGCTTGCTTTATGTATATCAATCGCTGGATAAAAATATCAATGCACGCTGGTGGAACAGGGATTTTAGTAGGGTATTTAATTGCATTTATTCTTGAACATAATCTTTTCCCTTTTTGGTTATTAATCGCTGCCGTTTTCGCCTCCGGATTAACAATCGCTTCACGTCTTTACCTCAACAAACACCGTCCAATTGAAGTATACACTGGTTGGTCGCTTGCATTGCTCATTACCTTTTTGTGCAATTTTTTCTATCCTGTGTGGTGAGAATTTAAAGAATGATTTAACTTTTTTAAACTTCAGTTTTCGAAACATTTCCGCTTTCAACTTGTCTTTACATTGATGAAAGGCACGAAAAAACAGCATCTCCCCTCCAAAATTTGTCTTGTTTGTTTAAGACCATTTTCGTGGCGTAAGAAATGGGAAAAAGAGTGGGAAAACGTGAAATTCTGTAGCGATAGATGTCGAAAAAACAAAGTGGAAATCAAGTGAAAAATTCAAACAAAACTTTACGTCTAATTCTCGGCGACCAATTAAATGAAAAGCATTCTTGGTTTCAAAACGTGGATGATTCAGTTGTTTATGTGCTGATGGAAGTGGCAACAGAAACAGACTATGTGACACACCATATTCAAAAGGTAATTGGTTTTTTTGCAGCGATGCGCGAATTTTCCATGCAACTTCAATCCAAAGGGCATAATGTGACTTACATTCGCCTCACGGATGCTAATAATCTTCAAACGTTTGAAGCAAATCTTTCTAAACTTTTGGAGGAAGGAAACTTTAATTGTTTTGAATATCAAGAACCTGACGAATACCGAGTTGATCTCTATTTAAAGAATTTTTGTTCATCGCTATCGATTTTGCATTCCGTGGTTTCAAGTGAACATTTTTTGAGTGAACGCAATTTTTTGAGTCAATTTTTTGAAGGAAAGAAGATTTATCTGATGGAAAGTTTCTATCGTCAGATGCGAAAAGATCATTCAATTTTGATGGACGGAAACAATCCTGTGGGTGGAAAATGGAATTTCGATGCCGATAATCGTAAAAAAATCCCAGCGAATCATGTGGTTAGTTTACCTCTATTATTCTCTAACGATACTTCTGAAATAGAAATCGAGCTACAAAAAGCAAACGTAAAAACAATAGGAAATGTCAATTCAAAACAGTTTTTGTGGCCTATAAATCGTTCGCAATCATTAGAACTTTTAAAATTTTTCGTCGAGCACTGTTTACCGTTTTTCGGAACCTTTCAAGATGCAATGCAACAAAATCAATGGTCGATTTATCATTCGCGTTTGTCGTTTTCTATGAACACAAAAATGATTTCACCAAGAGAAGTAATTGATGCAGCAATTGAAGCTTGGGAAAAAAATCCGACCGAAATTTCACTCAACCAACTTGAAGGTTTTGTGCGACAAATTTTAGGTTGGCGAGAATACATGCGCGGAATTTATTGGGCAAAAATGCCTGAATATGCTACCCTTAATTTCTTCGAAAATTCAGCTTCACTTCCTGAGTGGTTTTGGACAGGAAAAACGAAAATGAATTGCCTTTCACAAGCCATTAATCAGTCCTTGGATTTTGCGTATGCGCACCATATTCAACGCTTGATGATTACCGGAAATTTTGCCTTGTTAGCAGGCGTTCATCCCGATGAAATTGACGCTTGGTATTTGGGAATTTATATCGACGCTTTAGACTGGGTAGAAATCACAAATACGAGAGGAATGAGTCAATTTGCAGACGGTGGAATTGTGGGTACAAAACCATACGTTAGCTCGGCAAGTTACATCGATAAAATGAGCAATTATTGTGGAAATTGTCACTACAAAAAAGAACTCAAAACAGGAGAAAAAGCATGTCCATTTAACAGTTTGTATTGGAATTTTTATGATAGAAATGAGGACAAACTAGCCAGCAATCCGCGTATAGGAATGATGTATAATGTGTGGAGAAAAATGGATCAAACACAAAAAACAGCTTTACTTAAACAGGCTGAAATTTATCTAAATAAAATCAATGAGCTATGACTAAAAAAGGAATTGTTTGGTTCAAAACTGACTTACGTTTACACGACAACGAAACACTCATCAGAGCAATAGAAGAAAATGATGTAATCATTCCTGTTTACTGTTTTAATCCGCAAGATTTAAATAAATTAAACGATAAAGGTGAGAGTGTTGGCGATTTTCGATTGAAATTCTTGTTTGAAAGCATCGCTGAATTAGATGAAAACTTGCGAAAATTAGGGTCTGGTTTAATCTTTTTGACAGGTAATCCCTTGGAAGAAATACCAAAAATTGCATTCAAATACGGCGCTAGAAAAGTGTACGCGAAACGTGAAGTTGCTATTTATGAGAAGCAATTAGACATGCAAATTGAAGCCGAATTATGGAAACAAAAATGCCTTTTCGAACCATACAGCACGAGTACTTTATACCTCGCAACTGATCTTCCTTTTGCATTAAAAGATATTCCAGATGTCTTTACAACTTTTCGAAAAAGAGTTGAAAAAGAAACCGAAATTCGAGCAGTTTTAGAAACACCAAAACAAATCATTTCACCAACAATTCCAGTAATAAAAATACCAACATTCAAAGAATTAGGAAGGAAAGAAAATCAGTCAGATGAACGAGGTGTTTTATCATTTTTAGGTGGTGAAAACAAAGCCTTAGAACGACTAAATTATTATTTATTTGAATCTCAATTAATCAAAAAATACAAGGAAACTCGCAACGGTTTAGTTGGTGGAGATTACTCCTCTAAGCTCTCTCCTTGGTTGGCAAATGGATGTATTTCTGCTCGAAAAATTTACTCAGAAATCAAAAAATTTGAAGCAGAATTTGGAGCAAATGAATCCACTTATTGGCTCATTTTTGAACTACTTTGGAGAGATTATTTTCGCTTTATTTTCAAAAAACACCAGCATAAATTGTTTACTTTTAATGGAATTTCTGGCAATAAAAACACGCCTCCAAAAGTAGATTTTGAAAAAATTGAAGACTGGAAATTGGGTAAAACTGGTAACGATTTTATTGATGCAAACATGAACGAATTGCGTTTAACAGGATTCATGAGCAACCGCGGAAGACAAAATGTGGCGAGTTATTTCATTCACGAAATGCAACAAGATTGGCGAATTGGCGCACGTTATTTTCAAGAACAATTAATCGATTATGATGCAAGTAGTAATTGGGGAAATTGGGCCTATTTAGCTGGAGTTGGAAATGATCCTCGAAGCGGAAGACAATTCAACATTGAAAAACAAGCGAAAGATTATGATGCGTCAAAAGTGTATCGAAACTTATGGTTGGAAAATATTTAAAAGAACATAATCGTTTTACCAATTAAACATTCCTTTTCAATTTTTTCTTATTTCAATTAAGCTCGCTTTGTTTTTTATTTAACTTAGTGTACTAATTACAATATCTTATGAAATTTCTAACGCTACTCGTAAGTGTGTTGCTTACTCAACTATCTTTTGGACAAGAAACGGATGCGCAATTGCTAAAAGAAGCTAAACGCCGATTGAAGCAACTTTCCACTGAAGAAAAGATAGCACAAACGTGTCAATTGACCTTGGACGCTGTTCTAAAAGTTGACGAAAAAGGTCGTGTTTTAGAACCTTTACAATTAGACGAAACAAAGCTAAAAGAAGTCGTAAAAACAAACGGCGTTGGATCGATTTTAAATGTAAGTTCACATACATTAGACCTAAAAACATGGGCTACAATCATAGCAAGAGTTCATCAGTTTTATCAATTGGGCGAAACGAAAACACCAGTTCTTTATGGTGTCGATGCCATTCACGGAGCTAATTATGTGATTGGTGGAACATTATTTCCTCAAGAGATTGGTTTAGCTGCAACTTGGAATCCAGCTTTGGCGGAAGAAATGGGTAAAATTACCGCTTATGAAACGAGAGCTTCTGGCGTTCCTTGGAATTTTTCACCAGTTTTAGATTTGGGCAGACAACCGCTTTGGTCACGTTATTTTGAAACCTTAGGTGAGGATCCTTATTTAGTCAGTAAAATGGGTGATGGATTAGTAAAAGGCTATCAAGGAAAATCGTTGGACGACCCTTATACAGTTCTCTCTTGTATGAAACATTTTGTGGGATATTCTTACCCAAATTCAGGTCGCGACCGCACACCTGCTTGGATTCCAGAGCGACAAATGGAAGAATTGTTTTTGCCACCTTTCAAATCAGCTGTTGAAGCTGGAGCATTGTCAGTTATGATTAATAGCGGAGATGTCAACGGAATTCCTGGACACATCAATCATCATTTGATAACGGAAGTTTTGAAAAATCGCTGGGGATTCAAAGGTTTTGCTGTATCAGATTGGGAAGATTTTAGAGTGTTGCATACTGTTCACAAAGTTGCAAAAGACCAAAAAGAAGCCATCATTTTAGCTTTCAATGCAGGAGTTGACATGAGTATGGTTCCTTATTACGCAACCTATTCCGAGTACCTAAAATTGTTTAAAGAAGCAGTGGAAGAAGGACGAATTTCAAAAAAACGTTTGGATGATGCCGTGGCTCGAATTTTATTCGTGAAACTTAAACTGGGATTGTATAAAAAACAAGTTTACAATCAAGATTTGTATTCTAAATTTGGTTCACAAGAGTTCAAAAATGCAGCAAGAATAGCAGCTCAGGAATCCATTACACTTTTGAAAAACGACAATAACATATTACCACTCTCAAAAAACGAAAGAATTTTGTTAATTGGTGAAGCAGCAGATAATTTGATTTTTCAAAATGGCGCTTGGACGCATACATGGCAAGGAGTTGATACAGCTTACAATACAGTTGGTGCCTTAACCATTCGACAAGCATTTGAGAAACAAATTGGTGCAAAAAATCTGCATTTTGAAAAAGGCTATGATTTGTCTTTGGTTGACGGTTGGGAAACGTGTAATTTATTAGATGTAAATTGGTTAAAAATTGAAGCTAAAATGGCAGATAAAATTGTGGTG
Source organism: uncultured Lishizhenia sp. (assembly GCA_964506255.1). GTDB lineage: Bacteria > Bacteroidota > Bacteroidia > Flavobacteriales_D > Crocinitomicaceae > UBA952. The sequence continues at coordinate 36,731 of CAZDKE010000019.1, read as the reverse complement.
TGTTTGGGAGAAATGCCTGCTACAGAAAAACCGGGAGACATTCGCTCATTGAATTTACCACAAGCCTACGTTCAGTTAATGCAAGAATTGGCAAGCACAGGAAAACCAATTGTTTTGGTGACGATGTTCGGAAAACCACGCATTGTTCGAGAAGTTGAACCTTTTGTAACGGCTATTTTTAATGCGTATTTACCAGGAGATTATGGTTCTGAAGCTTTGGTAGATTTAGTTTATGGCAAAGAAAACCCAAGTGGAAAATTACCATTTACATATCCGAAATACGATGGTGTGATTGAACATTATGACTACACAAATGCCGAAGCAAAATCTGGTAAAAATGAACTGAATCAAGCGCACGAACCACAATGGCCTTTTGGTTTTGGAATGAGTTACAGCAGTTTTTCTTACACCAATTTAAAGCTTTCTAAAAATACGATGCAAGGCGAAAATGATTTCATAACTGCTGAAATTACAGTTACAAATACAGGGAAATCAAAAGGAAAAGAAACTGTTCAATGGTACATAACAGATGATTTTGCGTCGATTACCCCAGCAAATAAACGATTAAAAAGTTTTGAAAAGATTGAACTCAATTCAGGTGAATCGAAAACTGTTAGCTTCAAAATTTCGACCTCAACATTAGAATTCGTTGGGTTAGAAAACAAATGGATTTTTGAAAAAGGTAGTTTCACAATTTCAGTTGGCGGACAAAAAGCAAGTTTTGAATTGAGGTAACTTACGTAAGATGAAACTATTGCCACATAGTTTCTATTTGTTATTTAAATCTAGAATATCATAAAACGAACTTGATATTCAACCTTATTTTTAGCGTATTTTTGCAACCATGGATCACGATATAGAATTACGCTTTCAAAAATTAAAAACGCATCTCGAAAAAGACTTTGGAGGAGGAATGGATGTTCAAGCATTATTGTTTTTGATAGGTGTTAATGAACTCGGAATCGGCTATAAGAATTTCACAAAACAAGAAAAAACGGATCTTTTACACGTTGCTGTTTGCACGTTGTTAGAACCTTATGGTTACTATGAATTTGTAGGGAAAGATGATGATGAATGGCCTCATTTCAAATTGTTAAAAGAACTTCCTCCATTAACACACAACGACCAACAGCATTTAATCAAAGAAGCAATGTTGGATTATTTTGTTGCAAACGATTATTATGTTGAGGAGGTTTAAATTAGTATTCCTTCACAAACTTCCCACGATACACTTTACCAGAGGTATGTGTGATTTGATAAAAATAAACGCCACTTGGAAATTGACTCGTTGCAATTGAAAAATTAGACGAATTAATCGTTGAAGTGAAATAGTTTTTTCCTTGAACATCTGTGATTTCAAATGGAGCTTGTAACAATTCATCACTCAATAATTCAAACGAAATTTGCTCATTTGCTGGATTTGGAAATACCTTCATTGGTTGAATTTGATTTTCTTCTAAGCCAACTAATGTCCAACGATAGCACGCTTGAAACTGAGGATTTAAATAAACAAGTGTGTCGTTTTGATGCAAACAACTTGTAGCGAACCCATTATCAATAGTATAATTATGAACAAGACGTAATCCAAATTCGCTTCCGATTCCTTCTATCCAAATTTGATTTTGCCAATTGCTTCCAAAACTAATAGTATCTAAGTTTACCAAAGACAATCTTTTACGATAATTATTACCAATTAATATTGAGTCTTTTCCATTTACCTTAAGCGACATTGGTTGCCAAATATAACTGTATTGAGAATACTGTATAGTGTCTCCAATTTCCAAATTAAAGTCATAATAGAGAATTTCAGTTGTTTCATTTGGAAAAACAAAATAGTATTTTGAATCCTCTTCTCTAACCGCGCAATAAAACGGATAATTGGCTTGAAATTCAAAAAGCGTATCCGTTGATTGACATATTTTAATATACTGGATATTGTTTATTGTAGTATCTCCAATCACACCAATTGGATTTTCAACTACTAAATTCCCCCAATTATAACTGAACATATTCCAGTATGCATTCGTTTCGGGAAAAGGGTAGGTATTTTGTGCTTTGGATTGAAAAACAATTATTAAAGAAAAAACCAGTAAGTACTTTTTCATCGTTGAGCATTTAAAGTAAAGGTAGGAAAAATGTTTAAGGTCTTCAAAGTATTTTATAATCAAATAAATACCTTTACGCAAAAATTTTTGTGGCTTTTACTCCTTTTCTTTCCGATATAAGTGCCGTTGATTTACCTCAATATTTCACCTATCCTTTTTATTATTCGCCACATCCTTTAAGTTTGATTGCTTGTCAAGAATTGCAAGACTATTTAAAAAATCAAACAGATTTCAAACATAATTTCGGCTTCGATGAAAATGATTCAAGCTTACAAATTGGAAAAATGTTTGGAGTATTAGTGGTTAAAAATCAAGCTGGAGAATTGGGTTATTTATCCGCTTTTTCAGGAAAATTAGCTGACGAAAATCACCACAAGAGATTCGTTCCTCCGGTGTTTGATTTGCTTGAAAAAGATAATTTTTTTCGAATTGGTGAAGTTGAAGTGAATGACTTAACCTTGAAAATACAAGCGCTAGAAAGCGATGAAATATATCTTCAATTAAAAGCAAATTTGAAACGTTTCAAGCTTGAAATGGAAACAGAAATAGGGTTGAAAAAACAAGCGTTGAAAGTTTCAAAAAAGCAAAGAGATGAAAAACGAGCACTTGCAAAAACAATATTAAACGATGCTGAACAGCTACTTTTAATAGACCAACTCAAAACAGAAAGTATTCGTGAACAATTAAAAATAAAAGACTTTATTCGCGAGATAAGTTTAAAATATGCGGAAATAGAACAATTGTTTCTTGAAAAGGAGCAAGTAATTCTTCAACTGAAGGAAGAACGTGCGAACAAATCTTCTAACCTACAACAAGAAATCTTTGAACAATATACTTTTTTAAATCAAGCACAAAAAACAAAAAGTCTTTTAGCAATTTTTTCGCAAACAGTGTTTCAAACTCCACCGGCTGGAGCAGGAGAATGTGCAGCTCCAAAATTGTTACAATACGCCTTTTCAAATAACTTACAACCTATTTGCATGGCGGAATTTTGGTGGGGAAAATCGCCTAGTTCGGAAGTTCGATTACATGGTCAATATTACCCTGCTTGTCGTGGAAAATGCGAACCGATTTTAGCACACATGTTAGAAGGGATTTTATTAGAAAAAAATCCGATGTTGGAGCAAGCAAGTGTCAAAGAAATTTCTGTTGTTTACGAGGATGATTATTTTTTACTTGTTAATAAACCACCTGAATTTTTATCTGTTCCAGGAAAAGAGCTGAAAGATTCTGTTTATGAACGAATGCGCTTAAAATATCCTAATGCAAGTGGTCCTTTGTTAGTTCATCGCTTAGATATGTCCACTTCAGGATTGTTGTTAATAGCAAAATCGGAAGAAATTTACAAACATTTGCAATCACAATTTATTCGTCGCAATGTCAAAAAATCATATATCGCACTTTTGGATGGAATTGTGAACAAAACGGAAGGAGATATTTCATTACCACTTCGAGTCGACATAGAAGATCGTCCTAAACAATTGGTTTGCTACGAACATGGAAAAAATGCTTACACGAAATATAAAATTCTCGGGATTGAAAACGGAAAAACACGCATTCAATTTTTTCCAATTACGGGCAGAACACATCAGTTACGAGTTCACGCTGCGCATCACTTAGGCTTGAATTGTCCGATAATTGGTGATGATTTATACGGAACTAAAGGCAAACGATTGTGTTTACATGCACAATGGATTCAATTTAAACATCCGATTACGAAAGAAATTGTAGAATTTAGTTGTGAACCGAATTTTTAAAAACTATTTCAAATCAGGTTCCTTGATGTACGTTTTTGAGAAGTCAATTATTCCAGATGAAGTAACTTCTATATCACGAGCTCGAATATTTACAACGATAAAAACATCCTCGGTATAAAGTGGAACAATTGCAGCTTTATCGATCAAAATCTGATCGCACTTGTTTTGTAATTCCATTTTTTTCAATTTACTTTTAGTTAAAATTGATTTATAAAAAAGGGAATCGAATTCATCATTTTGGAACCTATTTAAGTTCCAAGTACGATTGTTTTTTCCTTTGTATCCTTTATAAAAGACACCTAGATAAGATTCTGAATCTGGATAATCTGCAATCCATCCAGCCTTCCATAGCTTTATTTTTCTTTGTTCAATTAGTTTATTTCTCGTATTGAAATCTGTATAATTTAATTTTATTTCTACACCTAAATTCTCATTTAGTTGTCGTACCAATTGTTTATAATATTTACTTGTTATTCTTCCTTTTTTACCTGGTATATAAAGTTCCAATTTTGGAAAAGATTGTTTTTTTGCATAACCTGCACTACTAAAATATACACGCGCTTTTTTGATGTTAAAATTTTTAGGTTTTACTTTTTCATCTGAATAAAAATCACTTCTTGGAACAAAACCATTAGAAGCAATATTTCCATCTCCATTTAAAACATTCAACCATAATTGTTCACGATCTATTGCATGATAAAATGCTAATCTTACGCGTTCGTCATTAAAGGGTTTTGTGGTACAATCAAAAGCTAAAAAATTAACTTTTATCCCTTTTCGATATAAAATTCGATGCAATAAGTTACGACCATCTCTTGCTTCTTTCAATGTTCCAAATGCAAAATCTAAACGATCAACTGGCAAATCCAAAAGGATATCAGTTTTTCCCTTTGAAAACAAAAGCTGTTCGTTTTTGGCAATATTTGGTTTTAGAATACGTATTTTTTCTAAAAATGGCAATTGATTTCCGTAGATGTCATATTTCCAATAATTGGGATTTCGCACTAAGATAATTTGATTTTTATCAACAGATTGCAATTGAAATGGACCAGTTCCAACAGGATGATTTACACTTTTTTCTTTGTAATAAAGAAAAGCACCTTTCGAAAAAATTACAATACTTGGATGACTCAATAAACTTGTAAAGTTGTTGTAAGTATCTGTTAGTTGAATGATAATTGTAGAATCATTTTTGATTTTAATTCCACTAACTCCTTTGGAGGGAAAATGACTTTTTGAGTTTGTTTGAAACCATTCTGAACCAACAATTTTTTTTGTTAAAACATGACCAAGTTGATTCAATCTATTTCCTGAACAAGCAAATTCAAGAGAGAATTTTACATCTTCAACTGTCATTTTATTTTTCTCAAAATCATTATATCTGTCCGCGTGAAAGAATACATCGTTTCTTATGATAAGTTCGATGGTTTTGCCGTCATTTTTCACTAAAAACTTCTTGGCTAAATTAGGTACTATACGTTTTGTTTTTGAATCTTCTTTAAGTAATGGTTCAAAAATATTTGCTAATAAGCGTTGGTCATGAAGTCCGTATGAAATTAAAGGGAAAAATGAACTTGCTTTTTGGGTTTCAACAAACGAGATCTCACCACCATATTTTTTTCCGCCCTTTGCTATTTTATCTTCTAAATTTTCTGTACAAGAACTAAACAATATAGTTGCTATCACAATAAAAAAGAAATTTTTTAAGTACGTCATTAATTTAATTGAAATAATAATTAACATAAAATACAAAGTTGAAAAGTAATGAATTTAGCTATAACAGATTGACCATCTTTAAAAAAAATATTTCGAATCAATGTTTCAAAAACAATAACGCTAAGTTAGTAGTATTAAACTCTATCAAACTCAGAATAAAAAGATTACAAAATCGACTATTTTTAAACAGTCAATATATATTTTTATTAATATGTTGTTAATCTGTTGATTTTAACTTAATTTAGGGAAAAATTAACTAACATGAAAAGAATTTTATTTGGATTAATTGTAACGTTTAGTGCAAATAGTCTTATTGCTCAAGTTTCTAATAACAACGGTCAATTAGACAATTTAGAAGAATTATCGACCAAGTTCACAATTCCAATCACTATGCCTGATGGTATAGAATTAATGACAGATGTTTATTTGCCAATTCTTCGCGATTCGTTAATGGTTGATGTTGATATTTTGGGAACTACTGTTCCTATACAAATTTTGAAAAAAGGCGTTCAATTTATTATGTATGACTCTATCAATGGTCAACCAAATCCAAATCCTTATCAGTTACCGATGGTTTTTTCGAGAACACCTTACAATAAAGGCTCTTGGGATGGATTAGCCTCTCCAATAAATATGTTGGGTTACTGTTATGCCGTGCAAGATATGCGAGGTCGTTATACTTCAAAGGGGGTTTATTTGCCTCTGTATTCAGATGGTTGGAGTAAAGATCCTTATCATCCAACTTATGGTCACGTATTAGATGTTACGCCTTTATCAGATCCTCGAAATGGTAACAAACATGAAGATGGTTACAATTCTATTCAACAAATATTAAATCAAGATTGGTTATTTGATAATGATCAAAATGGAACCCCTGAAACAACAGCAAAATTAACTAATGGTAGAATTGGCATGTTTGGTGCTTCTGCATTGGGCTATAATCAATATCAAGCAGCAGCGGCAAGAAAGATAAATCCGAATGAGCCTGGTATAAAATGTTTAGTTCCAATTGTTGCAACCCAAGAATTTTATAAAAGTACTGGATTTCAAAATGGTGTTTTTAGAGATCGTTTAGTAAATGGCTGGTTGAAAGGTCAAATCTTTACAGGTACAGACGATGATTTAAATGAAATTGATAACGACATAGATAACGATTTACATTCAGCAACTGATTATGGTTTACCAAACAAATTTGTAGCTGCAGCCAATGCAATCGATCATTTTGCAAGTGTGCGTTATTTGGGAGGACCAGCTGGATATTATCCAAATAGTATTGGAAGAAAAGATATGGATGCTTCTCGCGCACCAGTTAATGCTCAAGGTTTGGGAGATATCAACGGAACAATAAGTCGCTACACGAATATGGAAACACCAGCTTATCACTTAACAGGTTGGTGGGATATCTTCACAGATGGACAAATTGAAACTTGGAACTTGATGAAACAACATTTAGATCCTACGAAAAAAAGCAAGTATCTTCAGAAATTAATAATTGGACCTTGGGCGCATCAAACAGTTGGTGGAAGAATTACAGGAGATATGGAATATAAAGAAAATGTCAGCAGTATTTTAGGAATTGAACTAGGTGCATTTTCAGAAACAGAACTACCGTTAGCAAGTGCTGTTAATTCAGAGTTAATTCAATGGTATCGTTATAATTTGAATTACGATTCAACACAGTTTTTAGGTGAACCAAAAGCGTTTATTAAAGCATCCACAGAATGGAACAATGCTGGTTTAGTTCAAGTAAGAGTGCCTGCTGAAGATTATAAAATTCCTTTGAACGACCTAATCAGTTTTTTAACTGGAGCAACGGATTTACCTGGTTTAAAAGTTGCTGTTCGAGCAGCAAATTCTACTGACCCTATTGGAACTATTCAAGTTTATGATATACCTGCAACAGGTGAACCGTTAATAACAGGATTAGAAGGAGGACAAGTTTCAACAGTTGAATATAAAGATTTTGATGCTGTTCCTGATATTCGTTTTTATGTGGTTGGACCTGTAAATGATGGAACTAATGTAAATGATGCGGTTGGAAACTATTGGTATGGAGCTGATGAGTTTCCTTTAACAACAGGTGTTCAATGGCAAGATTTTTATCTACACAAAAACGGAACAATTAACACTTCACAACCTACAACTGACGAAGGATTCAGCATGTATTTACACAATCCTGATGATCCCATCCATACAATTGGTGGAGCAAACATGATTGTTAGAACTCCAGACGGATTACGTGACAGTCAAGGTCAATTTAATTTAAAAGAATGGGCAGAATACACAATGGATCGTCCAGGGGTAATACAATTTGAAACAGAAGTTTTACAAGATACTTTGTGTGTTGTTGGATTTCCTGAAGCAACAATTTATGCAAAATCAAACCCTTCTGGTGTAACTTCAGGACCAACAGATACTGATTTTTTCGTAAGAGTTGTGGATGTTTATCCTGATGGAAGAGAGCTTTATGTTGTGGAGGGATGTGTAAATGCTAGAGCAAGAAATTATGCTCGTTCCATTGTGGAAGGACAAGAAGATGATAATGCTATTTTTGAAAACATCAACATTGGAGAGATTTATGAATATTCATTCAGAATGATGCCTATTGGTTATACTTTTGGAAAAGAACATAAAATGAAAATTTTGATTTCTAGTTCGAATTATCCCCGTTACCAATCAAATCCAAATTTACCAATTGAACCAAATGAATTCTTTAGAAGAAGACCTGGTGACGGTAGAACGTACACTTTTGAAGGAGAAGAAATGGCTCCAAGAGTTGCTATCAATCGAGTTGCATTTTCTCCTGAGTATGCAACGAGAATTAAATTACCAGTTCTAAATCAACCATTTTTGGGAGTTGAAGAAACAAATCCATCAATTTCTGATCAAACGCAAATGAGTATTTATCCTAATCCAACCCAAAACGAAGCAATTGTTTATATGAATTATTCATCAGAGTTTAGCGTTGCTCTTTACGATTTATCAGGAAAAGTAATTTCATCGACACATTTTCAAGGTGAACAAACAACTGTAAATTTAAACACCCTTAAAAGTGGAATTTATTTGGTGACTGTAAAAGACACTAAAAATGGCAACCAGTTGACTTCAAGAGTAATTAAAAATTAGATTTTAAATTTCTTTTTTTAAAAGCCTTTTCCAACCGGAGAAGGCTTTTTTTGTTTAATAGAACAAATACTTTTCTTTAGGATAATGAACAGATGAATAGAAAATGTGTTAGAATTGCTATGAGAAATGACATCAATTTAAAAGCACTCCGTCCCTTAATTGACACTGAAGACAAAACAATTACTGAAATTGAAAAATTTCAAAATGAAGTTTTACGTCCAATTCTAAAATTTCAACATTCGTTATTTGAAATTGAGGTAACAAACAATCCATTGATTGAGAAATTGTTGAGACAAGAACTTACTGCAGAACGCAACCGTATTTTAGTAAAAGGAATCATATCAAAAACAGAATTAAAACACCAACTTTTAGGTCAAATCACAGGTTTATTAACTAATACCGAATATCAATTTTACTGTTCAAGTAAAAAAGAAATTGACAAACGAATTTTTGCAATGCTTTTGGATAGGATTATGTTGATTGAATTTTGACTAGCTAAACAACATCTTCCTAGATTATAGAAAACTTACAAAACGACATCTTTCATTCTTGAAGTTTTTTAGATACCAAATTCCATTGGAAATCAAAGAAAAATTAAAGCAAGATAAAGTGAAAGTACTTTTAATTTTCACATAAGGCTTTTTTGTATAATTTTTTTCAAAGGGTAGAAGTTTTTGGAACTATTGTTTCTAAAATTTTCCTCTTTTTAAACGATTGAAAAAATCACATTTATAATTATGGTAAGTCAAATAATCATAAATAGAGTAGGTTTGGTTTAAATACATTATGTTTTGAGATTTAAAATCCTCTATCAAAATCTTACCTTTTCGATTATCGGTTGCAATTTCAGTTGTTAGTAAAAATGTGTCTTTACCATTCAATTTAGTATAATTAATAGATTCAAAGTACTTAGATATAGCTCTTCCTTTTTTATCATAATTAAAAACAGTAACTTGAGTTGTTCTACATTTTTTCTGATATTCAACGCTGTCTTTATTGTTCTCGGGATAATATTTCCTGCTAATTGTACAAGTTGTAACTTTTAGTTTTCGGGGCAATTTCTCAATTTGAGAATGGGAAGAGTATGCAATTAAAACCTAAAAGAGCAATAGAAATTTACATATACAGATTGATAAAACTCATTATTAGAGTATTAGTTACGATTTACCGAAAATATGAATGCTGGATTATTCTACTTTTCCTACCCTTATACCAACTCATTGAATCAAATAAAACTTCAATTTAATTGAAAAGTATCAAAATAAATCCACTTTAATCTAAACTGTCAACTTTCAACTCTTAACTCTTAACTTTTAGTTTTTAACTTTGCAGCTTCAATACCAAAAGATTATGAGCAAGAAATATCAAGAATACAAAGGTCTGAACCTTCCAAACGTAGCAAAAGACGTACTCGAAAGATGGAATAATGCGTCCATTTTTGAGAAATCCATTAGCTCTCGCGAAGGAAATCCGTCTTTCGTTTTCTTTGAAGGACCGCCATCAGCAAACGGTTTACCGGGTATTCACCACGTTATGGCGCGATCAATTAAAGATATTTTTTGCCGCTATAAAACATTGAAAGGCTTTCAAATAAAACGCAAAGCGGGATGGGATACACACGGACTTCCAGTAGAATTGGGTGTTGAAAAAGAACTCGGGATCACTAAAGAAGACATCGGTACAAAAATCACCGTTGACGAATACAACGACGCGTGCAGAAAAGCAGTTATGCGCTACACCGACATCTGGAACGACCTTACAATGAAAATGGGTTACTGGGTGGACATGGAAAATCCATACATCACCTACGAACCAAAATACATGGAATCGGTTTGGTGGTTGCTTTCTCAGTTATACAACAAAGGACTACTATACAAAGGCTACACGATTCAACCCTATTCTCCAAAAGCTGGAACAGGCCTTTCGTCACACGAATTGAACCAACCAGGGTGTTATAAAGATGTGAAGGATACAACGATAGTGGCACAGTTTAAGATTGCAGATTCTCAATTGCAAATTGCAGATTGGAAAATTCCAAATTTGCAATCTGACAATCTGCAACCTGCAATCTATTTCCTCGCCTGGACCACAACCCCGTGGACATTACCATCAAACACTGCATTAACCGTTGGACCGAACATCGAATACGCGTTGGTTTCTACATTTAACCAATATACATTCGAACCAATCAACGTTATTTTGGCGAAAAACCTTGTTGGGTATCAATTCGGAAAAGGATTTCAAGCTGTTGAAAATGAAGTCGATTTAGCTAATTATTCAGCTGGTGATAAAACCATTCCTTATTTCGTTGCTGGAACTTGTTTAGGGAAAGAACTCGTGGGTATTCGCTACGAACAATTGATGCCTTATTGCTTGCCGGATGAAAATCCAGAAAGAGCATTTGTTGTGATTCCTGGAGATTTCGTTACAACAGAAGACGGAACTGGAATCGTACACACCGCACCAACTTTCGGAGCAGATGATGCGAAAGTGGCAAAAGATGCAGGTGTTCCGCCAATGTTAGTAAAAGATGAAAATAACAACCTCGTTCCTTTAGTGGATTTACAAGGTAGTTTCCGTCCTGAAGTAACTGATTTCGCTGGAATGTACGTTAAAAACGAATATTACGACGATGGAACTGCACCTGAAAAATCGGTTGATGTTCAAATCGCAATTAAATTAAAAGAAGAAAACAAGGCGTTTAAAGTCGAAAAATACGAGCATACCTACCCACATTGTTGGCGAACAGACAAACCCGTTTTGTACTATCCGTTGGACTCTTGGTTCATTCGCGTGACGGACAAAAAAGACCGTATGGTGGAATTAAACAATACCATCAATTGGAAACCAGAATCAACAGGTTCGGGACGTTTCGGGAAATGGTTGGAAAATGCCAACGATTGGAACCTTTCTCGCTCGCGTTATTGGGGAATTCCAATTCCAATTTGGTCAACGGAAGAAGGTGACGAACGTTTGTGCATTGGCTCGGTTGAAGACTTGAAAAACGAAGCTGATAAAGCGGTTGCTGCTGGTTTAATGACTGAAAATCCATTAGCAAATTACGAAATTGGAAATATGTCAGCAGAAAATTATGCGCAAATTGACTTACACAAACATTTAGTGGATAAAATCGTATTGGTTTCGCCTTCTGGAAAACCAATGAAACGCGAATCTGACCTCATAGACGTTTGGTTTGACTCAGGTGCGATGCCTTATGCGCAGTGGCATTATCCATTTGAAAACAAAGAATTGGTGGAGAACAGAACAGGTTATCCTGCTGACTTCATCGCAGAAGGTGTGGATCAAACACGTGGCTGGTTCTATACTTTACACGCAATTGCAACAATGGTTTTTGATTCAGTTGCTTATAAAAACGTGGTTTCAAACGGTTTAGTTTTGGACAAAAACGGACAGAAAATGTCGAAACGTTTGGGCAATGCAATCGATCCTTTCTCAACTTTAGAGACATACGGTCCTGATGCGACGCGTTGGTACATGATTACGAATGCGCAACCTTGGGACAACTTGAAATTTGACTTGGAAGGAATTGCGGAAATACAACGTAAATTCTTTGGAACGCTTTACAATACGTATTCGTTTTTCTCTTTGTATGCGAACATCGACGAATTTGATTTTTCAGAGGCCGAAGTTCCTTTGAATGAGCGACCAGAAATCGATCGTTGGGTGCTTTCTAAATTGAATTCATTGGTGAAAGATGTAGATGCTGCCTACTCCGATTACGAACCAACAAAAGCTGGACGTGCGATTCAAGATTTCGTGAGTGATCAACTATCGAATTGGTACGTACGATTATGTAGAAGACGTTACTGGAAAAGCGACGACCCGAAAGATAAATTGTGTGCTTACCAAACGCTTTATACCTGCTTAGAAACAATTGCCATTTTAGCAGCTCCAATCGCTCCATTCTATATGGATCAATTGTTCTTGGACTTGAATAAAGTTTCTGGTAAAAACACAGCTGAATCCGTTCACTTGGCGAATTTCCCTGCCGTAAATGAAAGCTGGATTGACAAAAAATTAGAAGCACAAATGGAATTAGCACAACAAGCTTGTTCCTTGGTTTTAGGTTTGCGTAAGAAACAAAATATCAGAGTACGTCAGCCTTTACAAAAAATTATGATTCCTGTTTTGAACAAAGAAGTGGCGGAAAATTTGAAACACGTTCAAGACTTGATACTATCCGAAGTGAATGTGAAAGAATTGGAATTATTGGAAGACGGAGCAGGAATGTTAGTGAAAAGTATCAAGCCTAATTTCAAAACTATCGGTCCGAAATACGGTAAACAAATGAAGTCAATCGCAGGAATTGTAGCTGGATTTACACAAGACGATATCGCCACAATTGAACAAAATAATGGTTGGTGGGGAAGCATTGAAGGAGCGGAAATCAACTTGGATTTAGCAGATTTTGAAATCAATGCACAAGACATTCCGGGATGGTTGGTTGCTAGCGAAAGTGGACTGACAGTTGCTTTAGATATTACCATTTCTGAAAACTTGAAATCAGAAGGAATTGCACGTGAAATCGTAAATAGAGTTCAAAACTTGCGAAAAGATAGTGGTTTGGACGTAACGGATCGCATTACTTTAAGTATCGAAACAAGCGATTTTGTACAAGTAGCTACCCTTGCCAACAAGGAATATATTTGTGCTGAAGTATTGGCAAATGACATTGAATTTACGACTGTTTCAGCTGAGGCTCTATTGACAGATATTGAAGAAGTGGGCGATACGAAAATTGAGTTGAAGAGGGTGTAATAAACTTTTCTGACACTGTAAAAAGTAATTTTGACACTGTAAATGACACTGTATTTTCTTTGATTGAAAAAAATAAACACATAACAACCAAAAAACACAGTGAAAAACTAGGTGTAAGTTTGAGTACAGTAAAACGTAAAATTAATTCCCTAAAACAAAGCGGAGTACTTGAACGAATTGGAAGTGATAAGGCAGGTTATTGGAGGATTTTGAATTCTTATAACTGAATTTTTTTTATCACATCTGACAGCAAACCATCCAATTTCGAAAACGCAAACCAGCGTTTTCCTAAATCTTTTAATGATGCGCCAATGTGATACAACTCTTTTTGGTCGATGATTAGAAAACGATCGTGACTTTCTCGAAGTTCACGGATTTGAATGGGAGGGTATTGGCTGTTGTGCCGTTCAAGGTCAAGTTGCAAAACTCTTGAAATGGACTTGGTGTAAATGATAGCATCAACATTTTCGGAACGTTTACTTAGGTGCACCAACACCGATTCATCGATGTAATTGTCAATCAGGATAATTTCTTTTTGTGCGGAACGAATGATTCGCGACATCAACTCATACGCATCGAATAATTGTCCGTCGAAGAAAACACCTTGGGTAGGAAGTTCGTTTGTTTTGAGTTGCAAAGAGATTTTACTTACTTCTATTGAGAGATTTTCAAGGTTATTTTCAATGCGATCTACTCGTTGATTGATTGCATATCCTTTGAGTAAATATTCACGAAGTATAGTGGTTGCCCAAATACGAAATTGAGTTCCTTGCTTAGATTTAACTCTATAACCTACTGAAATAATAACATCAAGGTTATAAAATTCAACTTTGCGTGTTATTTTACGTTGACCCTCTAATCGAACCGTCAAGGATTCCTTGACAGTTGAAAGTCTATCCAATTCTCCTTCTTTAAAACAATTATTAATATGCAAACTAATATTCTGTTTTGTTTGTCCAAAAAGCACAGTCATTTGTGCCTGATTCAACCAAACAGTCTCGTTTTCAAGTCGAACTTCGATGTGTTCAGCGGCTTCATTTGGTCGGTATAAAATGATTTCATTCTTCATAGTTTACCTGAATTTAAGAAATATTTTCCTTTCGTAAAGAATGAATGGGTTGAAATTTTGAATAAAAAGTGAATTTTTTTAGTCTTGATTTTCAATAATGTCTAAAACGAAGCTCTCACAAAACAAAGCGGAGTACTTGAACGAATTGGAAGCGATAAAACAGGATATTGGAAAATAAAGAATTAGAGTAGTATCTCACTTCCCAATTTGAATTCCAAAAAACACAGCTGCGATTCCTAAAAGAACACTTACTGTGATATTAATTGCTGGAATAAAATAATTTCCGCTCTCAATCAAATGAAAATTCTCAGCTGAAAATGTAGAAAATGTTGTGTAGCCACCGCAAAATCCTGTAATTAAAAAAAAACGCAATTGTTCAGATTGTTCGGCGTGTTTACTGAAATAAGCGAACAGTAATCCGAAAATAAAACAACCAACACTATTCACAACAAAGGTTGCTAAAGGAAAAGTACTTCCATTGAATTTGTGAATTGCTACACTTGTTAGATATCGAAGAGCACTTCCAATTCCTCCACCAAGTCCAACAAGTAAGATTGTTTTAAGCATAAATTCTGTTCTTTGGTAGCTTGAATTTTCCTGTTTAAAAAGTTTTTCTCGGTCCTAAAATTAGCAAGAAAATTAGAAAACTTCATTTTACTAATATTCACATTAACTGAGAAGAAATCTTATACTCCTCAAATTATCTCAATCATTTTCAATATGTTTATCATGCGATTAAGAAATTTTGTGCTTCTATGTTTCAAAAAGCAGTGCCTCATTTACCACAATTAACCCAAGAGCGTTTTCTAAAAACCTTAGTGGAAAATCGTACTGTTTACAATCTTGAAAACTGCGAATTAAACCTTTTTGAGACCTACCAACAATCGAATTTAGTTCCTTTACACTTCTCTGATTTGGTGGTGACGAGCATGTTACGCGGCAAAAAAGTAATGCACTTATTCGATCAAGAAGGATTTGATTATTTACCAGGAGAATCAGTTATTGTGCCATCGAATGTCGAGATGAAAATCGATTTTCCCGAAGCGTCTTTTGATAATCCAACACAATGTTTGGCGCTTGCCATCGATCACCACAAAATAACTAATACGCTTAATTTTCTAAACGAAAAATACCCCAAAGAAGGAACGAATAACTTTTGGCAATAAGATCAATCGAATTTCTTTTTTGAAAACAATGCCGAAATGGCTTCCATCATTTCCAAATTGATAAATATATGTCAAAGCAGTAATATCTTCAAAGATACTTTAGCTGATTTATCGCTCCAAGAGTTATTGGTAAAAATTGTGCAATCTCAAGCATTGAAAGGAATTGCTTTAGAAACAACTCTTCCTAAAAATAGTGTACTGGAACAAGTTATCACTTACATTCGGGTAAATATTTCACAGAAATTAGAACTCAAAGAAATTGCGCGCCGTTCGGGTTTAAGCACCTCAACTTTGTACCGTTTGTTTAAAAATGAATTGGGTGTTAGTCCAATTGAATTTATAATTTTAGAGAAAATCAAAGTTGCAAAACAGTACCTAAAAGACAAAAATATTTATATCAAAAACGTCTCCTATGAAGCTGGTTTTGAGGACAGTAATTATTTTATTCGTATGTTTAAACATTACGAGGGAATTACTCCAAAACAATACCAACAGCTATTGCACAAGCAAGAAGATTAATCAACAACGTAAGTTAATGGCTCTAAATCCGTCAATTCTTGCTCTGAAAATAAGCGTGATTGTGTCAGAAAACGTAAACCCATCGGTATTTCCAATGAAAAACTGGAACCTCTTCCTTTTGTAATGTCGATTGTGAGTTGTGTGTATTGCCAATACTCAAACTGATCTTTACTCATCCAAAATTCGCAGTTTTCGATGCTTCCCAAACAAACGTCACTTGAGCCGACTTTAAAATCAACTTTTTCAAAGCACATTGGTTGCGAACCATCACAGCAGCCACCACTTTGGTGAAACATCAAATCGCCAAATTTTGCTTTTAAAGTTGCAACCACTTCGGATGCTTCTGGTGTAATTAATACGCGTTTAGTCATAGTTTGGAGTACTTTAAATTTTTAAAAACTATAGATATACTTATAACTTATTTTAAAAAATGAAAAGTTATAAACGTATTTATAACTTTCAGCCCTAAAAAACAAACCGACAACTCCTAAAAATTGCCGGTCTGAACCTTCGCCGATTGATAGGTTTTAGTTTTTTATTTAAATCTAAAGCCAACTCTATATCTTCTTTTCCTGAGCGAGCTGCTTTGGTAAAAACTTTACCATCAATTGGGCTTGTGTTTTCAAAATATTCTCCGTTCACTGGAGCTACGAAATTTCCACCGATGAAATTGTCATAGTGGCTTTTAAACGTTGGTTTTTTGCTTTCCATAATTCTTATTTTGACAACAATATTAAGTTTCCCATTTATGAACGAATAGCACAAATCGTTCAAATGATAGCATTTTGAAAATAGAAAAACTCAACACATCCCTTATTCTTTATAAAATCTTAATACCATTCCGATTACATTTGCTTCAAAAATACATTGAACTTAGCCAATACAAGAAATCTATCCCAAGCAACCCAATTATTTTGGAGTATCTCTTTGTTTTTATTGATTGCTATTTCTTGCTTCATTTTTTCTGATATTATCACTTACAAAATCGTTGCATTGCTTTTATTGATGACGGTTTCTATTGTGGCGATGCTATTTGATATTTTACCCGTTTTAGTTACCGCAATTCTTAGTGCTTTTGTTTGGAATTTCTTTTTTATTCCACCAATTTTTACCTTTCATATAGGCGGAACAGAAGATTTTTTGATGTTTTTGTTGTATTTTTTTATTGCTTTTGTGAATGCTGTTTTATCTTTCAAAATTAGGAACGAAGAAAAAAAAGTTCGTGATAAAGAAGACAAAGAAAAGTCTATTCGACTATACAATACCTTGTTTAATTCGCTCTCACATGAGCTTAAAACACCAATTGCAACTGTGATTGGGGCTGTGGATACTTTGAAAGAAAATCAACAGAATTTATCCGCAATAAATCAACAAACATTATTGAATGAAATTGAAATTGCAAGTAACCGTTTAAATCGACAAGTGGAAAATTTATTAAATATGAGTCGCTTAGAAACAGGATTATTGAAGCCAAATTATGATTGGTGTGACATCAATGAATTAATTAACGAGGTGGTTCATAAAATCAATTTAAATGAAAAGCAGAGTGTTGTTTTTGAACTTGATGAAACATTTCCTCTCGTGAAAATTGATCGTGGTTTAATAGATGAAGTTTTGAAAAACCTGTTGCATAACGCTGTCAATTATGCTGGAAAAACGGTACAAATTCAAATAAACGTTCTTTATAATACAGAAAAATTAATTCTTCAAATTTTGGACAATGGAGTTGGTGTTTCTCCGGAGGAAATGCCACAACTTTTTGACAAATTTTATCGTGTTTCACAAAGTAAAACAGGAGGAAGTGGACTAGGACTATCAATTGTAAAAGGTTTTGTGGAAGCGCATGGAGGTACCGTTTCTGTAAAAAATAATCATCCTACTGGATTAATCTTCACGATTGAAATTCCAGCTGAAGCATCCTATATAAAAAACTTAAATCATGCTTAAAGAAACTATTTTAATAATCGAAGATGAACCTCAAATCCGTCGTTTATTGGCTATAACATTAGAGAGTAATGATTATAAAGTATTGCAAGCAAGCACAGGGAAAGAAGGAATTTTATTAGCCGCAAATCATTCTCCAGATTTAATTTTGCTCGATATTGGTTTGCCTGATATGAGTGGTCACGAAGTGTTAAAGGAACTACGACTTTGGTTTAATAAATCAATTATTATGTTATCTGTTCAAAATAGTGAAAACGATATTGTTTCTGCTTTAGATAATGGAGCAACCGACTACCTGAGTAAACCTTTCAGAAGTGCAGAATTATTGGCAAGAATTCGATCTGCAATTCGCAATAACAATCCCAAAAATTTATCGAATTGGTTGGTTTTTGACGATATAGAAATAGATTTAATTGGGCATACCGTTAAAAAAAACAAAGAACTACTGAAACTAACTGCGACAGAATTTAACTTATTGGTTGTTTTAGCTAAAAACGAAGGTCGAGTTTTAACACATCAATATTTGTTGAAAGAAATTTGGGGAGTGGGTGCACAATTAGAAACACAATATTTACGTGTTTTTATTGGTACCCTACGTAAAAAAATAGAAGTTGACGCCAATAGACCAAAACATATTCTGACAGAAAGCGGTGTAGGATATCGGTTTCTTTGAATCTTTATTTTTTCTTTATACAAGCTACCCAAGTCTTTACATTTTACCAATAGCTTAAACTTCAACTTTGCATCATAAAATAAATGATGTATGGAAAATGGAAGTCATGGATTAAGTAACAAAGTAACAGCAGCCTCACTTTTAGTCGCTTTTGGAATTATTTATGGAGACATTGGAACAAGTCCGCTTTATGTTTTAAAGGCTATTGTTGGCGATCGACCAATTAGTGAAATGCTTGTTTATGGTGGAATTTCATGCGTTTTTTGGACCATCACTTTTCAAACAACATTCAAATATATCTACCTAACTCTTCAAGCAGATAACAATGGCGAAGGAGGAATTTTTTCACTTTACGCATTGGTCCGACGCTATGGCAAATACTTGATTCTACCAACGATTTTAGGCGCTTCCACCTTACTCGCTGACGGTATCATTACGCCACCCATTTCTGTATCTTCAGCAGTTGAAGGTTTGTCAAATATTGAGCAACTGAAAAACATCCCAACAGTTCCAATTGTGATAGTCATCATTTCAGGTTTGTTTTTCTTTCAACGTTTTGGAACGCACAAAGTAGGAAGTGTTTTTGGTCCCGCTATGCTCGTTTGGTTTAGTATGTTATTCGTTCTTGGATTGATACAAATTATCCAAAATCCAACTATTTTTAAAGCGTTAAATCCTAAATACGCCTATGATTTTCTAGTTCATTATCCCAAAGGATTTATTCTACTTGGTGCAGTTTTTCTAGCCACAACGGGTGCAGAAGCTTTATATTCCGATTTAGGTCACTGCGGAAGAAAAAACATTCGAATCACTTGGGTTTTTGTGAAAGTTTGTTTGTTAATCAACTACATGGGTCAAGCTGTTTGGATTACTGGCTTAGGAGAAAATGCAAGTTTAGGAGATCGTAATCCATTTTATGAAATTATGCCTGAATGGTTTTTGATTCCTGGAATTATTATCGCTACCTCTGCTGCAATTATCGCTTCTCAAGCTTTAATTAGTGGAAGCTACACCTTGATTAACGAAGCAATGAATATGAATTTTTGGCCAAGAGTTGCGGTTCGTCAACCCTCAAACATCAAAGGTCAAATTTACATTCCAAGCGTCAACATTATCCTTTGGATTGGTTGTGTTTTGATGGTGTTACATTTTCAAAGTTCATCCAATATGGAAGCTGCTTACGGATTGGCAATAACCATTACAATGATGGTAACTACCTTTTTACTTAGCTTTTTCCTTTTGTATAAATTGAAATGGAACAAGCTACTTGTTGGTACTTTGATGTTCCTGTTTGGGACAATTGAGATTTCATTTTTCATCGCCAACATTCAAAAATTTCCAGAAGGCGGTTACATTACTTTGATCATTTCATCCGTGTTCTTTTTTGTTATGTACAGCGTTTATTCTGGAAGAAAAATTAGCAATCGCTTTACCAAATTCGTGGATTTAGGGAAATATGTTCCGATTATCAAAGAATTGAGTGAAGACGACAGCATACCGAAATTTTCAACGCATATTATTTACTTGACAAAAGCAAATTCTTTTCATGAAATTGAGGAAAAACTAATGAACTCCATTTTGTCTAAAAAACCAAAACGAGCAGATGTGTATTGGTTTCTACACATTCATCGCACAAATGAACCTTATACTCTTTCGTATGAAGTAGTGGAATTAGTTAATGATAAAATCATCAAAGTCAATATCAATGTAGGATTCAGAGTGCAGCCAAGAACGGAACTTTACTTCAAAAAAATCATACAAGATTTGATTAAAAACAAAGAATTAAATCTTCACATGCGACCGGATGGTTCGACGAAATATAACAACGAGCCTGATTTTAAATTTGTGGTGATTCAAAAGTTTCTTTCCGTTGAAAATGAGTTCACGTTACGTGAGGGTGTTTTACTGAATTCTTATTTCTGGCTCAAAGGTTTAAGCTTAAGTGATCAAGAAGCCTTTGGTCTCGACAAAAGCGATGTTGTAATTGAACAAATCCCATTGGTATATCAACCAATAAGTAATATAGAACTTACCCGAATCGACCTAAAATAAATTTTATGAAAACACTAATTTTACTACCAATTTTAGGTTGGTACAGCCTAACTTTTGCCCAAAAATCGCAAGAACAAACACCCAAAATTCCTTTTGAAAATATCGATGCAACCTGGCAAAATGGAAGCGACCGACGTGACACTTCAATTTGGAACATTCCGTATTTTACACCAAGTGTTTTGATTGATGTGAACTACACCTATTCATTTAAAAATCCAATTGACAATACTGTGGTGGGTTCTACAGCCTTAACGCGCAACAATGAAATTCAACTTTCAGCCTTGCATTTTGGCGGAGATTTTCAATACAAAGGAGCAAGAGCTAGATTTATGACTCAATTTGGAACTCGTTCGCAAGTTGTACCGCGTAATGATTTAAGCCCATACAAAGGTCAATATCAATTAGCGAATGTGTATCGGTATTTAAGTGAAGCGTATGCAGGTTATCACATTAATAAAGGATATGGAATCAACATCGACGCAGGTCTTTTTATGTCATACATTGGGTTGAATTCCTTCTATCAAGCAGAAAACTGGGAGTATCAAGCTTCCTTTACTTCTGATAATACACCGTGGTTTTTCAATGGTGTTCGCTTACAGTTTTTTCCAACAAAGCATTTAAAAATCGAACCTTGGATTATCAACGGTTGGCAGAGTTATGGTAAATTCAATTCTATGCCCGGTTTGGGTGGAAACATTACTTGGATGCCTTCTGACAACTTTAAAATACTAACGAATAATTACTACGGAACAGATGCAGCAGGCATTTCAGATCGAAAACGTTTTCATTCTGACAACAGTGTTTTAGTACGTTATTTTAATAAACCACAATCAAAAACACTGAATAGAGCTGCCGTTTCTCTAACTGCCGACTGGGGATTTGAAAAAGGTGGAGGAGTAAATGGATTTATTAACGATGATACGTTAAAAGGACCTGCACAATATTTTCTAAGTGCAATGATTTATCACCGTATGTGGTTTGCGAAAAACAAACTTGCTTGGACAATTGGTGGTGGCGTTATGACCAATCCAGGAAGATATTTGGTTTTGTATCCAACAGGGCAAGCGAGTCCTCTTCCATCAGCTACTAATCCAACACAAACGGAAGGAGCATTTCCTTTTAGCGCAAATCCTGGAGATGCTTTCAAGGGTTGGGATTGGTCTACGAATATCGATTATTTACCCAATCAAAGTGTAACTTTTCGCTTGGAATTTGTGCATAGAAACGCAAGTGTTCCCTATTTTGCGGGAGCAGGTGGCGTGACTTCTCAAACAGGATATAGCACAAGCCCTTTAGACCCAAACTGGCGACCAGACTTAGTTAAATCCGAAAAGCGAATTATTCTTGCAGTTTTGTTTAGGTTGTAATTGAAACTTTACAACTTAACTGAAAAACCAGCTTGTAAGGTTCCATAATGTGTTTTTTGCTTAGAATGATTTGCAATGTATGAAACATCTATTTGATACTTATCTTTAAAAGAATAGATCAATCCAAAATCATAACTTGCTTCAAAGAAATTGGTGTTTAAATTCCAATAATTAAAGTTTTCTACGAATGCACCTAAATTATTTGTAAATGCAAAATTCAAACAAGTAGACTGATTAATATAACTTGTATTTTGACTAGCAAATCGAATACAACCCAAATTGTAATTAACACTAAAGAAATCATTTAGATTATTTTGAAAAAGAAGCTGTGCCTCGTATGCAAAAGCGTTTATTAATTTACTGTTTTTAATAAAACTCAAACCCGAATAAGTGTTAACTATAATCGCTGTTTCAGGTCTGAGTTTTTGTTCTTTGAAAAGTTTATGTTTGATTCCAATTGAAGCAAAATTTCCATCAATGTCTTCTGTTTTTACTATGAAATCATTGGATTGTGGGGTTGTATTGATTGCTATTCGTATTTCTGCTTTTCTGTAAATACTTTTTCGAAGCATACAGCTCGGAGCTAATAAATCTGACCATTTAGTCGAATTTGTCAAGCCATAACCTGCTTCAATGTACCATTTTTTAGGCATCGTCAAATACGGACTATCAGCAACGCCAGGACGATCAAAAACTAAAATAGAATCTTGTGCATAAGCCAAATGAAGCGTTGCACACGCAAAAATCACAATCCAATATTTCATAAGTGCGGCTTAAAACAAAAAGGTGAGCTTAATTCCAAGTAAAATATTCTTGTTTGAACGCACATTATTAGAAGGATTTAGATAAATCCCTTTAAAACCATAGTCGAAAATAAAGTTGGTTTTTAGGATATTTCCTCCTGGTGCATCAATGTCGCAGCCTAATGAAAATCGCAACGGAAAATCGAAGGTGTTGTAATTCTCTTTCAAGCTTCTCGGTTCGTGAAAACCATCATCTATACTTTTCCAAATTCGTTCTGCTTTGAAAATATACATAGGTACAATACCGATTCCAGCAGAAAGGCGAACTTTATTATACACTTCTTGGTTGTGGCGATAAATCAGTAACAAAGGTATTTCGATGGTAGAAACTTTATACCGCAATCTGCCTGTTGAATCGGGATCTCCAATAGACTGGTCCAAATCAGGGGTGAAAATTCCCATTCCACGTTGTTGCAATCCAAAATCGGCAGAAATCCCTAAACCCTTGTAGAAATAATATTCCGTGCTTAAGTGAATTCCTAAACTAGGTCGAAAGAAAGAAGAATCTTTTAAATCTCTAAAATTCGACCAAGAGTTGTTAACCGAAAAACCAAACAAGAATTTTTTGTTGAACTTTTGGTGTTTGTCAAAATAATTCGTTTTCTCTACTTGTTGTGAATGAGCAAGTAATGAAACGAAAAAAGCAAGTGAAAAAAATAGTTGTTTCATTTTATAGTTTTTTAATGTCAGTACCGATGGCAAAATTCAATTGATTAATAGCATCATTATAGTTTCTTGTAGCTTGAATCAAGTTCATTTTATACTCTAAATAACTACGCTGATAATCAATATATTCGTAAAGATTTATATTCTTTTTTTCAAAGTTTATGCGCGCATTTTCAGCCAACTTTTCCATATCAGCGGTAATCTCTGTATTGAAAGATTCTCTTAATTCGATGGCTTGCTGTAAAGTTTGAAAAGCAGTGTTGACTTCACTTTTAATTTCATCCGTTTTGTATTCCAACAATAATTTATTTTGATCAATTTTGATTTTTGCGGCAGCGATATCACCTTGATTTCTATTAAAGATTGGAATTCCCATTTCGAAAACCATCCCAGAATATGGACGCACATAATTGGATCCGTTATCTAAAGGTTGGTATCCTAGATTTACTTTTGGTACCGCCAATGATTTTTGCTTTTTGAGATTAGCTTTATAGAACTCAATATTTGTTTTTGCAATCATAAAATCGGGACGGTTGGCAATCGATAATTCAGCGAGTTCTTCCACTTTAAAGTTGGGAAGAAGAAGAGTTGTGTCAGTTGTTACCTCAAGCGAAACCGTTAATGGTAGATGCATCAACATTTTTAACTTGTGTTCGCTCTCTAAAGCACTTCTTAGATTTGAATTAATCTCATTTAAAATGGCTTGACGTTCAGACTTTAAGCGTATGAGTTCACTTTCTGAATTGATACCTAGTTCTTTTCCTTTTGTGCAACGTTCAATCAACTTGTCATATTGTCCAAGTGACTGATTTAAAAGGTTGTTAGTTTCCATCAAACTAGCAAAATCGTAATAGGCAACGCTGTAATCAAGCACCAAGCTTCGAATAACATCTGATAAAGCGTGTTTAGCTAATTCTTTACCAATTTTTGCTTCCTTAATGGTATTGATTCTGGCTCCTGAAACTGAAAAAGCATATTCCAACTGGATGAGCTTTTGATTATTAAAACGGAAGTAGCTATTTTGCGCAATACTGTACATTTCTGCATTCCAAACAAAAAGAGGATTATCCCAAAGTTTTGCTTGAGTAATTTCGGCATCAGAAATATCAACATTGTAATATTCAGCCATTAACGCTATATTTTCTTTCAACATTTTGGCTTTCCCTTGCTCAAAATCAATTTTAAGCTTGTCATTTGTTTGTGCCCAGTTATTCAATGAGAAAAACAGGAGCAACATAATTGTTATAGATTTCATTCTTCGATAGCTTTATGTTTATTAATTTTTTTCTGATAGCTTTTCAAGTTTGCCCAATAGTAGATTACAGGGAAAGTAAGCAAGGTCAAAATGGTTGCAGTTATTAAGCCTCCAATGATTACAATCGCCAATGGTTTTTGACTTTCAGAACCAATTCCTGTTGAAAGCGCGGCTGGTAATAAACCAATTGCAGCCATCAATGCAGTCATTACCACTGGTCGTATTCTACTTTTAACACCTTCAATTATCGCTTCTGCTAAGTCCATTTTTGCTTTAATGTTTTTGGTGAAAACAGAAATGAGAATTACTCCATTTTGAACACAAATTCCAAACAAGGCAATGAACCCAACGCCTGCGGAAATTCCAAAATTCATACCCGTCAAATGCAGGGCGAAAATCCCACCAATTAAAGCAAAAGGAACATTCAATAATACTAAACCAGCATCCTTCGAATTACCAAATAAGATGAGCAGCAACACAAAAATTCCAACGAGTGATAATGGTACTACTTTCACTAAGGTATCAGTTGCACGGACTTGATTCTCAAATTCTCCTGTCCAAATGATTTCATACTCTTTTGGTAGCTTAACTGCCTTCTCTACTTTTTTCTGAGCATCCGCAATTGTGCTTCCTAAGTCTCGTTCGCGCACCGAAAATTTAACTCCAATAAATCGCTTATTGTTGTCTCGATACACAAATGCTGGTCCAGTAACCTTTTTAATTTGAGCAATTTCATTCAGCGGAATAATGGATGCATTTTCTGTTGGAATCATCAATTTGAGGATTTTTTCTTCACTATCTCTAAACGTTTGTGGGTAACGAATTCGAATATTAAAACGTGATTCTCCTTCGTACTTTTCTGTTATGGTTTTACCGCCAATAGCCATTTCAATAATGTCCTGCGCGTTTTTTAGTTTCACACCATACACCGCCATTTTTTGCTTATCCAAATGAATTTGCATTTCAGGTTGACCAATGTTTCTAAGAATACCAGCGTCTTTTACTCCCTCAACATTTTTCATTGCATTAAGAACGAGCGTTGACAAACTATCCAAAACGCGTAAATCTGGACCAAAAATCTTTATCGCGTTGTTGGCGTTCATTCCAGCAACAGCCTCGGCAACGTTGTCAATGATTGGCTGCGAATAATTGAAGTTGATTCCAGGATGTTTTTTCATTTCTTTATCCATTTCAGCAATCAAATCATCGACAGATAAACCACTTCGCCATTCATCTTTAGGTTTTAGATTTACTTGCATTTGCACATAGAAAAATCCACTTGGATCGGTTCCATCATTTGAACGACCTGTTTGAGAAAGCACCCCATTCACCTCAGGAAATTTATTGAGCTCTTTTCTTAAAATGCGTACTTGCTTGGTGGTTTCATCTAACGACATACTCATTGGCATTTTTGCTTCAACCCAAAGTGCACCTTCGTTTAAGGTTGGTAAAAATTCAGTTCCTAACCATTTGGTTGAGAACAAGCTTAAAACAAGAATCGAAACAGAAATAAGAAATATTTTCATTTTGTTTTTGAAAGACCACTCAACCCCTTTTCCAAAACGATTATCGAAAAAGCGAACAAAAAAATTGTGTTTTTCGCGCACGTTTTTCTTCAATAAAATGGATGTTAAAACCGGAACTAATGTCAAGGTAAACAACAAGGCTCCAAGCAAAGCAAAACCAAGGGTGAAAGCCAACGGAGAGAACATTTTACCTTCCACTTTTTGAAAAGCGAAGATTGGAAGCAAGGCAGTGATAATAATCAATTTTGAGAAGAAAACAGCTTTACCCATTTCCACACCAGTACTTTTAATCAAGCCCATTTTGGACATTTTATTAAAGCGTTCCATTCCTACTTTCTTGGCTTGATGGTCTAGCACAACGAAGATTCCTTCAACCATTACGACGGCACCGTCAATGATAATTCCAAAATCTACAGCTCCTAAAGACAATAGATTCGCGCTCATTCCCTTTAGGTAAAGCATAAAAAAGGAGAACAATAAAGACAATGGAATAATGATTGAAACGATAACAGTTGTTCGCCAATCGGCCATAAATAAAAACACGATTACAGTTACAAAAATGATTCCTTCAACCAAGTTTTTTGATACCGTTTTCGTACAATAAGCCATTAAATTATCGCGGTCGTAAAAGGTTTCCATTTTAACATCGCTCGGCAGTACGTTTTCATTCAAATGCTCGATTTTTTCTTTCACACGAGCCAAAACTTCACTTGGATTTTCTCCTTTTCGCATCACAATAATTCCTTCCACAACATCGTCTTTATCATCTAAACCAACTTTACCAACACGTTGAGAACCTGTAATTTCAACGTTAGCGCAATGCTTGATTAATAGCGGTGTACCGTTGTAATTTTTAACAATTGTGTTTTCAATATCTGAAACATCGTTTATCAAACCAAGTCCACGAACCACAAATGCTTGCTCGTTGGTATTGATAACATCTCCACCAACATTGAGATTACTATTATTGATTGCTTCTTGAAGTTCAAAGACGGTTATTCCATATTTCGCTAATTGCAATGGATCAGGTTGAATTTCATAGATTTTTTCCTGTCCTCCAAAGGCTACAATGTCGGCAACTCCAGGAACAGCGCGCAATTGTCTGTCAATTACCCAGTTTTGAATCGTCAATAAATCAATTGAAGAGCGATTTGTTCCTTTTAAAACGTAGCGAAAAATCTCACCCGTTGGACCATAAGGAGGTTGCACATTGGGCTCAACTCCATCTGGTAATTTCACATTTCGCAATAAATTATTTACTTGTTGACGCGCAAAAAAGTCTTCAACATCGTCTTCAAAAATGATTTTGATAATCGAAAGACCAAACATTGTAATAGAGCGAACGTTTGTTTTTTTCTGCACCGAATTCATTGCAACTTCAATCGGAATAGAGACAAAACGTTCAACCTCTTCCGCACTTCTTCCTTTCCAATCGGTCACAATAATAATTTGTGTGTTGGTAACATCTGGAAATGCTTCAAGTGGTGTGTTTAAAAAGCTGAAAATACCTGCAACAGATAAAATTCCAACTAAAATGAAAGTGAGGGCTTTGTTTTTCAAGGAAAAACCAATAATGCCCTTAATGAACTTATTCATAAGATTTATAAGAAATTAATAAGTAAAAAATGAACTTAATCGTTCAAGGCATCATATACATAAAGTTGATTTTTAGTAATCAACTTCTCACCAGCAGCAAGTCCACTTGAAATGAAAGCAGCTTTATCCGTTTGAGTATAAATTTCAACTTCGCGGGTTTCTATGTTCTTTTTTGAGTGAAAAACCATTACAAAGTATTTGTTCTTATCAAAAATGATTGCGTTTTTATCGATTGCTATCATTTGACCATCTTCTTTAAAATTCAATTTTCCAGAGCAGAACATTTCTGGTTTTAATTTATAACCGTTGTTTTTCAATAAAACACGCGCTTTTATTGTTCTTGTGATTGGATCAATTAAATTTTCAATTCTAGAAATCGTTCCTCTAATGATTGAGTCAGAAGCAATTGTTTGAATTTTAACCTGCTGTCCCATCTTTATTTTTGGAATGTCTTTTTCGTAAATATCAAAAGCAACATAAACCTCATCTAGTCGTGCTACCGAGAACAGATAATCAGAAGCATCGGAACGAATTTGCATATTTGGACCTACTTTTTTCTCTAAAATAAACCCTGCAACTGGCGATTTTACAACATACTTTCCTCCTTCAGTTATAGAATAAACTTCGTAGACTTCTTTTAAGCGATCTAATTCAGCTTTAGCTAATTGCAAATCTTTTTTTGCATAAGCCAATTCACGCTCTGTGCTAAAACTCGTTTTGAATAAATCTTGTTGAATTTGATAATTCTTTTTGGCTATTTGATATTCATCTTCAGCAGCCAAAAGTTCTTTCTCAAACTCACGAGCTTCACCAGAATTCAGCGTTACAAGTGCTTTTCGCGTGTCAACCAAATCGCCAATTTCAAAATTTACACTGATAACTTTTCCCCCAATCATAGGAAAAACATTTACCAAGTTGTTTTCGTCTGGGATAACTTTTCCATTCAAAGTTATTTCTCCTTCCAATTGCTGTAATTCAGCTATATCAAAGCGCAAAGCGCTAATTTGTTTCTCTGTTAATTGTTTTGTTTTTGTTTCGTCTGCAACTTTTTTATCTGAACAAGAAGCAGCAAGGAATAACACAAGTAATACACTTGTGAAAAATGTCTTTTTCATTTCAATTGATTTAGTAATTAAGGATTTTGATTAAGCCTAAAACGTGTGCTTTTTCATTAGAATTGAACACTTTTTTTCAGCACAAAACTTAGAAAATTCTCTAAACGATAACATTTAAAAATAAATGATTAGTCGCTTGAAATACAATTTTTTAGAATTATTTATTTGAACTAACAAGCTATTTAATTAAAAAAACAATACTAAAATTGTTAACTGAAGTTCTCGAAAAGTTTTCTGTTTGAACTAAAAAAAGCACATAAATCAATGTTTAAATTGATTTGGTGTCATTTGTTTTAGGATAAAATGTGGATTGACTATTCTATAGTCTGTAATTACAAAAAACAACGTAAAAGCGAAGATTTTCTTTTTTGCTCTTGTTCTGTTTTAATAAAATGACATTGGAGTCAAAAAAATCTAAAAATTTGATGTGACTTTTGAAATATTGGTCAACAGTTTTGAATTCAATTTTTAAAACCGTTGGATTTGTTGTTCCGATTCCAACTATTGACTGACCAACGTAAGAAACTTTAGGTTGATTCTCTTCTTTGTTTTCACCAACATCTTTTGCTTCTGAGAAAAACCCAACGAACTGAGAAAACTTTTCTTGATAATCGAATTCTTTATTTTCAGTACCACTAGTAGCACCAAAAATTTGAAAACTAATTACAACAAATAATAAGCTTATTATTTTTCTCATCGGGGTGCGAAATTATAAACAAATGATTAATTACTGATTATTTGCTTTTAATTAATTGCTTTTTAATAATAATTTAACATGAAGTTCTAATTATAAGATTGAAAACAATGGCTCTATTTTTTGCTGTTATTGTTTAAAATCAAAACATTACCAGAACAATTCATAGTTAGAAATGACAATAGATCGCAATTTGAAGCATTAATTGTTCAAGGTTTTTTGAAGAACAAAGGAGTGATTCAAGAATTTAGGAAACCTGCAACACCAGAACAAAATGCACATATTGAATCCTATCATTCAATAATGGAAAGTGCTGTTTGTCAACGATTTGAATTTCAGAATTTGCAAGATTTTAAAGAAACAAAGGTACGATGGAAAAAAATCTATAATTTCGAAAGAATTCATGGTGGATTGAAGTATAAATCACCCAAAAAATTCCTTGAGTCAATTGGTGTAAGTATTGACCCAAAATGGAACAATTAAATTAAATATCGTGTCCAATTGATTGCGTTTAAGACACTATTCCATTGGAATACAATCGAGACCACAACGGTGCGCTAAAGTTCCATTTTTCAAAATTTCCATTTCCAAAAACACAGAGAGTTTTCCGTTGGATATTTCTGCTTTAGCTACTGAGGAGTATTTTTTGCAGGTGGACGATGAAGTTTTGAAAGAGAAGAGGAAGGTTGTGAAATTCTAATTTGAAAATTAATTAATTTGAAAATTTGAAAATGTTCACCTCCCTTAATCCCTCCTCAAGGAGGGAAATAGATTGTGGGTAAATTTTAAATTTTTGGTGAAGTAACAATTTTCAACTCAAAAAAAAGAATTCCTTCCGAAGTGAGATTTAAGACTCCTGTTGTTTTTAACTCTTCGTTGTAACTTTTATTCAAAATTATCTATTCTTGGCTGGTCTGAAAGGAAATAACCATGAAAGGAATGGTTGCAATTTGCGCGTTTGAATCCACACACGTCCTGTGCCTGAGAAGCGACAAACCAAACCTTCTCCCGAAAAGAAAAGCGATTTGTAACCTCCAACCATAGAAACCGAATAATCCAAGCCATCTGTGAATGCAACAATGTGACCAGTATCAACAACATAAGATCCATCGACGTCAATTGGGATTATTCCACCGTAAGAATTGAACCAAACGTCGCCTGTTCCAGTACATTTTATCAAGAAAAGGTTCTCACCTGAGAAAAATCCTTTTGTCAATCCTTGCCATTTTGTTTGCACATCAATTTCTGAACCCGATGCCACAAAAGCTGAGTTTTGTAAAAAGATAGACTCGTTATCTAAATATACGTGATCAATATCGCCGGGAGAAGCAGGCGCAATCTGAATTTCAGCATTTCCGTTTTTTGCTGTAAACTCGTTGATAAACAGGGATTCTCCTGATAAAAAGCGTTTAAAACCTCCTTTTAATTTTGTTTTCATTTCCATATTGGTGTCCATTCCGGCCATTGCAGCAGCTTCCACCTTTACCATTTTTCCCGCAGGAACATTTATTGTTAAGTAACCGAAATCTGGTTTACAATCGAATTTGAATGGCAATCCTTTAAATTCTGTTTCCATGCTTATCTTGGTTTAAGTTTTGGACTAAGTGATGAACCGAAAGAAGATGAATTATGGGATTGAATCCACACTTTTCCTCGGCCTTTAAATTTACAAACGAGACCTTCGCCGCCGAGAATGGAACTTGCCCAACTTTTCCCAGCTTTCGTTAATGAAAAAGCTAAACTTTCTTCAAAAGCAACGATGTGACCTGTGTCAACGATGTGTTCTCCGTCCACGTCTATGGTGTAAATTGCTCCGAAAGAATTAAAAATTACAGTTCCTTTTCCAGTTGCTTTTACCCAAAACATACTTTCTTTTGAAACCAAGTTTTTAAATCCTTGCCAACTCGCATCAATTTCAATGTTTTCGCTACAAGCAACATAAGATCCTCCTTGGATTACTAAAGATTCTCCGTTAAGCTCTTTGCAATCCATATCTCCCACGTGAGTTGTTCCCAACCAGAGTTTTCCGCCTTCAGAACCTGCTGTGTAATGATTCAAAAAGAAATTTTCTCCAGAAATCATTCGTTTTAAACCCTTTATAATACCTCCAGATTTTTTTTGTTGAGTAGTCGTTGTCATAGAAATATTACTACTCATAGCAATCATGGAGCCACCTTCAGCTATGATTTTTTGTCCCGGTCGCAAAGTAATTTCTGCGGCTGTTGCACCCGGTTTCAATGGAAATTTAACGTCAATGTCCATTTTTGAAATAGTATTTGATAGTTCTTCCATAGTTTATAAATAGCGATTTACCCAAGAAGTAAAACTTGAGATATTTCTGGTTTGAAGATAAATTTTTCCTTTCCCGGTAACTTTGGTTACGAATCCTTCGCCACTTGTCATGCTACCAAGGATTCCATTGGAAAGTTGTGGTTTCAATTTCATCGTTGTTTCATAACCCACCAAATGACCAGAATCGACAATGTATTCACCGTTGATTTCTTTTTCAATGATACCACCGTAAGCGCCAAAGTAAACATTACCATTTCCTGAAACAATCAATTTGAAAAGTCCTTCACGTGCGATAAAAGATCCCAATCCTGCCCAGCGAATTCCTAAAGTAACACCAGGATCAGAAGCCACATAAGCGCCTCTTTCCAAACAATAACTATTGCCGTTTAAAGTTTTGCACTCCATATCACCAGGAGTTGCTTGTACTAACGTTAAACTCAAGGTTTTAGAGGTATTATTTGTAAAATGATTTACGAATAAACTCTCGCCACCAAGGAATTTCTTAATTAATCCTTTGAATAAACCACCGTTGAATTTGGCAGTCATGTCCAGTTCCGCCGACATGGTTGACATTGCATCTGCTTCAGCGATAATCGTCTCGCCAGGCGCAAGTTCGACCCGAAGAAAGGCAAACGCTGGTTTTGCTTCTATTTTTACATTCATTTTAGTTGGTTAATGTGTTTTTTAAATGCTTTAAAATCACCATTTACAGGTTTTGTGTAATATTTTTTACTTTTCAACAGTTCATTTAAATGCTGAATTCTATCGCTAGTTGAGGGGTGAGTTGAAATGAATTTTGTATAATCGTCAGTTTTTTTCCCTGATTCCTTCTGTAAGGTTTTGAAAAAAGAAATCATTCCTTTAGGATCAATATGCGCTGCGATTAAGTAATCCATTCCCGTTTCGTCTGCCTCTGTTTCGAAAGCCCTACTGTTCGATAGTGAGGCTAAATTTCCACCAGCACTAATCACTGCTCCAGTAGCTGAGTTAACGTCTCCAACCAAAGAAGAAACAATCACATACAATCCTAAATTATTGATTACTCCTCGCAAATGATGGCGTCGGGTAACATGCGCCAATTCATGACCTACAACACCTAAAACTTCTTCCCAAGATTTTGCGTGATCAATCAATCCTGTTTGTATCACCACTTTTCCTCCAGGCAAAGCAAAAGCATTAATAGTGGCATCTTTGATGAAATAGAACTCAACTTTTGTTCCGTCTTTTTTTACTTGGTCAATCAATGGTTTTGCGGCTAATAAAAACGCTTGCTCTAACGAATCATTGTGAATAAATTTATATTGCATTTTTATGCTTTCAAATAATTTATCACCTATTTCTGCCTCCCATTCCTTAGGAGCTCTGTGTGCTAAAGCTTCAACAAAAGTGTCTTTCAATAGGAAAAGAGAAGCAATCAATACCATAATTAGCCCTAGAGCAATTGAGGAACCTATCACAATTTTTCTTCTTGAACTTTTAACGATGCTTATTTGGGCTTTCAAATCAGGTTCTTCGTGAAAAACAGGTTCTTTTAAAATCGCTTTCTGATTGGTATAGAACGTTAATCCTGCTTTGTTTGGGTGTGCAAAGAAAATCAATTCTCTGTTGTTTCCACCGTGTGTGATTTCCAATAAATGAAAGGGAAATTCTACTTTTTGCGATTCACAAGTAAAAGTGATACCATACGGATTGACTTTGATTTCGCCCGATTCGCGCTGGTTTCCGTTGTTGGAATTAATTAGAATTCCAGAATAAGTCGTTATTTGAGTGTTCACTAGTCAAAGCTAATGAAAATTTTCACAAATCCTTTGCCTCAATATATTTGATGACACCGTTTTCAGAAATGACAATTTTTTGATTAAACCCATAGGTACGGGATTAATCGCGCACCTGTGGGTTTAATCAATACAAAAAATCATTATACGGATATCTCACTTTAAAGATTTCTTTTACCTCGTGGTAGAGTACAGCTTTCAATTCATCGATGTTTTCTTTGTCTTGCGCTGAAATGAAAACACATTTGGTTTTATTCATTTTTGCCATCCACGATTTTTTTAAGGAATCCAAAGAGGTGATGTCTTCTTCGTTTTCGTTCAAATCGTTGGTTGGGGGTTGATAGGCGTCAATTTTATTGAAAACTAAAATCGTTGGTTTTTCGGTATTATCTATTTCTGCAAGTGTTTCGTTCACCACATTGAAATGATCTTCAAAATTCGGGTGTGAAATATCTAGAACGTGTACCAATAAATCAGCTTCGCGCACTTCGTCTAAAGTCGATTTAAAGGATTCCATCAATTGTTGCGGCAGCTTGCGAATAAATCCAACGGTGTCGGTTAAAAGCATCGGTAAGTTGTCAATTACCACCTTTCTGACGGTTGTATCCAGCGTTGCGAAGAGTTTATTCTCTGCAAAAACATCCGATTTTGACAACAAATTCATCAACGTGCTTTTTCCAACGTTCGTATAACCAACTAAAGCTACACGAACTAATTGTCCGCGGTTGCTGCGTTGTACCCCCATTTGTTTGTCGATGTCTTTCAAACGTTCTTTCATCAATGAAATACGCATTTGAATGATTCGTCTATCCGTTTCAATTTGTGATTCTCCTGGACCACGCAAACCAATCCCCCCTTTTTGACGCTCTAAGTGAGTCCACATTCGTGTCAAACGAGGTAACATATACTGCAATTGCGCCAATTCCACTTGTGTTTTTGCGTGAAACGTTCGCGCACGACTTGCGAAAATGTCTAAAATCAAAATGGTTCGGTCCAAGACTTTGCAATCTAAATCACGTTCAATGTTGCGTAATTGTGATGGCGAAAGTTCATCGTCAAAAATGACTAATTCTACATTCGCAGCCTTGATGTATTGTCTGATTTCTTCCAACTTTCCCGTTCCAACGTAGGTTCTGGGATTCGGATAAGGTAGTTTTTGAGTAAATGTTTCAACAGTAATTGCTCCAGCTGTTTCGGCTAGAAATTGCAATTCGTCTAAATGTTCTTTCGCAGTTTCTTCGTTGATTTCAGAAGTTATCACTCCAACCAACACACATGATTCTTCAACAGCATCTACGGTTACGTGTCCTTCTTGCATTATTTTAATAGGTGTTTAAGTATTTTTTAATGGTCATATTGAATCGCCGTTTAAAATTAATCCTTGAATGTGACGAATCTCGTTATGGCTTATTTTTCAACGTTTTTACGTGCTCTATTACTAATTTAATGTTTTCATCCGTTTCTAAAACAGCTTCTTGAGAAGGCATTGCATTTTTTCCTTTTCGGATAATTTGTTCAATTTGCTGGTCACTCAATTTAGAAACCGAAAGATCTTTTGCTCCTGATGAACCCAATTTTCCATCCTCCCCGTGACAGGAAGCACAATTTAAAATATACAAGCTTTCGCCTTTTTCTTCAGGTGTTTCACTTGGTAAAGCATCAGTTTTTGAACCACCACTTCCACATGCTGTCAACAACAATATGGAAACACTAAAAATACGCTTTCTTAAAACCATGCGCCACCTAATGCTGTTCTAAACGGCCAAGGAATCGATGCAATGATGATTACCAAAGCGATTGTGTAAAAAGTGCGGATTTTCTTGTGTTTGTCGATATCTGTAGACTGTTTTTCAGCGATTTTTCTACCAATAGTTACCAATACAATTGCGACAATCATTCCAAGAAAATGCTCCATTCCATAGAAACGATAAGCGTCTTCTTTCATCCAACCTTCTACAAATTTCACTTTATCGGAAATAAAATACAAGATAAGACCAATCAACAATTGTGTGTGCAAAGAAATCATTGCAAATAAATTAATCATTTTGTGTTTTTTCTCGTAATTTCTTGAAATCAAAGAATTTACAATTGCTAAAAGCATTAAAATCAGGACTACCCAACGTAAACCTGAATGTGCGTGTTTTAAAATATCAAGCATATTATTCTGTTTTTAATCGTTTAATTTTAATACGGCTAGGAACGCTTCTTGTGGAATTTCCACACGTCCAACTTGACGCATACGTTTCTTACCTTTTTTCTGTTTCTCTATTAATTTACGTTTACGCGAAATATCTCCACCGTAACACTTTGCAGTAACGTCTTTACGTAAAGCTTTGATTGTTTCACGTGCAATAATTTTCGCTCCAATCGCTGCTTGTATTGGAATTTCAAATTGTTGACGAGGAATTAATTCTTTCAACTTCAAACAAATTTTCTTTCCTAAATCGAATGCATTACTTCTATGTACTAAAGCAGATAAAGCGTCAACTTGTTCAGCATTTAACAATAAATCCATTTTAATCAAGTCGGATTCGCGGTAGCCAATTGGATGATAATCGAACGAAGCATAACCACGAGAAACGGATTTCAAACGGTCGTAGAAGTCAAATACAATCTCTGCTAAGGGCATTTCAAACGTAATTTCAACACGGTCTTGCGTCAAATAAACTTGATTGGTCAATTCGCCACGTTTTTCAATACACAAAGTCATAATTGAACCAACATATTCTGATTTCG
>CAZDKE010000018.1:0-57166 GCA_964506255.1 uncultured Lishizhenia sp. | reverse complement strand
TACAATTATTTCAAAATTCTAAAATTTGACAAGTCACAAAATTCAATAGATACGCTGGGTACTTTTCATGGAATAGATTTTATTAATAGTTCTATATTAACGAGTGAAGGAATCTATTTTTTGACATATTATTATGAAGGTAACGATGTTGTTCGTAAATTACATTGGCTAAATCACAATGGTCAAACCGTATCAAGTGAAATTTTGAGTCCTACTAAATTACTGTCAGCCGATAACGAAAACCTTTATTTCACGATACAATTACCAAATAACTCTTATGAATTAAAGAGATTTAACAAGACAAATGGACAAATCAATTCAATTACAACAACAGACAAACAATTCTTGTTTTCGCTTGAAGACGAATCAACTAATTATTTTGTCACATTAAAAACGGACGGTAACCTTAGTGTCGATAAATATGATACTGGGATTGGATTCCATAACTTCTTAGACACTGATATTCCATACAATTTATACAATACTTTATACAGAGGTAAATTTCATGGAAAACATTACATTTCAATTGGTGAAAACAACCAAAACAAATTCTATGAAATAAATTTAAATACGCCAGCAATAAATCTAATCGCGGAACATAGATATTATAATAAAGGTTCTTATTATGATTTCGATAGCGGGATTTTTGCTGCAATTGCCGATG
Organism: uncultured Lishizhenia sp.; assembly: GCA_964506255.1. Classification (GTDB taxonomy): domain Bacteria; phylum Bacteroidota; class Bacteroidia; order Flavobacteriales_D; family Crocinitomicaceae; genus UBA952. The sequence continues at coordinate 56,502 of CAZDKE010000018.1, read as the reverse complement.
AATACATAGCTATTAATGAATTTAGTGGTGAATTTAAATACTATTACGTTCGTGGATTAATTTCAGATTCAACGCAAGTTGACACAATTCAATTTTCAAACGAGTTGGCTCAATATAAACCTATGTTTACTGAACAATTTTTAAATTTAAATAATAAAGTTATGCGTGGATATACCTATTTTCATGGTTTTGAGCCCTTCTACGTAACGGACTCCATCTATTTATTAAAAGATGTTGCTTCAAATATTAAAAATGGTTGGGTTAATGAGTTTGAGGAAAACGGCAGTCAATTCCCTAATTTTATGTATGAGTACGGACTTGATACGATATTTACAATAATGAGTAACTTAAATGATAATAAGCTTTACTTGTATAGCATAAAGGATTCTATAATTAAATCGTACTTTCCATTAGAAAATGTTTACTATGTTAAACCTCTTAGCATTTTTAATAACAACTTCTATTCGACTTACTTTCTTGAAAACAAATTAACCATCCAATTTCGTTCGTTGGTTGAAAATTTAGAGCCTCAACCAACAGTTGTAGATCAAATTCAGTCGGAGGTTTGGGCACGAAATTTAGTATATGTTAATGAACAATACTATACTGAACCTAACAATAAGCAACAGTTATCTACAATTAAACTAATGAAAGATGGTGCCGTTGTAGCAGCAACAAGATCTGGGTCATCGTACAAAAGTAAAATAGCAAATGAGGAATACAAAATAATTGATGATGCTTATGGTGGTTATCAAATTTACAAACTTGATTCATTAGGTAAGGTGATTTGGAATCACAGTTCTGGTGATAAATATTTTGGTAATTGGGCAGACTACCCTCTCTTAGTTGATGTGGACTCATTGGGAGACATTTATATGTCTGGTGTTTTTTTTAAAAATTATTACTTTGAAGATGATACGATTTCAGTTGAACGATGTGGGAACTTTTTGATGAAGTTGGATGGTGAAACAGGAGAGAAAATTTGGTTCAAATTAATTTCAGAAAATTTTTACTTCGATGATTTTAATATTGATCAAATGAAAGTTTACGACAATAATATTTATCTCTCTTTTACTTACAGAAACTTTGATTGTACAATTGACGGTGTTTCTTTAAGTAATTCACTTGTAAGTCCAATCAATGCACTTGCTAAATTCAACTTTAATGGTGATTTCATTTCAGCTCATAACACTCCTACAGAATGGACAGATTATTATGGTCAAACCTGGGCAATGGATATTTCCAATGATCAGATAATTACCATTCAGTCGCAAGGTGCTTATAACATTTGGGCTTCGTGTGAATACAAAAATTACGGGTATTTCAATCAAATAATGGATTTGAATGGAACTCTAAAAGATAAAGTTCCGATGTACAGTTCTGATTTAGGTAGTGTCAGATGTGGCTTTATAAATGACAATGGTTTCAATGCTTTTGGATATTATCGAGGTACATTAGATTTAGAAGTTTATGAAAATACGACCCCAGCTTTAGGTGGTTGTAATGCAAATAGAGGTTTTATGTATCAATATAATTTTGATGATGGATTCTCTGAATTGAAAATCTCTAATGAATCGTTCTTTCCTTTTGCATCTAAAATGTATGGTTCCTATTATTACGTTTATGGAAGAGGAGCAAACAACGAATTAATGATTGTGAAATTTTCAAAAGATGGAAAAGAAATTGGGTACAAACCGCTTGGACAGTATTTTGATGAATTGACATATAAAGCATATCAAATGTTTGACGTAAACGATGATTACATTGTTATCAGTGGTGATAGTTTTGAAGAAAATACTGATTATTTAGTTCCTAGTCCAGTAAGTTTGTTTCGATATCTTACCGTGATTAAAACAAAAAACGATGCTTGGTTGAATGATAAAAAAATCTTTGAAAATAAACCAAGAATCTTCAATTCTGACATTGATGATGATTTGGTAATTTACCCAAACCCTTCCAATGGCTTGTTTACAATAAAATTTGAAAATCCTATTTATACCAATTTAGATATTTATAGTGTCAATGGTGAAATTATCTACAAGGGAGAACTTAATGATAAATTTGATCAGCCTTTTGACATTAGAAATGCTGCAAATGGACTTTACATTGCAAGAATTTACAATAACGAAACTGTAAAAACAGTTCGAATAATTAAAAACTAAATTTATTACAATCTATAAAATGGATGCCAAAAAATTCCAGCGAAACTACTTTGAATATCTGTTTGATTTATAATTATGAAAAAACTACATTTCCTTTTCATCCTCATTGTTCTGACTTTTCTGCATTCGTCTTGCAAAAAAGTTCAGCCAGAAATGAAGGAATTGGATTGTAGTTGTGCAAAAGAGGTTTCTGCTGATTTTACGATGGAAGAAAGTGGATATTTTCTTGATTTTGAACAGTATTATACAATTACTGATACTATTCTTAATAAAAAACGTGTGAAGTTTTCAGCGCTTGAAATGGATGCAGAGTATACCTGGTACATTGGTTCTGAAATTTTACATACGCAATCTGTTGAACGTTATTTTAGTGACACTTGGGCTGGACAAGATATTCCTATAACCTTGGTTGTTAAGAAAAAACCAAATAGAATATGTTTTCCTGATTCTGACGGATCTGACTCAATAACAAAAGTTTTACATGTAAGCCAATTTACTCAGGAAACCACTTCTGACTTTATTTCAGGTTCATTAGAAGGGGTTTATCGTTTTAAATCAGATCATTTAGTTGATAGTTTTGATGTTACTTTTTTTATTTCAAAAAATCAAGAAATACCAAGGATGGAGGTAAATATTGAAAATTATGATGGCTTGGGTTCAAATTGTTATGAAAACAATGGAATAGATGACATTACATATAGAAAGTGTTTTATAATAAACCGAGGTTACTGTGAATTAATGGAAGGTAATATTCACAATAGAATTGATGGAACTGCTACAATGTATTTTAAATTATATTATCCAAATCATCCAAATTATAAGCAATATCATTACAAAGGACGTCGCATTTCAAATTTATAAAAAATGAAATATTTAATTTTCATATTCCTAACCACCATCCTACTCGCCCAATACTCCTGTAAAAAAGTACAACCGAACATGAAGGAATTGGATTGTAGCTGTGCAAAGGAAGTTTCTGCTGATTTTACAATGGAGGAAATTGTAGCGGGTAGCTTTCCCGAAGATGGGGTAGAAAATTTCTGGACTTTTACTGATACCATTTATTCTGAAAAAACTGTGCGTTTCACCGCTTTAGAGGATGGTGCAACATACAAATGGTACATGGGATCGGAAATTGTTAATCAGAAACAATTGAAGCGCTATTTTTCAACGGCATTTAGTAACCAAGTATTGCCAATCACTTTAGTCGTCAAGAAAAAACCCAATAAAATTTGCTTTCCCAACGATGATGGTTATGACTCCATTACAAAATTTTTGTCGGTAAAGTCTGATTTGTCAGAAACAGTATTTCTAGAAGGTGCATTTCGTTTTTACAGCACAGAGTTGAAAGATAGTTTTGATGTGCAAATTGATTTTCAACCGGGTGATAATTCCGGCAATATTTCACGTTTTAACCTGTACAATTATGACGGAAAGGGATTAAATTCTGTTAATATCTTGGAGCTTTACTGCAATTGGTTAGAAGCTTATGGACCTAACCGTATAGACATGTCTCTCAGCCCTGGTGTAAGACTTGTTTATTTAGGAGATAATAGATTTAAATATACACTATATTACGGTCAGTTTATTACAGAAAATTATATCGATCATTACGGACGAAAACTTTAAACTATGAAACGAATCATTTTTATAGTATTGAGCATAATCCTTCTCGCACAAAACTCCTGCAAAAAAGTTCAACCGAAAATGAATGAATTGGATTGTAGTTGTGCGAAAGAGGTTTCTGCTGATTTTACGATGGAGGAAATTGTAGGGGGAAGCTTTCCCGAGTCTTATGAAAATTTTTGGACTTTTACTGATACCATTTATTCTGAAAAAACTGTGCGTTTCACCGCTTTAGAGGATGGTGCAACATACAAATGGTACATGGGATCGGAAATTGTTAATCAGAAACAATTGAAGCGCTATTTTTCAACGGCATTTAGTAACCAAGTATTACCAATCACTTTAGTCGTCAAGAAAAAACCTAATAAAATTTGCTTTCCCAACGATGATGGATATGACTCAATTACAAAATTTTTGTCTGTTAAGTCAGATTTGTCAGACACAACATTTTTAGAAGGGCTTTTTCGTTTTTACAGCACTGAATTAAAAGATAGTTTTGATGTTCAAATTGATTTTCAAACAGGAGATGGGTTTGGAAATGGTCCATATTTTAATATGTATAATTACGACGGTATGGGATCTAATTCAATAAATCAACTAAAATTTTATGGTAATTATATGGAAGCTCTTGGCTTAATTCAAACTTCATTAGAAGCAAGTCCAAGTGCTAGAATAAAAAGTGATGAACATGGAAAAATAACTTTTATCCTTTATTATGGATTACTAACAAATGAGAAAAAATTCTACGGACGAAAACTTTAAAAAACTAAATCATGAAAAACCTATTTATCCTCAGCCTTTTAGCAATAACTATTAGTGCTTGCAATAAAGACAAATACTACTCCAAACGGCTTATGAAAGGAGAAACGTGGACGGTGCAAAGCATCAAAATCAACGATACGCTTTCAGATATTTCTGGAGCGTGGGAAATCACTCAAGGAGTAAACATATATGATTCGGTGCCGCAAGCTTTCTGGAAGCAAAGTCCCAACGATGCAATTTTCCAATGGCAATTTCACGAGAAAGCCAATAAATTCTACATCAACTATCAAGTCTTGTGTCAAGAATGCGAGCCCAACACCCTCGATACTTTGGATAATTTCGCCAACGCCTTAAGCGGAGAATATGACGTCTTGCAACGAAAACGCAAAAGCATGGAGTTTGAAAGCACCACTACGCGTGGTTTTGAAGGTAAAAAGGTTCAGATAGTTTTGAGTAGGAAGAATTGATTTGAACTTTCGTGCTGGATTGTTTTTTAGAAGAACTAATTAAACAACTGAAGTATAACTATTTGGATGCCAACACATACTTGATTAAATTTACAAAACAATAACTACCTTTTTTCCTGTTTTCTTGCTGAGGTGAAACAAAACAGAGTTTGAAATTAAATTTAAACAAAAACTTATCAATGCTGAACTTTTTTAAAAATAGCATATCGTTCAGTCTCGGTTTTTTACCGAGGATAAAACCTGTTTGTTTTATTGTATTATTGTTTTTCATTATTTCTAAAACTTCTTTATCTCAACAGAATCTTGTTTACAACGGTGATTTTGAAGAATTTTCGAGTTGTCCAAACAATGCTTCTAATCCTTCAGAAATACCTTACCAAATAGAAAAATGTGTTGGTTGGACCGCTCCAACTTATGGAACAAGTGATTATTTCAATGCGTGTTCAGTATTCCCTGTTTCCGTTTCTGATAATTTTGGCGGAAATCAACTACCTTATAGCGGAAATGGATATTTAGGAGGATATTTTACATCATACACTGGTGGTTCTGGAACGGATAGTTATTCAGGAATAATGTGGTGGGAATACATCCAAGGAAGTTTAGTTGAACCGCTTCAAAATGGAAAAATTTATCAACTGTCATTAAAAGTTTCATTGGCAGAATTATCTGATTTAATGATAAATGAAATCGGAGTGTTTTTTTCAAACAATCCAATTTCAAGCGTAAATACTTCTAATTTAAAAGTGAATCCTCAATGCGTTTTCTATGAACCTAGCTTTTTTAGAGATACAACTGAATGGATGCATCTTGAAACCATTTTTATTGCAGATGGAGGAGAAAAATTTATAACCATTGGAAATTTTAAAGACGACTTAACGACTGATACATTAAGAAGATTTGATGGAGAACCATTGTACTCAAATCCTTTTGTGACATACATGTTCGTTGATTATGTGAAATTGCTTGAATTTCCCAATGATTTGAATTTAACCAATGTTTTCACTCCTAATAATGATGGTTTCAATGATTTATTGACTTTTCCTAGTTTAGGAAACAGTAATCATAAAGTAACAGTATTGAATCGTTGGGGTAATTTGATATATGAGTCAACTTTAAATCAATTTAGTTGGAATGGTGAAGACTTGGAAGGGAAAAAGTGCATAGACGGAACCTATTTTTATCGAATAGACAATACAAACATTTCAGGTTTTATACAATTGGTACGATAATTCCTTTATCGAATAAATCCCTCATTTTTTAGAACATATTCTAATTTTTCAATTCTAAAGTAACTATTTTCAAAATCGCCAATTTACGCCCAATCGCTTTGTATTAAAGGAGTTTTGACTAGTTAGCACTTTGTTAAATCCTTGCTTTTCGGAAACGTTCATTTTCAAAGATTCAAAAGATAAGCTTGTACTTTGTAGTTTTAATACCTCATATTAAAAATGAAATCGAGCTTAATTTTGGCAATTTTATAGAGAAATAAGAGTTATACCAATTTTCACATTAAATGACGCAATTGAAAATCCATCTGGTATAATGCCGAGTCAGTTTTCAACGAGTATTTTATGCGACAATTGAAAACAACTTCGGTATTAGTAGAAAAAACACTATAAATGAACGAAATAGGATTTTGACAAGTTACAAACGAATACTTTTTGTGCTATTTTTTCCAATAGCCTTGTTTTCTCAAAATGAGCTTATTGGGAATTTTAATTCCTGTCATTCTGGTAGAACAATTGACTTAATTTTTAATTATCAATTCAAGAATGATTTTAAATTAGGTTTAGGTGTTCTTTATAACATCAATAACAAAAGTATGCCTGATAATCAGGGAAATATTTACAAGAAAAGACTGCACGCTGAAAACTTCTCTCAACGATTTGGACTACAGATATTTTGTGTTCAACCTATTTTTCGAAAATTCAAGAATTTAGAATTGGATTTTTTCTATAATCTACAGGTGAAGAGAGCACCCACTTTTAACCACTTCTATACTCTTTATTTAGATCAGGAAGTTAATCCTTTTATGTTGCTCATTGAGTCAAAGCTTTCTAAAGGTACTATGGTTTGGTTGCAAAACACGTTTGGTATCGGAATTCAAATCCACCTTTGTAGTCAATTTTATTTAAACCAGAAATTGGGTTTCGGTATTGAGTTAATGCATCAGAAGTTCCCTGAAAATTATATTCAACCAAAAAAATGGGATTGGGCATTTGCAAAACAATTCAATGTAGGATTAGTTTATAAATTAAAGAAATGAAAAGAATTTTAATTTTTTGTTCAATTTTTTGTTTCAGTTTGCCTTTCCTATGTCAAAAAGAATTGGGATTTAATTTTAACTCATGTCATTCAGGTAGATCAATAAACCTAGTTTTTGCTAATCAATTTCAAAATCAATTAAAATTATCTACGGGTTTACTCATTAATATTGGTCAAATTGCTCAACCAGATGAAAAAAGTTGTTTTCATCGAAAAAGGCTTTTTCCACAGAAAGCCTATGAATATTTGGGCTTAGATTTTTCTTTGTCTCACTATTTAACAGAACAAAAAAGATTATTTGCGTTTGCTAATGTTCAATTGAAATACAGTGGTGTAAGAAATCAAGAGATTATTAAAGTTTACTATGACTCAGTGAATCAATTACAGTTTTATGATAGAGAAGTTAATTTTTATGGGCCATTTTTTTGGATGCAAAATACTGTTGGTTTAGGGTTTGACGTGAACATTTTGAAATCACTTTATCTTTCTCAAAAATTGGGTTTTGGTTTTGAATATATCCATGGAAAAGATGAGAAATATCTAACTTCAAAAAGGAATTGGTTTGAACCTGCTTTTATTTACAATGTTGGATTGTATTGGAGGATGAATGAAAAGGAATTAAGTAAATCTCATAATTTGTGATAAGATTTTCTAATAATACAGAATCAATATGTTCAACATAATTCAACTAAAAATTATTTAATCCCATGCTAACAAAAGTTTTCCTTCTTATTGTTTTAGTTTTATCGTTTCAAATCCATTCCCAATCGCGTTTTGAATTTGGGTATTCTTTTGGAGCAAATGCCACAACTTCCAGAACCATTAAATCCGATAACATGACTTGGGGTTATTATACGCCACCGCTTCCAAGTACATGGACAAATCATTGGAGCATTGGTTATGGAACTACTAAAAATCGTTTTTATTTAGCATTTGATGGCGGAGGATTAGGTCCAATGTGGAAAGCAAAAGGCTACACAAATAAATATCCTTATACTGATGTGCTACCTTCAGATGGCTCTACTGACATGAGTATTCTTACCCATTATCAAGGAGGTTCTAGAACAAATAGTAATCTTTTGAAACTATCATTGCTGTACAAGCATGTATGGCATCAAAAAGGCAAGTTTCAACATAAAAGTATCATTGGCGCTGGATATTTAAAAACTAGAGTAGCTACCAATTACGCTAATTCTGTATATAGTTTTTATGATGATAGCCTTGGTTGGGTTAGCAGTGGAATGGTGCTTGACAAATACGAATATTTCAGAAACCAAAACATTTACCTCATTTTTGGCTATCAATTAACTTACAAAATTACCGACCGATTAAACTGGAATGCTCAAATAATGTACAATCAAGGTCTTTACAAAATGATTCGTTGGCACACTTACAGAACCTATTCCGAAAGCCTTACCAATTATACTGAATTTGATGAACAATGGTCATTTACAAAACTCAGCTATTTTGCTTTTTTGACAGGTTTGACTTATGAATTTGGAAATAATAAAAAGAAGTAACAATTCACGAATAAATCCTCTCACGAATCACTTCCATTGATTTTTCGATGTTCTGTTCGAGAGGTATATTGTTGATTGCTTTTTCCGTATTTGATTTCTATTAGAATATTGCAATTAAAGTCCTTGTTTAGTTTCTGAAATTTGTACTTAAAAGCTTTTTTATTTTGGTGATAAGTGTACTTATAAAGAAAGCTTTAGGGAAAATCATATTAAGTTATGATTTAATAATATATTCGTTATACAAATGTATATTTAAAGAAATCTAGAATTCCCGAATAACCCCGAGAAATCCCGAATAAAAATTTAAACTCAAAAAAAAATATTGAGGATTTTTCAGGATTTTGACGTATGCCCCGAGAAATCTCGAGAATCCCGAGAATTTTCGGGAATTTTCAGGGAATCGCACTGTTTTTCTTAAAGCTATAAAAGCAATTGTTTTATTAAATAACTAAGGATTAATATCTTTTATAACAAAATCCTATTGTTTCAAAGGTTGACGCTAAATACTTAACCAGTTGATTTTATCAAATTCCGAATTATTTATTTAAATAATCTCCATACTCTCAATTACACTTTTCAGTGCAATCCATCCAACTTTAGATATTCCATTCTTCATTGATATGATTTCAAGTTGCTCCAAAAGCTAAAATAATTGAATTTTAAAATAAATTAACTACCAATAAATAAATGATTTAAGTATTCTTATTTACATTAATACTTTATTTTATAAATACATGTTTTAAAAAACACCTATTTTCATAAACACATATTTTTATAAATACAATTCACCACAGCGGACACATCCCTCCTACTTACTCAGCCAAACCTTCTTCAAAATAACCTGTGATTTCGGATCGGCATAGAATGCTTTGATGCGTTTGTGGTCGTTTGGGGAAATATTGCCATTTACAAGTGTGCAGTCTTCAACCAAAAAACTTCCTTTCAATCCTTCCTTTTCAATTGAAATAATAAATTCAGGTGTTTTCTTTTTTTGAAGTACAAACCTGAAATCAGCAGTTCGTGTGATATTGATGGCACTTGAAATTTCACCCGACAAAATAGCATCAATCGGTTGATTCAGATAATGAATGAGAATGGGATTCAGTAATTGTTCTTCTTCAGGAAACATGGGGCGCAAAGATAATTGAAAGTCTGCTTTTACGAAATCAAATTTGAATCATTTCACGAACTTCTCGACGATTTCGTTGAAGATTTTAGGTCCTGCTTCGGTGTTTTTGACGATTTTGATTTATAAATTCTTGAAACTAACCAGAAATCATTTTATCAGCAATCATTGCAGCTTGTTTCAAGAGTGTTTCAAGAGTGTTTCAATTGCCAACATTTGCATGTCAGGTGGATATCAGAATTTTCTTAAAAGTAGTTTAACAGCAACCTTTAATTTTGCTTTGACGCTTTCTTTTTAGTCTTTGATGAAGTTTAAGCTAATGAATTAATCTTAAATGGATTTATTTACAACATTTGCTTTTTTGTCTAAATACTCATTTAAATTATCTTCATTGATAGTTCTTATAGACAAAATGAGTTCACTTCTAAAATCTATCGAAGCTTATAGTAAATGACAATATGAATTTAAGAAATAATATTTCGTTTCAGGTTTTAATTCGACATCAAATAACTCTTCACTTATTTGATTAACAGTTATATATCTTGAAATACGTTGTTCTTTATATTACAATAAGTGATTTTAAAATGTTGCCCTTCTATTCCCTCTTTTATACTTTAAATAAATTCAATGATACTTATCACTTTATCATAACCATCATTAATTCAGGAAAACACCTACGATCTTTAAAATCTATAACATGAAAATCTATTACTTTGTCCAACAAGACAAATTCTTGTTTTTTAATTAATTCATTGTAAAATGATAACAGGTATCCAATCTTTAAACCTATGTTAATTTGCATTAAGTTCATTAAACCTTTGATGCTTACGGCTCTCCTTTCGATTCCCTCGCCCCCTATTTACTCAATCCCACTATCAATCAAGTTAGAGTGTTCAATAGGTTGAAATCATTGAACGCGTTTCTAATTCTAGCCTACACATCTGATTCTTGTAGAAAAACTATTAGTTACTTAAAATCACTGGATAGATTGCTGATGCAGTTTCCAACTGAGTTAGAGCTTAAATACAATCCATAAAACAGATAAAAAAGATTTTGCTAACTAAAACTTTGAGAAAAAATTAATATAACTAGCAAAAAATGCAAATCCCTTTATTAAAAATCTACCTGATCAATTTCCCAATACATATTTCCCTAAAAAAGTGGATTATACTCACTTTCTTCTTCACTTGGAATATATTCATCGCCTTCTTCATAATAGTATTTACTTTGATAATAAACGGAATAATTATCATCATTTAAATAACCTATAACCTCTCCATTTTGATTATGGATAATTATTTCATCTACGTCAAAGTCATTTCCATATTCATCTTTTGTATAAGAAAAATAGGATGATCCAGTTGGTAAAAAACATTTGCCTAAAATAATTCCACCTTGACCATCTCGATCTGCTTTACAGAAATAAACTAAGTTTCTGTTACCAGTTGTTGATTCCAACATGACAACATAATCAAATCTTTCTTTGTCTTCAAAATCAGAATCAAAATGATATTTAAGAATTGTACGATATCCATAAGATTGCATTGTTTTTGAAAGAAACTTAAATCTATATTTTCCTGTCCAACCTTTCGATTTTAGATTATCACGAATTACATATTGTGCCCATCTTCTCATTAAAGCGTATTCTGACTGACTATTGTATTCACCACCCCACAATTCTTTCATTTCCTCAAACTGTTTTTCAGTACCCACTGTATTTTGTGAATCCATTTGAACTGCAATCCAACCAATTTGATCATTGTATTTTGCCTTTTGCCATAGCGTTAAAAATTTTCCATCTTGAAAAGGACCAACTGGTTCCTCCAATAGTTCTAATTCAGCACCAAAAGGTGCTGTAATTATAGGTTGTGCATTTGAATTTGTTGTATCGCGAAAAATAAGTTCATCTTTAATCACCCAAACTTTTTCACCTGCAACAAGTTCAGTTGTGTCATTGTTTTTTTGCATATAATCCCAAACAAAATAAGCTGATGATAAAAGAACAACAATTCCAATAATTATAAATGCAGTGTAATTCTTTTTTGGTTTTTCATTTATATTACTTTCAATTGGCTTTGAATTGACTTGTTTTTCTTGATAAAATGGCTGCTCGTTTAAAGTAGTATTTGAATTCAAATCGATAATCATTTCCTCACAAGAATTGTAACGATCTAATTTATTTTTTTGAATTGCTTTAAAAACCACTTTCCATACTTTTGAATACGCTTCGCCCATTGTGTTTGTTAAAAGCACAAGTGGTTCTTTCACAATCTGATTGTAAACTTCATATTCAGATTGAAGGTTTGCATAAGGGCAAAATCCTGCAAGTAATTCGTAAAAAGTAATTCCCAATGAATAAATATCAGAACGTTGATCTAATTGTTCTGCCTTAACTTGCTCAGGAGACATATAATATACTGTCCCCATGTGAGTGCCTGTTTTAGTAAGGTGGTTCTGTGTCTCACCAACTAATTTAGCAATTCCAAAATCAAGGACTTTCACTTCATCTTTGGAGGTAATCAAAAAAATTCAAAATAATTAATGAGTAATTAATGTAAAACTCGGTACTGATTCACAACATCAATTCAAATACACTTCTAACTTTTTCTTTAACACCAATATTTTCAGCAGTTCTGAATAGTAAATCAAAATTTCTATTCTTTAATTTCAGGTAAGATCTTACAACATCTTTTACCAATTCAACATCTCTATTTCTGTAGTATCTAATTATATCGCAAACAGTTCTTTCTATAGTAAAAACAAAAACTCCATCAATATTTGTTTGATGTTGAGAAATCATTTTATCTGTCCAATAATAAAGCTGAATTGTTGGGTAATCAGCCAATTTCATTTTTGATTTCTGTCCTATTGCAAAATGTATAGTTGGTGGAACATGATTCGAAATTTGATGGAAATCAGCAGCTGAATCCAAACAAAAAATTGCATTTGGATACATTAATGAAACTTCTTGGTAATGATTCAATGAAGCAATCTCTGGTATTTTATAAAGTCCTGATCTCAATTTTTCAACCTCACCTTTTTCAAGCAATTTCTTAAGTAAATTAAAGGCATTCCTATTTCCTTTTATGTTACTACTATGAATGTAGCCATTTGTATGAGGAAGATCTTTGTAAAGATTCATTTTTAATATTTTTCATAAAAGTACGGTATTATAAAAATACAACCGTAGACTTATGAAATAAAACTGCAAATAATTATTTTAATTCGCTATTTTACATCAAAATTAACCAAAAAAAAGAGATAAATAAAAGAACTAATTTTCAGTAATTTTAATCTTTTGATGTCATTAAATGTGGCTTTATTTCCTTCAAAATAGTTGGCAATTTATCACGGAATGAATAGTTTGAACTCAAAGAAATACAACAAAATATTTTTTTTGAAGAATTGATGAAATGAATTTTAAATTTGCAACTGAAAAGGATTAATCTCTTAAAAAAATCTTTAACCTGAATAAGAAATAAAAATCAGAATATGGAGAAAATTATTTTATCTATAATATTTATATTTTTTGCAATATGTCAAAGTTTTGCTCAATCAAAAAAAGCGCAAATTGAATCATTGATTTTTAGTTTAGATAGCTGCAAGCAGTTACTAGAAATAGAAAGAGCGCTATCAAAAAAGTTAGAAAATCAAATTTCATTATTAACAGAAAAAAATCAATTAAAAGAAGATGAGTTAGTTAAATCTAACAACTCTTTAGTAAATAGTTACAAAAAAACAGAAGAGCTAACTAACAAACTTAGTTTATCAAATGATTCCTTAAAAATCTATCGAAATACAATTAATAAATTAACGATAACGCGTGATTTTTCAAACGAGATTTTTACTGAAAGTGAACTTGATTATATAATAAATTATTTAAAAAAAGAATTGAAACAATTTAATGAAGAAGAAGAAGAACTGGTTTCAAAAGTTTTAATTGATTCGAAAAAAATCATTGTTCATTTAGAAGGAGAGTTAGGGAGTGTACCAGCTTTCGACTTCTCAATAAATTACAACAAATTACTAGCAGGTGATTTAGACAATGACGGAACACAAGAAATTCTTTTTAATGTAGGAGTTACAGGTGGTGGGACGGCATATTGGGGACAACTATACTGTTTAAAAATCTTTCCAAATAATTGTTATTTAATATTTGAAATTGAAGTACCATGTGGTTGCACAGGCGAATACGAATGTACTGAACCGAACACCGAGATTTTAAATATTTCAGATAATATTTTGACAATAGAAAATCAATGTTTTCTTGATTCTGACCCTTTATGTTGTCCTAGTTTAGTTATTAAACCTAAATACGAATTTTCTAACAACTCACTAATTTTAGTAAAATGAAAGGAGTAAAATTTAGCATTTTTTTGAAAATTAAATCAAATAAAAATGTTAAGTAAATTTAAAAAAAAATTAAAATCCACAAATGAAAATAAAACAAACTTCAAACTTTCTTATCTTCACTTTTCCATTATTATTTATTTCTTGCGGAGAAAATAAAAATGACCAAAGTGTTACTGAAGAAAAAAAAGAAACGGAAAAAACCATTCTAAGTTATTCAAACACAAGTTTTTTATCTTCATCCGAGTTTGTTGATAATTACATCGTAAAACAGGAGAAATTTGATAAAATTATTTGGAGCGACAACAAAAATGATTTAAACGGAGATGGTCAAATTGATGAAATTAAAGTATTTGCAACCGATGAATTTATTTCAAGTGAAGAACAATCTACCTATACAATCAAGGTTTGTATCAATAATAGTTGCGCTGATTTGAACGTTAACTGGGGACTCAAAAGTTACTATGGTAAAGACACTGAATACGAAATTATAGATATTGTAAAAGGTGACGATATGAAAGAGTTACTTATTATTCACTCTGAGGATGCAATTGAAGATCCGTCTAAACTTAATTCAATATTCAGATTGTACGCTAACGGAGAAGTTACAGTGTCAAATATCTCTAGCACTGGTTACAGCAATGGTCAGATTCAATTTATTAATGATAAAGAATTCACAGTTGATCACATGAGATTTCCCGATATCAAAGGAACTTATACCTTAGCTAGTAAAGGTATTAAACAGTTAAAACTCTATAAGCAACCTGAAGATGAATTGGATTATAGTCAAATTCCAGCAGCATGTCCTTATGTTTATCTTATTGAAGACGATAAATTAGAATTTAAAGGAGAAATACTTCGTTATTTAAATGTTGATTATGCAGAAGTATGGCAAAAATTATCAATTTTGTCAAAATCAAAAATAAGTAACAAAATTAGAATTGTTATTTCTGAAGAAAAAGAGGAAGAAACTTATTTAAACGCTGTTTATCTGCTTGTGGCAAATAAAAAAATAAGCCCTAAAATTAAATCGAATAAATTTGAACTCATATTAAAGGACGATGAAAAATATCTAAAGTTGGTTAAAGGCGATAAAATAGAATTGGAATTTGATTTGCCGAAAAATTGTTCTGTCAATACTTTTGATTTATTCGGAAAAGGATATTACCTACCAAAAAAAGTTATTCTTTAGGGCCCTAGAATAAATTTACTACCATTTATTTTAATTTACAATTTAGAACGCTTAACACGTATTTTTAAACGGTTAAATACAAATATTATACGATTAAAAAATAAAATTTGATTTCAAAACAATTAAAATTATTTTTACTGCAATTACGATTATGAATATTCAAGAATCATACAAGAAATTAGATCTAGCAAGAGGATTGGATCAGAAAAGAGTAGATGAAAAATTTAATCTACTCAAGATTGAATTAGAAGAACGAATAGCTAACTCTCAAAACGAAAAATTAAAACAGGTTTTTATTAATCGGTTAAATGATATTGAAAATGCGTACCAGTTTTTAACGGAATACTTTATTGAACAAAGTAACGAGATTGAAAATCAAAGTGTTCAACAAGAAGAAATTAAACCAATTGAACCTGTTTATGTACCTGAACCTCCTATTCAAGTTGAAAACAAAGACGTTCCCCGATCCAACAAAATCATTTGGTTTGGCATACCAATAGGATTAATTTTCTTAGGTCTACTAATCTACTTTCTTAAAACGAATAATCTTTTCGGAGAGGATAAAATAGACATCTACAGAAAAATGGACGGCGAGGTTCAAGTTTTTGTAAACAATCTTATTCTACGTCAATATCCAGACACTGAATCTTCAAAAATTGAAACCTTCCCTTTTGGAACTAGACTTATTTTTGATGAAAATGAGTCATCAAAGACAGACAATGACAACCGTGTTTGGAGAAAAGTACGTTTCATACACCCAATATACGGTTGGGATAAGCCTAGTGAAAATGCACCTTATCCTTTTGAGGGTTGGATTGCAGTGAGTGAATGTGGTGTTGACTGGGTTGCTGACTCGACAAAAGTTTCCAAATTAAGTTCTATTCTAGGCAACGAAGATGCCGCAAAGGTGATTCATTCTAGTTTTAGACATCCATTGGTTGATTATTTCGAGAAAAAAAATTACCTAGATAATTGGGTGATTTATGGCGTAGACTCCAAAGAAAAAATAAAGCCATTGCTCATTAATGACTTTGGAAATTCTACAAGAGATTGTAATAACAACAAACAATCGGAGTTGGTTGCCATCCTAAAAAATAAAAACAATAATAGTAAAAAACTAATCATTATTTCTTTGTATGGTTCAGATAATTATGAAGTAATTTATGATAATGAAATCGATAGTGATGTAAGTGGTTTTCGAAAACTTAGCTCAACAGAAAAATCACAACTAAATTATGACTACGACATTTGGTACACCAATCCTTTAATGATGGTATGGAATGATTACCGTACAACGGTAATCGGTCTAAATCCGTATAATAATTCAGTTGAATTTCAACAATTGTATGGTTATGACTAAAAGTAAATCTAATTTTAGAAATAACAAATTATTCTTGTTATTATTCGTTTTCGCTCTGTCAATGAGCTTCTTATCATTGTATTTATTTATAAAATTAAAAGACCAAAAACCAGAAATTGTTTCGAATCATGTTTTAATCGTCGATAAAGGAACTCAACAGTTAAAAGTATTTGATGCCGTGCATGGTGTGATAGAAAAGTTTCCAATAAGTTCAGGACAAAACCCAGGAAATAAAATTAAATCTGGAGACTTAAAAACACCTGAAGGTATTTTTCCAGTAATTGGAATTGAAGAATCTAGTGAGTGGACTTATGATTTTGGCGATGGAAACGGACAAACTCCCGGCGCTTATGGCCCATTTTTTTTTAGACTAAAAGTTGATGAGGAAAACATCTTCAATAATATCGCAACGAAATTTGATTTTTCATCCTCTCAAAAATTCTCAGGTATTGGAATACATGGAACCAATCAAAATAGTTCAATTGGAAAACGTTCTTCTCACGGTTGTGTTAGGTTGAAAAATGAGGATTTAATTAAACTTAAAAAGTACATTCAATCTGGAACTCTTGTTGTTATCATCCCTGGAAAATTGGATTTAACCGAAAACGATAATCTCATTTTACACAGAAAAATAAAAAATAATTAACTTAGTAACCTTTTCAAAATTAAATAATCAAGCGTATGCAAACTATTTTACAATTTATAGGTCTATTTCTCTTAATGATCTTATCGTTTTTAGGAGCTAATTATTTAATGGAAGGTGATATTTTCGTCGCTGGGGCTTTGAGTTTGGTTTTAGTCATTATAATGTATTTTCTCATTGAATTTTTAAAGAAACGAAAAGTAGAAATAACTAAAAATAAATTTTCAACAACCTCTATTTTACTTTGGACAGCATTTACTGTAGTTTGTTTGCCAATAAGTTATTTGGTTGTTCATGCGTTAAATGTTGAAATAAACGCTAAAAAGGACTTGCAAGCATTCGCTAAAGAATTGAACGATAAAAACAATGAAATAGTTGGTATCTTTCAGACAGAAAATCAACAGTATATTTCACAAACTTATTTGGAAGCTAGTAATTCACTTGAAGCCTATGTAACTTCTAATAATAAAAGTGTAAAAGACACAAATGAGACAAAACTAAGTTCTCCTCGATTTGGAATTTCAGATTTATCACAAATTAATAAAAGCAACTATTTAAATAAAGCAACCGCATTACAGAGTGCTTTAGAAATTAAATCTCAAGCGATGTTAGATTCTGTTACAAAAAGAACAGAAACAACAATCAACGAAAATTACCACTTGGTAGAAAATTGGTCACGACTTCGGGTAGTTGTTGCAATTAAAGAATTAGAAAACATGCTTAATTCAAATGCAAACCAATTGAAACGCTTTTTAGAAGTGGAAAATTACAAAAAGGATATCTTTTTAGATGTTGATGGGTTTACTGTTCCAGAGCAAACAGCAAACAACTCAATTACATATCGAACAATTGATTTCGATATTTCTGACTTTTCAAAATTATGGGATGTCTATGCTCCAATTTGGTTATTCTTTCCAGTGCTTCTATTCTTCGGACTTTTGTTATTACCCTATTTTCTTGAAAAAACTGCTGGGGTATATGATATTAAAAGCCAAGAAGACCCGATGGAGGGTGGAATTGAAATTTAATTTTTAAAAAAATGGAAAAAATAGTAAAACAACAGATTCTACAAGATATTAACGACTTAGAAGTTAGTGATTTACTTGAATTGATTAATGCTGATGACATTCGTTTGGAAGAGATGGTTGATGCTGGTCTTGAACGCAACAAACTTAAAGCACTTCAAGTAGAAATAAATGGAAAACCAATAATCAACCCTGTTTACGTAGAAAAGGAAGATGAGATTATTTTAATTTGTAAAGGAATTGAAAAAGACGAATACGATGTTTTAGAGATACGTAGTTTTTTATTGAATGGTATTATTTCTCCTGAACAATTAAGACAACATACTTCTATGTCTGATGAAACGATTGAAAAGATTCATTTTTATCAGAAACAAAATACAGAGTTTACTGAATGGGAAAATTTACCTCCGCTTCAAATGAACAGAACGGATGTATTCTTTTTAGGTCAACCTGGATCTGGAAAATCATGTGTGTTAGGATCTTTATTCTACTATTTTGACAAATTTGGATTATTAGCAGAAAACATGTCTAATCAAATCGGTACACTTTACCGAAATCAATTAAAAGATGAATTTGGTTACGGCGTTTTACCTGACTCGACAGCTGTTGACGGTGTAAATTATATGCCAATTGAATTACGAAATTTAAGCAACACGGGTGCAAAACATCCTTTGAATTTCATAGAAATGTCTGGTGAAATTTTTGACACTGCTTACAATCAAGGAATCGAAACAATTCACCCAAAGATTAAAGAATACCTTAGTAACAAAAATCGTAAAATATTATTTTTTGTAATTGATTATGATCTTCATAAACGATCTGAAAAAGTTTCAATGGGAGCCGGTCAATCTAGTAAATTGTCCTCCGTTTTAGAGATTTTAGATAATTATGGAACGCTCTCAAAAGTAGATGCGATTTACGTGTTAGTAACCAAAAGTGATTTATTTCCAAAAGACAGAAATAAAGTGGAGTATGCTGGTGAGTTTATTAATAACCACTATCTTAACTTTGTCAATAATCTAAAGGATAAAAAAGAAAAATATCAATCCAGTAATAGCTTCAAAATTGTAATCTATCCTTACACCATTGGAAATGTTAGATTTAAGAATTTATTGGAGGAAATTGATAATTCAGGTGCTGAATTCGTAACGAAGGCCATTCAGAAATATGCATTTATAGCAAAAAAGCCTTCTTTTATGGACAAAATATTTGGTAATAAGTAATGAACAACAACTTAGGAATTATCGTTTGGGGAATCCGTAATGGTTTCAAAAACAATTGGCTATCTTATAATGTTAGCCCTCAAGTACAACAAAACTTCACAGATGACATGCGTCAAATCTGTAATGGAACTGTAGATAAGTTTTTTAGTATTGAACGCTTAGCTTCACATTCAGTTTTGAGTATTTTCAATCCGAATATGAAAGACCATGTTGGACGAAGAGCATACATCGCCATCAGTATTGTGGTTCCAAACGGCTTTTCTTTTCGTGGTAACCCAATTGCTGCTTTGCAAAATATGATGAAGGACTATGAGTCCAAACAAGCCAACGCAATGGTTAACATTATTGAAGTTGAAGAATTAGTTAAATATCTTGAAACATTAAGTCCTTTTCAAAAAAGCACTGGTTCAACGATTCCAAGTAAAATTGGTTTTTTCACGTGTACTGATTTTGAACAAGATGCATTAATCCATTTTCAAGAGGCCTCAATTTATGGATTCAGAAAGGTCTTTTTCTTGAAAGGAGAGAACTTAGCCTTGAATCAAGTTGTTGGAATTGTACCTGCGTATTCTTTTGAACGCCCACTTCAACTCACCTTAGAAGGCTTTGATTCCAACAGATATTCTGTTCGTATCAATAGCACACAAACCCTTGCTGCAAAGAATACCGTAAAAAAAGGAGATGTTATTCACATTACAGACAAAAAGAAAAACCAAACCAAACAGCGTTTAGTTACCAATGATGATGTTTACATTCTCATTCCAAGTCTCTTCCCAAATGAAAAACAACCAGTGGTTGGAGGTACTTCTCGCCCTGCTAAATTCCCAATAGTACCTGTTTTCATTTCTGTAATGGTAGTTTGTGTTGGACTTGCTGCTTATTGGTTTTGGCCAGGGGAAGCTACAACAACAACAACAACAACAATATCTGGTAAGGGTGAAAAAGGAGATTCATCAAAAATTATAGACACCCTTAATCATGATGCCACTTATGACTTTCAGAAATTGACAATTACTGATTTACCAAAAGAATATAATGGTAAAATGATTAGTATTAAAAATACCAATGATAATAAACATATAGTAACTGTGCAAGCAAATGGAAACGTTCTTGTGACAGATAAGTTAGAACATCATCATAAATTGATTTTAGAATGTACCTCGTGTAAAAGTAAATTCATTGAATTAAATACTTCTTTCAATCCACCTTCAAAGCACATAGTTAAAAGTGGTGATAAGCTTTCAAGACTTGCGGAAATTTATGGAATAAAAGTAGAAGATATACAACTTTGGAATAAAATTAAAGAGGGCAAAATTAATATAGGTGACAAATTACTACTTATAGCTCCAACAGGTGGTTCAACAACAGGTGGTTCAGCAACAGGTGGTTCAACAACAGGTGGTTCAACAACAGGAAGTTCAACAACAGGTGTTCTCAAAGGAAAAACACTTGCGGAATTAAAAAAAGCAAAAATAAATTCAATACCTGCCGATGACAATAATAAATCCAATCTGATAAATAGAATTAATGCATGTTCGGATAAACCGTGTTTAGATGCCATAAAAATTATAAAATGAAAAAACCTGTCATTTTTGCAATCTTAATAGTGTTTGTTGTAGCACTTTTATGGGGCTTAGATTATTTATCGTCTCAACCTTTAGGAAATAAGGATAACGGGGCTGTTTTGGTCAATGAACCAAAAGTTGTGAAAGATTTTAAATCGTTTTGCGATACTCTACGTGATGGAAAATGGAACCCAACTGCATTTCAAGAACGAGTAGATCGTTTGAATGTTTATCGGGAACAAAAAATTGTCACTGCTTCTGAATTTATGAATCTGGAAACGTATATGTATTCTGCTTATGCCAATTCCATTATCAATAGTTTTGAAGAATGGAAACAAAGCTGTGAAGATGCCTCATTAGTAAAACTGAACAACGAAATCAAACGAGTAAGTACATTAAACACTACCTGTAATACAAAATTAGAAGCTACTTCCAAGGAGATAGCAGGTTATTATACTTTAAAAAGCACCCCTGCGAAAGTTGTAAGTTTTGTTTCTGGAAAATTTGATGAAGGAGCATATAACCGCTTAAAACAACAAATCAATAACTTACCATCAGGTTTTTCGAATTGTTCAGGAGTTAATAGTATCAAGTCAAGGTCAATATCTTCAATTAATGAGTTTAAAGATTTTACAATTAATTGTAATGATGCCTTACGTGCATTTGAAAGAAATCCGAGAGATGGGTACACCCGTCGTGATATTAAAAGACTTTGCCAAAAAGCTAATGAATCTTCTTACCGTTATTATCAATCTATTTTAAATGAAACCAATGCTTGTTATTAAGGAAAATATTAGAAAAAACGCAGGTTTGTTTTTTGTTGCATTGTGCTTTTGTCAAGCTGCAATAAGTCAAACTTTAACTAAAATGGATTCCATTGATAAAAAAATGGATACTGTCTTATTGCTGCTACGAAAAACACCCACAGTTGTGCCTAAAGTAGAAAAAGAAGACTGTTCCAAGGTTTTAATCGAAAAAGAAACATTGCATAAACAAGAAATGGATAAATTAAAAATCCAACTTGAAAATAAAACCCAAGAATCAATTTCCTTCTCAAAAGAAAAAGAGGATTTAAAAAAGGATTTAAAACTACAACAAAGTGATATGCAGAAAAGTGTTACCCAGTTATTGAGTAACACCATTAAAAATAGCGTGTATAGTGATGCCGCTTCATTGGATGGTTTGTTACAAATGGGGGTTAAATACAATGCAACTAACACCAAAGAACTTGAGAACTATGTTGCCGTTTCAAAAGAAGTACTTGCCTTACAACTTGAATTTTCGAAAATGAACAACCCCGATTCAACAACAGGAAAAGCTTGGGGTTTACACTCAAAATCATATAATTATCCAGCGCTACATAACGAGGTTAAAAACTTGATTTTTAAACTGACTAACTATTGTGACTATGAAAAAAAATTAATTGATGCTATTGAACTTTCAAAAACCCAGAGTTCAGAAGAAAATAGAAAAAAACAGTTATTAAGAAGAGAGGATGATTTTATTGATTATCCTAACTTAAAATCAGAAATTGACAAAATCAAGGCCAATAAAAACCATTCCTTTATCCCAAAATGTAAATCATAAATATGAGAGATTCCATTTCATTGATTGCCAATTCTGGTTTACAATTTTATCATTTTGATGTTAAACTCAATAACGATTTACAAAAAGAAGCAAAATTTAGATTTGTTGAAAAATTCGATGCCACACGCAGAAGAATTTGGTTAGATGAAGTAGTTTGTGTTTCACGTGATGAAGATTTATGGGCAAGAAAAAGTGAACTTTTAAAATATGGGTACATCACCAAATCTGGAAAACTATCAGAGGATTTAGAACTGAAAAACCTTCAACTAATCGACTCAACAGAGTTTTATGAAATTGGGAATTTGAATAAGGTATTAAATGTTTTTGAAAAGAAATGGATTCCGCTTCCTTATTTTAATTTTAACAAAATTGCGAATGACAAATTCGGACCAACTGATTGGGTTCGTTTGTATTTTGAAAGAATCAACGAACAAGAATTAAAATGTGTTTTGTTAGTTGATACTACTGTTTCAATGGATGCAAACGAACGTTCAACTCCAACGTTACACGAAAATGCAAATGAAAACATATTCAGTTTATGTGAGAATGATGAATTATCTATTAGTTTCTTAGATAAGACATTTGATTGTGATTGGGTGGAAAATTACATTAGTAGTTTTTTTCACAAACCAAATACGGAATTAGAAAAACCCTATCTAAAACATGCCGCAAGTTTTGTGTTTTTCATTCGTTCTATTCGCCAATTAAGTTCATTTCCTCAAATTAACTTATTGAGAAATGATGTTGGAATAATAGATGTTGATTTGGTTATTGATATTGGTAATTCAAAGACCTGTGCTATTCTATTTGAAAATCCAACAGGGCAACAATTCCATTTTAATTCTGTGAAGAAACTTGAAATTATTGATTTATCAAATCCATTGATAAAATATGATGATTCATTTTCAACACGACTTGTCTTTAAATCTTCCAACTTTGTATCGGGTAATCAGGAGATAAACCAACTTAATAAATTTATTTGGCCAAGTCCTGTCCGAATAGGATATGAAGCGGAAAATACAATTAATAGCTCAGATGTTGAGATGAAATTATCTCGTGAAACAAGAACTATGAATTCCAGTCCAAAAAGATATCTTTGGGATGATAAATTGGCAGATTTAGAATGGGAATTTCATTTAGATGATCCTGAATTACCTTTTCAACGCGTATCAAAAAAAGGAGTGACAGAACAGCTTAACTCCGATGGGACTTTTTGTAAGGACGGAATATTTGGAATTGAGGCAAGATATTCACGGAAATCGTTGATGACTTTTGTTTACTTGGAAATTTTCTCTCATGCCTTTCGTCAGATAAATTCTATTGAATTTAGAGCATTACACGGAAATCCTTCCTATCGAAGAAAGATAAGACGGGTGGTTGTTTCTTGTCCAACTGCGATGATTAAAGCTGAGCAAATTGCACTTCGTCAATGTGCTGAAGACGCTATTAAAATCATCAATAATTTAAAATCCTATTCCAGTTATTCATACGAATCTGGAAAAGACATTTACGATACAGAGGTTAATGTCATTCCATCAGTGAAAGAACTTTCACTAACTGATGATAATTTGGATCAAAGAAACGAGTGGATTTACGATGAAGCATCAGCCGCACAAATGGTTTATTTGTATGGAATGATTGTAGATAAATTCAATGGAAATGCACAAAAGTTTTTTGATGTGTTTAAAAAACCTCTTTCTTCTGAGAAAGATGGAAAAAGAGAATTAAGAGTTGCATCTTTTGATGTTGGTGGAGGTACCTCCGACTTAATGATAACTGACTACGAATTAAAAAAATCTCAGTACGTTGAATTGAAACCTAATCCATTGTATTGGGAAAGTTTTAAAGTTGCAGGAGATGATTTGTTGGAGCAAATAATTCAACAGGTAATAATCGAAGGAGAGCCTAAAAATGAAAATCAAATAGGTTGTTGCGGGGTTATTGAGCAAGAACTTAGAAAATTAGGAAAACCAAATGTGAGTGGAATCCTAAATGGTTTTTTCGGTCAGGATAGTAATCGAATTGGGTATAGAGGAAGACTAATGCGAACAAATTTCGTAAATCAATGTGCTTTACCAATAGCCAATGAATTTATGACCAGAGCTAAAGATTTCTCAGAGGACATTCTAAGTTATTCAGACATTTTTAGTAAAAATCCACCAAGTGAAGATCTATTGAATTACTTTGAATCTCATTTTGGATTCAGATTTGAAAGTTTAAAATGGAAAATTTCATATAAACGTTTGAAAGAATTGTGTGATTTAGTTTATAATCGTTTATTCAAACAAATTGGCTTGATACTAAAAGCGTATGATTGTGATGTGCTTATTCTATCAGGGCGACCATTCTCACTGAAAGCAATGAATGAGTTAATGAGGAAATCCAATCATCTTCCATCAAATAGACAAATTAATCTTAATACTTTCTGGATTGGAAGATGGTACCCATTTGCGGATGACAACGGATTTGTTGATGATCCGAAAACAATAGTTTGTGTAGGAAGTTTGATTTCCTTAATGGGAGGGTCTTTATTAAAATTGGGGGATTTTAGACTAGACACTTCTGTTTTGAAACGTTCGCTTAATTCCTCAGCCAATTTTATCGGAAAAATTGTCAATAATACCATTGAAGACAATATCTTAGTCCCAAATAAATCAGAGGCAAAGTTTCAAGTAACTTCACTACCTTTTCAAATAGGTTATAAAAAGATAAATTCAAAAAAATACCCAGCAAGTGTACTTTATTCGTTTCAAGTTAATGAAGAGCGAGTTACGGAAATTAGCAAAAAGAAAAAAGGGGATGACTTTGATAAAATTGTTGATTCAACTGAAGATTTGAAATACCGAATACGTTCAAAAATGCCACTTTCTATATCTGTTACTCGTGTGTATGAAGAAGACAAGGAGAAAATAATCATAGAAGAAGTGCTTGATAATGAAGGGAACGATATTTCAAAGTTGTATTTTGAATTGAGTCCACAAACTATGACAGATCCAACTGGATTTTGGCTGGATACAGGAGAATTTAAATTGGGAAGAAGAATATAATTTTAGGGTATATGAAAAATTTTGAACAAGAAGCACTTTGGTCTTTAAAAGAAAATGCAACTTCCTTTTACTCTATAATTAATGCTGCAGACAAATGGGTTTCTAAAAACCTTGAAAATGAGCAAAAAGAAAGTGTTTCCATTAAATTAAAAAACAACAGAAGGATCATACGAAAAATTATTGATTCCATTGATTCCAAACCAGTTTTCGCATTGTTTGGTGGAAGTCAAGTTGGTAAATCGTACCTAGTAAAGAACATTTTAAGTATTGACGGAGCTCCTTTAAAGGTTGAATTGGGAGGAGTTGAAATTGACTTCTTAAAAGAAATTAATCCTCCTGGAACAGGTGCAGAGAGTACGGGAGTAGTTACACGTTTTACTGTTGATCAACAATCAGTAAACAAGGATTTTCCAGTATGTGCTAGACTATTGAATACAAAAGACATCTTATTGATAATTTGTGATTCTTTCTTTTCCGACTTAAAATCAATTGATTATTACCCGTCACAAGAAGAATTTAAAGCATTGATTAAAGTTTTAAACGAAAGATATGGTCAAGGTGAGAATAAGCAAAATATTCTTGTTGAGGACGATATTTTTGATGTAAAAGATTACTTTGAGAAATATTTTTATAAATACAAATACTATACAGACCAAATTACCCAAAGTGGTTATTGGTTTGAAATAGGGAAAATAATTGAACACATTCCTATTTCTAATTGGGTGGATGCTTTCTCAATACTTTGGTCAAAAAATCAATATTATTCTGAACTGTTTGAATTGTTAACCAACGAACTTTCAAAAATAGATTTTCAGCAAATTTTGTTTTTAAAAACTGAAACAGTTCTTCGTGGACATGGAGAAATATTAGATGTACAACGTTTGAAGGAACTTTTCACACAATCTTCAACCTCAGTTGTAGAGGATAACAATGGAAAAACATATAATCTCAATGTTTCAGTCATTAGTGCTTTAAGTCGTGAAGTCACTTTAACTTGTAACCCTGATTTAGTTTTAGATAAACCATTCTTGAAAAATACGGACTTACTTGATTTTCCGGGAGCGAGAAGTAGATTGGAACATACATTAACTTCAATTTCACAAGAAGCAATTCCAGATTTGTACCTTAGAGGGAAGGTTTCATACTTGTTTAATAGATATTCAGGCGATTATGAAATAAATAATTTGTTATTCTGTCAAAACGACAAGCAATTAGATGTTAATGAATTACCAGGATTGCTGAATGACTGGATTGAAAATAATATTGGTGTAAATGCTATTGAAAGAGAAAAAAATATTGCAAGCCTTCCTGTTTCTCCCCTTTTTATCATTTTCACTTTTTTCAACAATCAGTTAAAATTTGACACCACAAATGATGACAAAGAAGATATTTCTTACAAATGGAATACACGCTTCAATAGATTTTTTGAACAAGAATTAGTAACAGTCAACCACGATTGGCATAAAAAGTGGACGACTTCTTCTCCGTTATTTAAGAACTTTTATTTGTTAAGGGATTATAAGTATTCCGCAGATACTTTTTTGGGATATGATGAATTTGGAAAAGAAAATGGTATTCAACCCAATAAAGTTGATTTTTTGGATAAACTCAAAAATTCTTTTCTTGAGCACGAATTTGTCCAAAAACACATTAACAATCCAGAGGAAGTTTTTGATGGTGTTGGTCTTCCAAATCAAGATGGTGGACAACGTATTATTAATAATCTATTACCAGCATCAAATAATTTCGTTAAAACTAAAAATTACATTAATCAGCTCTCTGTAATTCAAGATTCATTTGGTTTGTTAATGTCAAAATTCCATTATAAAGATGATATTGAAGAACTAAGAAAAAGAGCAATTTCCAATAGCTTAAAAGTTCAACTTGAAATGAATCGGATTTTTAGTCAAAACCAAGAGGCTTTTGATAATTATCTTGATCTGTTTATGTTAACTGAATCAGTTGTATTTAACTATTTGCACGACAATTTGAGACATGCTGTTGTATTGGAGGGAAGTGCAACTGAATACGATCTTTTCAAGAGTAGTTTTCCAGATCTTAATGACAATTATTCCACAGAACAGAATTTGGAAATTATCAGAACGAATTTAGGTTTGAATACTATTGATGAAGTAATTGGAATACTAGAAGAACAAGGATTACAGATAGATAAATTATTTCCTAAGAGTAAAAAGAAATCATCTATAGATACAATCTTAGAAGGAATAATTGAATTATGGAAAAATCAAATATTGGAGGATAAAAAGGACGACTTTCAATCAATGGGATTTTCCCTGGATACTATTAAAATCATCAAGGAATCCTACGAGAGAGCTTTTGACTTCAATGATTTTAATTCCTTTTTAAAATCAATTATAAAAGAAAAATATCAAGGTATTTCTTTAGACAATGAGGCTGAGAAATATCTTTCAGCTGTGCTTACACACTACTTTAATGAATTTATTAGTCAGTTTGGGATTAATAATTTATCAAACGAGACATTTGAAAATGTAAAAACGCTACAACCACAATTAAGTTTGTTTATAAAACAGTATTTAACAGATAGGTCTTTACCAAATGAATCAAACATTATCGAATTATTTGACAGATTAGGTGAAGAAACATTAACGTTGAAAGATACAAATGCGTTAGTTGAAGGATTCAATAATTACCTGAATAAATTGAAAATTGCAATGCTTTCTAATTGTGGTTTCATTCATTACGATATAGACCAAAACAATGAATTATTTCAATTAATCCAAACATCAAGAAATTACGTTTTTGAAGTTGACTAAATAAAAATGACATGGGATTAGTATATGCATTGAATGCTAGTGATTACGAACCTATCTCTTATGGAGATAACTACTTGTATCAACAATACGATAAATTGGCCAGTTTCTTATTAAAGAATTATGGGGTTGAATACAAACAAATTTTATCAAAACCAGTATTAAATAATGGAATAGTTAATTGGCATGCAGACTACGATTTTGAATTATCTAGAATTGGCGACCTTAACAAACAGACTCAACTTAATATTAAAAAGCAATATTGGGAATTAAAGAATCGTCTTGATAATGATATTGATACATTAGAACATTCGCCACTTCCAGAAAAAAAGAAATGGGGAGCTATGCTTCGTCAAGTATTTGATGATGAAAACAATGTCATATTAACAGATGGAAATTTTTGGTGTTTACTTTGGGGTTGGAAATTCAAAAATAAGAGCGAAAATTATTTAGCACCTGAATTTATTAATCTCATTCAACCAGAACCTATAGCTGATGAAGTAGAAAGTGAAGAAAAGATAGTTTCTGAAAATTCAGAAGAAGATTCTGTTTATGTTGAACCAATTGAAACGATTGAAACTACAACATTAGAACAAGAGCCTTTGTTTGTTCCTAACAATGAAAGCTTCGAACCTGTTGCTAAAACTAAGGTCTCTTTTTGGTATAAATTGAAAAGATTTTTCAGGAATTTTGTTTACCGCTACTGGGGATTACTTTTCTTTATTTTATTGGTGCTTTTTATTTTTTGCATCCTTCAAAAATGTACAAAACAAGACTGTAATGAAGTAGAAGAATTAAATCGACATTTGGATTCATTAAATACAGAAATTGAAAATCGTTGCCAATAATTTGAAACAGAACACTTACATATATAGAAATGAAAAATGGTGGTTTTATACCATTCGTAGCATCAATTATTTTGCTTTTAGATATTGGTGGATTGTATTGTTTATTTTCATTACTGGGGTCTCATTGCTTTATTTCTTTTGCTTAAGGAAAAATAATGATTGTGAAAAATACAATTACTCTATAAATCGATCAAGCGAAACAATCTCTGCATTAGAATCATGTTGTAATTGTAAAACGCCAGAAAATGCAATACCTTGTAATACTGCTACTTCAGAAGCTGGAGGAGAAGGATATTATGAAAACACTCATCTTTTAGGAAGTTCACAAGGAACAGTTTACATAAAGTATGATATGTATTCCCAAAAGGATAGAATGGATATTTATTATGATGATAAAATAGTTGCCTCAACAGGTGGTTTGGTTTCTGATGTAGGTACTTTGAAGTTTTTCTATGAGGCGAAAAGAAACAAACCAAATTTTTGCAGAATTGTCCTGACCGCGCCTGAATCAGGAACTTCCTGGGAATACTTAGTATCATGCCCTCAATAAAATAAGTGATTTGAAAAAGAGAAAAGAAATTAAAAGACAATGGTGGTACGTAAGCTTGAGGAGTTTACACTTTTTTGCTTTTAAATATTGGGCAGGTGTCTTGTTGTCTTTCTTTCTATTAGTTGGTTTATGGTTATGGTTTTGTTTTCTCCCCTATTGTGAAAACAAGGTAAATTGTTGTGAAATTGAGGAATATAAAAATAAAGTGAAACAAGCATCTCGTGCTCTTGAGGATTGTTGCAATTGCCGTGAAGTTCAAATTAGTCAAGAAGAAATCGATGAACTAAGAAGAGATTATGGAGGTAATGTGGGAGAAATTACAATTACATTAGCGTGGGAAACTATTGATGATTTAGATTTATATTTAGTCGAACCTTCTGGAGAAAAAATTTATTTTGACCATCCAAAATCAGCCTCTAATGGAGAATTAGATATTGATAAAAATGCCGGAGAAAACCTAGTAAATAATCCTATAGAAAACATTTTTTATGCTAACAACCCACCAAGCGGTAAGTATTCGGTTCATGTTCATTACTTCAAAAAGAACTCTAGTATAACTGACATACCTTACAAGGTTTACATTAATATAGGAGATGAACGCAAAGTAATTAATGGAAGACACTATAATGAGAATGACATACACGGTATTTATGAATTTATAATTCCTTAAAAATGTTTATTATTAATTCATATAAAACTGGTATATACCCCCCTTTAAATTACAAGGGAGAGTTCATTCTTCAAAGAAAAGAAATTATTGAAGGGTTTATTAAGAAAAATCTCCCTTTTATTGAACATATTCAATTAGCTAATTTCAAAATAAAAGAAGCAGAAATATCCTATTTTGTAAATGATGAAGAAACATGGAAACCACTGGAAAATTTCACTTTTAAGGAGAAACAAAATATTCTGAATCAATACAATAAAGCAATTTATGATTTAAATGATTTTTTTCAAAACACCGAAATAGAATCAAGAGAACTCGAGAATTGGCAAACGATTTTGGAGCTAGTATTTAATCCAGCTTATAATATCATCTATTCAAATAATGATAAAATATTATTGATTTGGGGTTGTGATTTCTTTAATAAACAAGAAAATTATCTAAAAAGAGAAGATTTAGTTTTTGATGATTTTAATAAAGAAACTTTTGAAAATATCCAAGTTGAACCTCATAAAGTTAAAGAACCCGAACCAGAAATT
The DNA here is from genome assembly GCA_964506255.1 of uncultured Lishizhenia sp. Taxonomy (GTDB): domain Bacteria; phylum Bacteroidota; class Bacteroidia; order Flavobacteriales_D; family Crocinitomicaceae; genus UBA952. The sequence goes on along the minus strand of CAZDKE010000018.1, from coordinate 25,189 downwards.
CAGTCAATTCCCAATGAAAAGAAAATAGAAAATATAAATCCTCAAGGCTTTAAAAATCAAAATACCAGTTATCAAAAAGAATATCTTTTAGTTGGTAGTAAAAAACAAAATACTAGAAGTTGGTCAAGTAGATTTTTTTCTGGTATAAAAGATTTTCTTTTCAGAAGTTGGTGGTTTATTTTACTTTTAATATTAATTTTTTGGTTATTCAGTCGGAATTATTGTAAAAATTGTAACGAACCTAATCCTCAACAAGAAAAAGAATTAGCATCCGCGTTTTTACCTCCAACAGAAGGAGTAAATCCCCCAATTGATTCTGTAGATATAGGATACGATGAGGATTCCCTTTTCTTAATCGCCAATAATAGAATTAATGTAGCATTAAAAGATAATCAAAATGAATTTTATTCTTTTATAAATAAACTAGGTGAAACTTTTTTAAATAAGGACAGAGAAATAATCTATTATCATGAGGAAACTTCAAGAATTCAAATTCAATTTAATGAAAACGAGGGAGAGAATATTAAGGATGAATTGCGGAAAGCTGCCCCAGATTTCGAATTATTGATTTGGGATGAGAGTATTTTCGTTAATTCATTTCGTCAGAATGATCCATATCTCAATGAAGCTTCAAAAAATTGGTATTTAAAGTCAATAAATATGGAGCAAGCATGGTCTTTAACAATGGGAAGTAAAGATATTGTAGTAGCTGTTGTTGATGATGGCTTCGATCTTAATCACGATGAATTAAAGAAAGCAAACATTACCAAAAAGTATAATGTGGTAAAACAATCTGAAAATGTATTTGGAAATCAATCATTGAAACATGGAACACACGTGTCCACAATATTACTCGGAGCATCAAATAATAATAGAGGTTTAGCTGGTATTGCACCTCGTGTTTCGTTTATGCCCATTCAAATTGGAAATGAACAAAATCAATATCTTTCATCCACAGACATTATTGATGGAATACTTTATGCTTTAAAAAACAAAGTTGATGTCGTCAATTTATCATTGGGAAAACAATTTTCGTCTCAAGTTTCAATGTTACCTGAAAATCAACAAAAAGAACTTATTCAAACTATAGGTAAAGACGAGGAGGCTTTTTGGAACGAACTATTTGCAATCGCTGACAAACAAAATACAACAATAGTAATTGCAGCTGGAAATGAAGGTATTATTTCTGGTATTGACCCAATGCAAAGACAAAAAAATGTTATAATAGTTGGAGCATCTGATAAAGGACAAAATTTAGCATTATTCAGTAACTATGGAAATCTTAACACAATAAATGCTCCAGGAGTAGGAATAGTTAGCGCAGTGCCTGGAAATAAATTTGAATCAATGGATGGAACAAGTATGGCCTCTCCGGTAGTTGCTGGTGCAATTGCACTTTATAAGTCAATTAAGCCGAACATAACAAATGCTGAAATTAAGAAAAAATTAATATCAACTTCTCAGAAAGGAAGAGTTATAAATGTTGAAAAATTCATAAAAAGTTAACTTTAATGATTGGAATCGTTAGCTTGTAATTATTTCTGAGGGATTAAAAATATTTTTAATGAAATTGATTTTAACTACAACAAATATACTTGATAATCAATGTTAAATGATTCTTCAAAACAATTACTGAAAGTAGGGCTCGGTTTGTTGCTCCTCTTTTTCTTGTTTTTTTCACTTGGCAATCTGAATTATCCGCTTTCATTTGAACTGAAAAAAGTTGATCTTTCTAATTTACAAATCACCAAAAAACCTGTAAAACAAAAGCTAAACTCAAAGGATACAACCGATAGTAAAAAGTTGGATTCATTGGACAAGGTTGAACATGAAAAACTCTTGAAAGTTGAAAATGGTATTACACCTGTAGATACTCCAGAAGGTGTTGAACGTGTTTTACTACTTGGTGATTCTCAACTCGAAGGGCTTCGAAGTCCTGTAAGTGCTTACTGTAACAAGAACGGACATGTTCTTCTTTCTACGGTTATTTACTACGGCTCATCCACAAAACAATGGGGAAGTTCAGATACCTTGGATTATTTCTTACGAGAATACAAACCTTCAGTCGTATTTTTTGCAATTGGTCTAAATGAACTATTCGTAAATGATTTAGAGCAACGTGGTAAATACATGAAGAAAATTATTGAAACGTTTGAAAAATACAACGTCCGCTATTTATGGATTGGCCCTGCTGCTTGGACTTCAGATAAAGGAATTGTTGCAAAAATGAAAGAAGTAGTTGGTGATCGTTTTTTTGCCTCTGAAGATTTAGAGCTCGAACGTGCAGCTGATGGTCGTCACCCATCAAAATCAGGAGCGAAAATTTGGTTCGACAAAGTGGCTGCAACTTCTACAGAAAAAGGAATTTTAGATCTTTCTAAGACTGTAGATACGCTTCCAAAATTGAAGTTTACACGTACCATATTAATGAATATAAAATACAACTGATGAATTGGGAAGAAATCGGGAAACAGTTTTTATACATTGAAGACCAACCTCTTTTGTTTCATCAGGGCATGTTTTTATTGTTGTTCTCGGTATTTCTTATTGGCTATTCTTTTGTAGCGAAAAATAAAAGTCCCAGAGAATACTTCATTATCATTTTCAGCGCCTATTTTTATTACAAGTCAAGTGGAGTTTTCTTATTATTACTCCTCACCACCATTTCAGCTGATTACCTCTTTTCAATTTGGTTAGAACGTGAAGAAAATGAACGAAAACGAAAATGGATTCTCGCTGGAGCTATTCTGTTCTCTCTGTCTTTCCTGTTGTATTTCAAATATAAAAACTTCTTTATTAGCAATTTTGATGCACTTTCAGGATCAAAACACACTTTAGGAAAATTGATTTTACCAATTGGGATTTCATTTTATACTTTCCAATCAATCAGTTATTTAGTCGATATTGCAAACCGAAACATCAAAAGACCAGTTTTTCAGAATTACCTCATGTACATGATGTTCTTCCCTCATTTAGTAGCTGGGCCAATTGTTCGTGCTCGTGATTTTTTACCGCAATTAACAAAAAAATTCAGTCTTAGAGGTCCACAATTCAACGAAGCTTTTTACTTGATTTTGAAAGGATTAATTAAAAAAGCCATAATTGCAGATTTCGTGGCGCAGTATGCTGACATTGTATTTTCAGCACCAGCAGGATTTTCAGGAAGTGAACTCATTTTGGCTTCTTTGTGCTACACCCTCCAAATTTTCTGTGACTTTAGTGGTTACACAGATATGGCAATTGGTATTGCATTGTTGCTTGGTTACCGATTGTGTTTGAACTTCGATTCGCCTTACAAAGCAATTGATATTACTAATTTCTGGCGTCGTTGGCACATTTCACTTTCCTCGTGGTTGCGCGACTACATCTACATTCCGCTTGGAGGAAATCAAAAAGGGTTTCTATTGCAATTACTCTTTTTAATGGTCACAATGTTAGTTGGTGGCTTTTGGCATGGCGCTGATTGGAAATTCGTTTTTTGGGGAGCAGGACACGGCACTTTGTTGGTTTTACATAAGTTGTGGGTGAAATATTTCGGAAAGCAATTTGAGTCAACTTGGTTCAATGGCTTCTCATGGTTCTTGACATTTGCGTGTGTTTCATTATTGTGGATTCCATTTAGAGCTGTTTCGATGGACAGTACATTGGAAATTTACAAGCGTATTTTCACCTCTGTAGATTTAGGTATGGTCTGGGAAGTTATGAAAACCAATCCAACCTTAATTTTCTTGTTAGTGGTAGGTTATGCATCGACATTATTAACTTTAGATTTGAAAGAAAAAATAGTGAAATATGTAGGGAAACAAGATTTATTGGTCAAGTTTTTGCTACTGATTTTTGTTGTTCAACTATTGATTCAATTGCGTTCGACTGTAGTTCAACCTTTTATTTATTTCCAATTTTAATTTATTGATATGAAGTGGACTATTTTATTTCTTGCTATCATTCCGTTTATTGGATTAACACAACAAGAACAACTTAATTTAGGTAAAAATCAACTTGAAAACCAAGGTGTTCTTTTGGAACAATTCAAATCAAAAATGGATTCACTGAAAAATGAGAAACTGCAAAAAGTTCGCATTCTTCACATCGGTGATTCTCACATACAACCCGATAATTTTAGTGGATTCACACGTAAATGTTTTCAAGCTGAATATGGTAACGGAGGACGTGGATTAGTGTTTCCTTACACATTAGCAAAAACAAATGGCCCAAAAGATTTTACAGCTACATCATCTACTGTTTGGAACAATCATTGGATCATCAAATATCCACACAAATTTAAAATTGGTTTACCTGGAATTGGTATTCAAAGTGCTTCACCAGCAGGTGAATTTTCCATTGATCTAGTAAAAGACTCTTTGAAAAACCCTTATACAAAAGGCTTTGTTTTATACTCTTTTCAAGACGAAAAAAATGGTTCAATTTCAGTGAACGATGCCTTCAAAAAAAAGGGAGCATTTTCAACATTTGACACTTTGCAATTTGACTATAAAAACCCACGAACAAAACTGGACGTAGCCTTTACTGGTAGCGCCATGACCTTACACGGTGTTTATGTGGAAAATGAAAAACCTGGTGTAGTTTATAACGCTGCAGGTGTTGCTGGCGCGCGTTATCGCGACTTTTTGAGAAACGAATATTTCTTACAGCAAATGCCATTGTTTCAACCAGATTTAATTATCATTTCTATGGGGACAAACGAATCTTATGACCCAACTTACACTCCAGAAGGATTTCGCTTAATTGTGGATTCTGTGTTCAATGCTATTCGAACACAATTACCACAAAGTGCTGTAATTATCACTTTACCTTCAGAAAATTACCGTATGAAAGACAAAGTTCCAACGGTGAATAAACGCATAGCTGTTATTTCACAGATCTTACGTGAGGAAAGTTTAAAATTTGGTTTTTCAGTTTGGGATTTGCACGAAGCAATGGGTGGCGAAGGAAGTATGTTAGCTTGGAAAAAAGCAGGTTTGGTCAACAACGACCACATTCATTACCTTCGAAAAGGCTACAACCTACAAGGTCAATTACTTTATGATGCTATAAACAATTGGATTCTTAAGAAATAAGGAAAGTATCACTTTTTACTCCTTATTTGAGAATTTATTTAAGTTGTTCAGAATTGGAATGGTTGAATTCAGCATTTTACACTTTACACGACCAATTTCTTTTGAATTATCAAACTTAATAATCACTTTTTTTTTCAAGAATTATCAAATTAAATAATCACTTTTTTCAAAATTATTTTATTAAATTATTTTTTGTTAATAAAAATGATCTCTTTTAACCAAGGTAAAAACGAACTTAAAAAACTGAAAATCAGCTACAAAAAATGAAAATATTGCCGACAATTGTCAAAGTTTGTCGAAAAATGTCAGCATTGGTGACCATTGCCAAATTTCTTCGACAGTTGCGGAAATTGCTGACAAATAACTGAAATAATTCAAGAATAAATAGCTGTATTCTAATAGTTAAAAAATTATTTATCTAAATAATTATCACTAAATATTCAACTTGATGTTATTAATTCATATTTCAATTATTTCAAAATTCATATTTAGCCCAATCGATTAAGTTGGTTTAAATAAAGAATCTTGGTTCTTAACCGACAAATGATCAATTAAAACTCTCCAAAAGTTCCCTGACACTTGATTTCGATCCACCAAAACTTACAATTTTTATATCCAATGGTGTTTGATTGGACTTAATTAGTGCCTTTTTAAGCGCGCCCAATATCCATTTAGTATCATTTCCGAAAGCACCACCTCCAACCAATGTGAGAAATACTTTATTGTTACCAGTTTTAGAATAGTTTAGAAGCGCTGCAAACAAGGTAGCTTCTAGAATGAGACAAGCAAAATCAGACCAAAGTTCAGCTGAGATGTTTGAATATGCAACAGGTAAGGCCGAACAATATGCTTGTGAAACTATATTCTTGTTTTCACTAATTGTAACTTCCGTGTCCCATTGAACTCCGATTTTTAATTTCCCTTTTAGTTCTTCATATTGAATTTCTGACATCTTTTGCAATTGTTCCGAAATATCCTCTAACCCTACTCTACTTGCCATTGCATAACCATTCGACATTTTCCAGAGTTTCGAATTGACATTATTCAGAGCAACACCAATTTCTGCTAAACAATCAATTTGGCACGAAGATGATTGTCATATTTGACCTTCAACATCCGCAAAATAATTTCGATAAATTGTTCCTGCTCCACATGCTATTGCACATGCAGGGCCTTGCGTGTTATCCAATTCATAAATACCAACTCCTTGCTCTGGCATAACACTAGGACCAACCATTTCTAATAAATTGAACTGCGAAGCAGCTTGGAAAAATGCGCCATTGTTTGATTCTTCTTTATGAAAAGATTGAATATTTCCAATCACTTCTTCAACTCGAATTTTAGAATCAAAGGAATCTAAAGGCGGAAGTTGTACTTTCAATTCTGCTAAAGAAATAACAGACAGATTTCCGAATTGATAACTCACTCCGTTGATTTTTGAAGTTAATACATTACCATTGATTTCTATATTAGACCTAACTTGCTCTGGATTTTCTTCTTTAAATCCCATTAATTTTTCAAACCACATCTTCAAATTTAAATTTTATTATTGATTACTTAATCAGATTAAATTTCCAAGAACTTCAGTCTTCATTTAAGCTAAATCTTGGCTACCCTATATTAATAAAGAAATTAATGTTTTTTATAACTTCCCACTCCATTTCTCCCTACTTAAAAATCTACCAATATCTAAAAGGTCATTTCTTACTAGGTTTACTTCTTTGAATTTATGCAATTTGGAAAGTTCATCTTTTAGTTGGAATAACTTGTTGTAATTTTCGCGTAATTTAAAATAGTATAAATTCGAGTTAGACAAAGAAAACAACCGCGTGCTTGTGAAACCGTATGAGAACATGATGCAAGCCGATTTTGCAAGCATGCCTAAAGATTTCTTTTATGTAAACATCCCTAAAGAAGCAACGGAGGCTTTGAAAGCGTCTTTGGTGGAGTAGAATGAAGATTTGACTTCGAACTAAAAAAATAAAATCTCTTTAAATTACTGCAACCAAAATAAACACACGTTTCAAATATCCGTTTTTTTCGATGTGTTGTACAGTAACATTAATTTTGCTTTTTGCTTGGTAGAAAACTTTACTATGAATGAGTTTAACATAACCCAACTCAGTATCGTTTTTAAACAGTTTTACAGCGTATTTGTCGTGATCGTTATTTCGTTCTAACTCGTAGGATAATTTATCTCCTGTATGTAAAATTTTAGAATCGATTTGTGTTTTTGACAAACCAGATATTTCCGTAACAAAAGACAAACCTTTTATTGGGTTAAATTCTGCTAAAAACTCAAAGTTATCAGTTGGTAACAAACCTTGTGTTTGAGCAAGCATGTAAAAAGCATCTTCTTTGAACTGTTTGTTTACTTCCCAAAAATCATAAAAATCGTTGATGTCATTGCGCTCACTTCGCATCAATCGCTGACCAACAATTTCAATTACATTTTCTTTATATATTTTACCTTCTGTTGTATCTGGAAAACCTTCGAAATGCACAAAACCAAATTTCTTTGCTTCCGCTAAACCTTTTTGCAAATAGTTGAAACGCACACCTTCAGAAGCATTTTTTTTAATAATGCCAATTGGAATGCGACGTTCTCCTAAGCCTTTACGCCAAACTAAAAATATGTTTCCGATTTCTTTCAATTTATGCCAGTAGTCTATCTATGCGCAAAGTTATCAATTTAACCATTAACTCCTTTCTAATATCTGTTAATCTATACTCTGATAAATGTTCAGGTAAATTTTTATCGATATTAAAAATTGTTTCACGAATTAATTCTTGCTTGAATTTCTTTTGAACCCTTTCTATAATACGTTCAATAATAGAATTATATTCTTTTCTTAGCAATTCAATGAGTTCGAAGTGTTTTCTTTTCGTTTCATGTCCCTGCCAGTGAATTTCTGATGCTCCCCTATTTGTGTATAAATTAAGCATTTGAACATCATTATTCATTTTAAATACTTGGTCATCCGTTAGCTCTCTACCAAGACAACAACCACTATCATAAATAGGAGAAAATGAAGTTTTTAGGAATGTTGTTTCATTTTTAAGTACAGATAATTTTGTTTGTTTCTCTGGATAATCTTGATGATTCTGCTTCAGTGTTTTTATTATAAAGTGGAATGTCTTGAGTAATAATTTTTCAAAAAAGTTCTTTTCAGTTTTTTTGATTTCTTTCTCGACTGCTTCTATAGTTTCTTGAAAAGATGTTATTATTCCCCAATTTTCCTGATGACGATCAGAATTTCCTACAATAGCATCGAAAACAATAATTTCTAATAAGTTTTCAGAATCATTTTGAATGTTAAAAGAATTTAAGGTTTTACTAATAAATTGAAAAGTGTATTTATTCTTATCAGTTTCTGGATTATACTTTGAATCAAATCCTGTTAGAAATACTTTACCCTCGGTGAGTTTGTTTTCTGTATGTTTAACCATTGACTCAGATAGACAGCCTATTTTTTGTCGAACTCTTGGATTATTTGAATAAGCAATATTGTAATCAAGCATTTTAAAACCTAAAATTTGACCAATTTTAGATGAAACAATTTCAGACCAAAACTCTGTTGGATAACGAATTTCACCAGTCTCTAATTCTTTTGAACCTTTGAAAAAATACTCCACATTTGTTTCTGGATGAATGGCAATTTTTTTACTGCGACTTCCTGTTGTATTTTGAAATACACGAAAATCCCAATCAGAAATATCTGTGAAGGTTGGTATAAATTGGTTCATTTCATTAAATTACTATTTTTTTGCAACAATTACTCCCAAATCAGCTAAAAAAGAGTGAACAATCCATTCTGCAAATAATTTTTAAGAAACTGCCCTCGGTTATGTTTGCAAACATAATCACTCAAAAGATGAAACCTTAATTTACTGATTCTTCTTAAAATTCTCTGCCTGTTCAAAAATCTCAATGTAAACTTCGTCTTTGTCAACTGGAGGATAGCCGTATTCATCGAGAAGTAAAATTAGACCAACTTTTAATGACGATTTAATATCGTCGCGTTTGTTCCAATCAGGGAATTTAGCTTGACTATCCACCAATTCTTTTACTGCTTTTGCAAGAATAATCATTTTATCTGAAGGATATTTGAAGTCGTATTTTTGGCAAAGTTCTAAGAGAATATCAAAGAATGCTTTTTCTTCAAAATCAATTCCGAGTGAATCACCAGCTTTAAATTCTTTGTGTACTTCCCAAATTAAATTCGTCAAAGCTTCAGATATTTCTTCGTACACTTCACTCACTAAAATATCATTTTTATCACGCTCATTGTATCGCTCAACCAATGCTTGCATTTTCTTGGTAAAGTCAATTCCTCTAACCTTATTTACCTTTCTGATTTCACTAATAACCTTTGCAAGAAGTTGTTGGAGTAACTTAATTTTTGTGTTTGGCAATTTTATTTTGCTGATTTTCGCAAGGTAATCTTCATCAAAAATATCTTGCTCAGTTGTACCTTCTTCTCCTAATTTGAAAATCTCCTCAACTCCATCACTTTGCAAGGCATTCTTTATTAATTCACGCACTTTCGCATTCATTTGAGCTGTGTCGGGCGCAACACCTTTCGTTAGCTTTACAATTATCGAACGAATGGCTAAGTAATAATGTATTTTGTCGCGTTCGTTTTGATTAATTTGTTCACTTCCAGAACAAATATCATAAGCTGCTTTCAATCGTTTAACCAAGCCCATGAATCGCGTCTCAAATTCTTTCGTTTGTTGAGCAAATTCAGCTGCTTGATTCAAATTAGTCAATTGTTCTAACGAAGTACCTTTGAAGTATTTTGAATCATCAAATTGATGCATTAACCGAGCTAACAAATCCAATTGGTCTTTGACAACTACAACTGATTGCGCAATGTCTTCAAAATTGTCTTGATCTCCTTTATTGTAATGCGCTAATGCCAGATTCATGTGTTTGCGAATACCAATATAGTCAACAACTAATCCTTTTTCCTTTCCTGCAAATTTTCTATTCACACGTGAAATTGTTTGAATAAGATTATGTTGCTGTAAGGGTTTATCAATGTAAATTGCATCAAGGAATGGAACATCAAAACCAGTCAACCACATATCTACAACGATTGCGATTTTGAAATTGGATTTTTCATTTTTGAACTGTCGGTCTAATTCTTTTCGATATTCTTTTGAACCTAATAAATCGTATAATTCTTGTGGATCGTCTTGCCCTCTCGTCATTACCATTTTGATACGTTCGATTGGTTTCAGTTCCTTTTTATCTTTCTCACTTAATTCTTCACCTTCCGAAGCTGCAAGTATTTCAATCCATTCAGGACGTAACGCTATGATTTCTTTATACAAATCATAAGCAATCTCTCTGCTACTGCTCACAAAAAGTGCCTTTCCTTTAACAGATGAACCTTCTTCCAATCGCTTTTCATAATGTTGAACGAAATCAGAGGCTAATTCTTTCAATCGTTGGGGATCGCCCAGTATGGCATAAAGATTTGCTGTTTCTTGCTTGCTCTTTTCGATTTGGTATTCGTTTGAACCTAATTCAGCAGCTTCTTCATAATAACGCTCTATTTTTTCTAATTCGTTATTCTTAAGAGCAATTCTTGCTGCACGCCCTTCGTAAACGATTCGAACTGTAATCTCATCATTAACAGATTCCGTCATTGTGTAAGCATCAACAACTTTCCCAAAAACGTCAAGCGTAGCATCAATTGGTGTTCCAGTGAACCCTACAAATGTTGCATTCGGTAATGAATCGTGCAAGTATTTTGCAAAACCAAAGGTTTTACTCACGCCATGTTCAGTGATGCGTACTTTTTGGTCTAAATTAACTTGACTTCTATGTGCTTCGTCTGATATACAAATAACGTTTGTTCGATCGGTCAATACATCTGTATCTTCTGTGAATTTGTGAATGGTCGTTAAAAACACTCCTCCACTTTGTCTGCCTTGTAATTTTGCTTTTAAATCAGCGCGACTTTCAACACTTTCAACGGTATTGTCACCGATGTAAACTTTGGCATTTGTGAATTGAGTGGATAATTGATCATCTAAGTCTGTTCGGTCAGTAATTAAAACGATAGTTGGACTTTCAAAATGCTCACTTTTCATTAGTAAACGTGTGAGATAAAGCATCGTATAACTCTTACCACAACCTGTTGCTCCAAAATAAGTCCCACCTTTTCCATCTCCGATTGGACGTTGCGCAATTTTTATATTTTCGTATAAGGCACGAGCTGCGTAATATTGCGGATAGCGACAAACGATTTTATCATTCTTTTTGCTTGAATCTGGAATGTAAATGAAATTTTGAATGATGTCAATCAATCTTGTTCTATCAAACATTCCGTTGACGAGTGTAAAAAGGCTATTTATTCCATCTACTTCTTTCGCTTGACCTTCAACCCTGCGCCATGCATAGAAAAACTCATACGAGGAAAAAAATGATCCTGATTTGTTATTCACTCCATCGCTAATAACACAAAAAGCATTGTACTTAAATAATTCTGGAATGGCGCGACGATAACGAACTGTTAATTGTTCGAATGCATTGAATGTAGTGGCTTCTTCACGAATGGCACTTTTGAATTCAAAAACAACAAGTGGCAAACCATTGATGTAAATAATACCATCTGGTATGCGCTTATCAGTTCCTAAAATTTCTAGTTGTGTAACGAACTTATAAATATTTGCATCCTCACTATATGCTGGACGTTCATCTGCTGCGATAGTGATTAATTCGTCATTTTCTCTAGGAATTATGCGCGAACTTAAACTGGAATAATCAATCAGCTGAATGTAAATATCTTTTTGATTGCGGTCTTCACGTTTGAGAATAAACCCATCGGAAAGCAGCCTTAAAAACGTTTTGTTGCTTTCGTATAAGTCTGAACTTGGCAAACTTTTTAATTGAAGAATTATGCTTTTGATTTCTGTTTCTGTAATTCCCTGCGGAGCATATTTTTTTGATAAATAGGCTTTCAAATCAGCCTCCAGCAACACCTCTTCTTGATTGCGAACTATTTGTGTGCCAATCAAATGTTGAAATCCTTGTTCTACAAGTAATCCTGCGAAAGTTTGCTCTAATTTCTCCTCAGTGAATTTCATTCATCAAATATAAAATTTATCTTCAAGCCATTAAGCAAGTTTGCTTCTTATCTAATGGAAAAGGAAAAGAGGAACTCGATTTGAGAAAATTAAAACTAATTTATTGATCAAAATCATCAACAAAATATTTTGAAAAATACCTCCTAAAATACCTTCTTTTTACTTCCAATTCATGATCCGTTAATCGCTCATATTTTGATAATAAAGAATTAAGTGGATGCCATCTTCCACGACTTACTCTTTTTGAATTAGAATTTTCATCAGAGATTTCATCAGAATTTTCAAATTCCTTTAATACTTCTAAAATTAATTTTGGAGGAAGTTTGTTTAACTTCAGTTCTTTATTTGAATTGTTAATTCTGTACATTATAGACAATTTCTCGTAACAATGGCTCTTTTTCCAATCTCTACCTTTAAACAATAACTCCATCAATTGATAATGGTATATTGGAGGCAATCCATTCATTTTGATTTCTCCTAAACTGCTAAAAAGGGTCTCTGCTTCTTCCTTTGAAAAAATCCTTTTTGATTTATAATTGTCCTTCCAAATTTTAAGACATAATAATTGCACCCATTTATTAAACGTTGTTAAATCAACCCCATAATAATTTGCAAAATAGGATTTCGAATATTTGGCTGGTTCGTGAGGTATTTCGGAGACCTTGTTAAACACTTCAAAAAAGAACATTAAGCTCTTTTCAAACCCCATTTCTACAAATACATTGTTGAATTTGTTTTCAATTGTTTTTTCCATCTCATTTAAAAATAAAGGGGACGCGAAGTCCCCTGTTCATTACTTTAACAAACCACGACATCTCAAGTATTCTTCGTTGTTTGGGTTCAGTTGATTTGAATGATTGTCCAAATCCGCTTTTGAATAGCGAAAACACTTCTCTGTTTTTTCCATGTTATTGAATTTAAAAATTTATCCAAATGTAATTATCTGAGATTCAGATATAGTGGAAAAAATCGGAGATAGCTTTTTTCTAAATAATATTTTTTGTTAGCCGTTTTTTCGCTCATTTAAAAACTTTTCAAGCTTCAAAAACACACTTTCAAAATAATCAACTATGAAGTTTATCTTAGTAAAACAATTAAACTCATAATTGAGGATATACATAAAAAATGCTTTAATTATCGAACTAAATTTTATTCAAATACTCTTAAAATTTCATTATCTGGATTTTCTTTAATTGCATTCTTAAAATCGCTTAAAAATTGAACTGTTTCTTCGTTATTATTAATCTTTCTATAATCCATAGATAAAATATTTATCCAGTTTTCTTCGATTTTTTCATCAAGGGTTAAATATCCATGAATATTAAAATTCAATGCAAATAATCTATTTTCAAATTGTTTTAAAAATATCACAGATTCCTCTTTGAAAAAGTTACTTGAACCGCATTTTTTATTGTTTGTTGCTAAATTATATTCTGAAACAAATAAGTAAATTAATTCATTTCTATAGCAATCAATCATAACTTTATCATACCACGCTCCTGGTCGAATAATAAAAATATGTTCATTTATCCATTTAATTTTATTAGATTTCGAAGAATTTATCCAACTAAAGAAACCATAAAATTTATAAAGATTGTTGTGTGTTTTTCTAAATTTAATTGTTAATGATTCAGTTGTTCCACTTATTGTAGAATCTTGCTTTAGACTTTCATCTATTGTTTCTATTATTTCTTCAATTGATTCTAAAGAGCATAATTCTTTGATGATTTCATTATACTTATATTCACTGTTCCTTCTTAATATCAATCTCCAATTAATCTCAGAGTCAGAAAAATCAAATTTGTCCAATTGATTCCAATTACTAAATTTACAAACAAGGAAACGTATTAAACTATGATTATCTGTTAATGATTTGTTTGCTCCAAAACTATCGAATAAATAGGTTGCATTTTCAATCCGTTTTTCAAACAATTGAATACTTGGTAAATCATTAATTAAAAACCCTATATTTCCAATAAACAAAGGATGAGACTCACCTTTTTCTATTAACTCATACCATTTAGAATCTGATAAAAATGTAGCTTTAATTTTCTCCTCTTGGAGTTGAGCCTTGAAAAAATCATTTCGTTTATTTATAATATCTTGATATTCTTGTGTTTCGAAAAATTCATAAATATTTTCATTTCCTATAGAGAGTTCTTTTATTAGTTTCATTGCATTAATCATAACTGCAATACTTCTAATATCAGGATCAATTGCAATATTCCAAACAACTCGAATCCAATTACTAAAATGAGTTGAATCAAAGGTGTTTTTTTCTAAGTACAGGCAAATTCCACAAAAAACAATACGTTGTTGCTGTGTAATACTTTCATCTAAAATTGACCAATTACTGTTTTTACTCCAAATTGGTTTTGATAATTGAGTGATTTCATCATAATGTTCAACCAATGAATCTAATATTTTTTCAAACTTATTAACTGCAAAATCAGCTTTAAAAAATTCTTCATAAAGATCAAAAGAACTATATTTTGAATTATTTATTTCGCTATAAAAAGTTCTAAAAATTGGAGTTAATTCTATTTCACTTGTAGAAAGAGAACTTTCTGTTATGCTAAAATTTAAAATAATACGGGAAATAAAATTCATAAAATATGGATCGACCACCATTTTAAACTTTTCCTTTTCTTGGGTATCTTCAATTTGATTTCTTTTTTCAAGAAGATAATTCCAAAAAATATTTGTCCATTGATTATCTATTTTAGAAAGTAGTAATAAGTAATATGGGACTTGCAAACCATTGTAAATAAATGTTTTTTCGAAATTTTGATTTAATTCGTTAGAATCACTAATCATCCAACCATTAAAATCAGCTTTAAAATTTTCAAAATCAGTTAATTGTTTGCCACGAGCATTCATTTTTATGTACAATTCATCCGTGAGTTCAAACCCATCTAATGGTAAAACATAAAAACAGAGTTTACCAAGATTTTCAAAAACAGGTTTATCAATTTCATCGTATTTTAATTTTATGGCATCAAGCATGTTCAACATTGCGTTGACTGTTGGATCTTTCTCAAATCTTTTTTGAAACCAATATGATTTTTTAATTTCCTCTGCTGGGTTTTTATTAAATGATAGTTCAGCAATTTTTTCGCAAAAATCTGTTGCTGTTGATCTTGTAGCATAAGAAAAACCTTTTAAAATTTGTCTCAGATTAGTCAATTTTTCTACATTCTCTTTAAGTTCAATATTACCTACAAACCAATATAAAAGATAAAGAGTAGTAAGTCTTTGTTGACCATCTAAAGGCAAAAAAACATTTTCTTTGTTGTTGATCTTCTTAACTGAACCATATACAAAATCAAGTTCCAATTCTTCTCCTTTATATAAAGCGTCGAAAAGAGCAGTTAAAAAACGATTTCTTATTATAAACTCGCTTTTTCTACCCTGAGCATAGTCTCTTTGAATTATTGGAATTTTTATGCCATCTATTTTTACTTTATTAACTGTTTCAGCAGTTTCATTAATTTCAATTTCGTTGGAAAGTAAATCAATAAGGTTATACTTTTTCATTTTGCTCATTTTTTTGTGGGAGAAACTTTTGTAAAGTTTTTTCAATTTCTATTCTATACGAAATAACATCATCCTCTGTCCATTTACCTTTGCTATTTCCGTCAAAATATTTTAAAAAAACGTTTTTGGTACAAATTGGAATAAACACTCCTTGTTTATCCTTTTCAATAATTATTCTTCGTTTGGTCATAAAAAGAGCATTTCCATAACCTCTATTAGTACCTGCATCAAGTAAAGTAAGATTACCTAAACTATTTTTGAGTTCTTCTGAAAATTGAAGCTCATTTGAAACTTTTTGAACTTTTTGATATAGTATACTAAAATCGCCTTTTTTATTTGTAATATAATTTTCAATATCGATAATTAAATCAGTATTAATTCTAAGATCAACTACATCTTCTAAAGCATTTTCTAACCAAATTTTTTGATCATCGAATTTAGTTAATCCATTTTCAGTAGCGGAATCAACATGTTCGATGTCCCAAGTTGGATTTTTACTTTTATCTTTATTATCTGTTTTAAAAGCTTGGAATGGAAATTTATAGATTAAGTTTTGCTGTTCTGATTTCTTGACTATGTATTCCAAATTGAATAATAAAATGGTTTTTCTTAGTAATTCTTTACTACTACCATATCCTAAATTTAGAACTTGTACCTTTTCATTATTCTTTTCAATTTTTTCAATCCAATTAATTTCGTTTAGGTGTTTTTCTCGGATTCGTTTAACTAAAATAGTTGTTACATTTTCTTTTGTAATGACATCGGGTTTATTAAGTAATTCAAATATATCTAAGACACTTTCACCACAATAAACTAAAAAACCAATATAGTGATACCAAATAGGGTTTTGATACCATTCAATAAAAGTTTCGAAATAATTTTTTATAGCACTCCAATTTTGTTTTATTGCATCATAATCAGGATTATCTCCAAACAAATTATTGAAGTATCTGAATGTTGTAAATTTATCATTTCCAATAATCTTTACTATTTCTGGATTTTTTTTAATTCCTATTTTACAAATCAAATCAAAAATAAATTCGATATGAGAAGATGCTTCATTTTTAGATTTATTTAAAAACCACCAAAAGTCTTGATCTTGTAATGAATTTTCGATATAATCCCAATCACTGGCAATTTGAAGCTGTTTTAACTTAGCTGCATCCCCACTTCCAAAATTTCTTTCTTGTAAGAATAAAGCTTTAATAAGTTCTGAATTAGTTAAAGAAATTTTGCCCAAATTTATTCTGATAAAAGTAGAAATAGGATTAGTCTCTTTCTCAGATAATTGATACCAAATAACTTGTACAACACCTTCTTCCTTTTGGTTTTGACGGTTGAAAACAAGAGTTTTAATTATTGAATCACAAAGATCATCAAACATTAAGTTCTCATTTTTTACTTTGTTTTCAAACCATTTTGCCATGTAATTATAAGCTTCACTTATATGGTAAAAATCAATATTTGTATTGTTAATATTTTCAGGATTCTCTAAAAAATCAAATGATTGTGGTCTTGTTTGATACTCAATAGTAAAAAGGTCTTTATTATATCTTTGTTTTAAACTACGACCAGACAAAAATTCATTCAGTAAATATTTAAAGAGTATTCTTATCGTTGTTAATCTTTGCTGACCATCTACAACGTCCCAACCAGTTATTGTTTCAGTAGTATTTTCAACACTTCTTTCCCAAGTATGTTTTTTTACAATAATTGGTTGTAAGCAATAAAATTCTTTGTCTGATTTTTTTTTCTTCGTTGCAAAAGAATAAATATCATTTAATAGATCGTAAACTTGTTGTTCGTTCCATCTGTAACCTCTTTGGTAGGAAGATATGTAAAAGTTTTCTTCTAATAATTCACTGATTGATTTTAGTCCTATTTCATTCTGCATTAGTCTTGATTTTGTATATTTTTTCAATAAACTATAACTCCTTTAAAACACTATTTGTTATAATTAATTAAAGAATGAGTTTGCAATTTTAGCTGATTTTTAGAAAAAAATCGAATACCTCTATTGTTGTTTTCAAATGTTCTTTTATAACTTATCTCTTTACAGACAAAGCCATGTTTTAAGTGGAAGAAGTTTTCTATTTCCATTTTCAAGTGGTGTTTTAACATAGAAGCCTTTAAGAATATAAATACCGTTTATATATTGGTTACTACCATCCTCATACTCAATATAAGGATATATATCCAAATACTCTGAGCCAGAGAAATCACTCCCATCTCTTCTTACTGGTAATAATGCAATATTTTCGATGTATTTCGCAGCATCTCCTAAACCAAGTTCCCAATTACACCATTTTGAATTAATTGCACCATCTGTTGCTAATAAGATAAACTTGTCATTTTCTTTGATTTTTTCTTTGATTAATGATGCCGTTATTCCACTTGTTGATTTAGGCATTTCTTCATCCATCCAATCAACATAAACATCTACTCCTTCATTTTTTAAAAAAGAAATAGCACCATCTAAAATCTCTTTTTCATCATGTTTATGAGAAAGAAAAATATTTTTTTTAGCTGTTTTAGATTCAGAACTGAATGTTTTTAGACTTTCATTTATAGAAAGAGCAACGATTCTTGTTTTATTTCTATAACCTTTTATTCCTGATTCAGTTATTATACTCATGACTATCCAATTTCTATTTTTAACTTATAACTATCATTTTTCTTATGATCATCCCTTATCTTTATTGCCCTATCAATATAAAGGTTGTAATTATTAATAAATAAATCCCATTTAACAGTTTCAATGAAACACCCATTTTCAGGAAATACCTCTATCCCTTTACAAGTTGTTAACGAAGGCTTTTTTAAATTAAACATATTTGATTTTAAAATGTCAAAAAGTTGTTCTCTTTTATGAATTGAACATTTACAAATAGGATTTTCTTCATAATACCAATCATAGGTACCAGTTTCATCAGGTAAAACCACCCCTAAAATTGCATTCATTTGACTTGAAGAATCAGCACGATTAACAACTCTTAAAGAATAGGCAATCTCCCATGGTATCCATTGATCTTTTTCCAAAACAAAAGGTTCTTTCATTCCTTTAGATATCATTACGATAGTAACACTACTCCTATATATTTTCTTCTTTAGATGAGACTCTATTTTTTCTTCAGAAAAATCCTTCAGGCTCTCACCATCCTTTTCACCTAAATTCACATGGTCTCTTCCTATTTTTTCTTGAATTAAATCAACAAAGTCCCTGACTCTCGTTAATCGTGGACGAAATAAAAATTTTTGACCATCAAAATACATTTCAGTTTTGTTCAAATTAGGAACACAAGTATCTTTGTATTTATATGAAATGAATACATTTTTACCCATTAGTTTATTATTTTATCGATTATTGTAATAATTTCGGAAACGGATTTATTCATATCTTCTTTGTAATATTTTAATTCTGCGATTTTATTTACAAAATCTTCTTCAAAACCGAAATTCTTTTTTTCAATTTGCAATAAATTGAATAATTCATCGGCCATATACCCAGTATAATGAATTGGAATCGGCACTAATCCTTTTTCTATTGCAATTTCAAATTCTCTTTTTACACCGTCCGCATTTTCAGTACCTTTTCCTTTACCCTCATCTTTATTGCCAAAAACAAATATTATTATTCCTGCTCTTGAAATCATTTGTTGACGATACTCTTCCCATAATTCGTCAAGTTCTTTTTCACCAGTTTTAAATTGTGGAAAAGGTTTTAATACTATTTGTTCTTCTGAGTATATTTTCGGATTTGAATATATAGCGTCTAATGCTCCATTAATAACAGCACTACCAACGCCTACTCCAAAACCATTAACAACATTTAATTTTTTTTCAATTAGCTTTTTAGATAATGTGTGAATAAATTGGTGAGCTTCTAACGGTGTAAATGCACCATATTCAATTGCACTTCCAGATATGAATACTGAATGAGAATTATATCTTTTTTCAATCTCTTTCAATATTAAAGTTAAATCTTGATAATTTTCAATTAGTATTGTTTGTACTCTATATCTTTTTAATTCTTCAATAAATAATTGTTGTTTGATAGTTTCATACTCAAATTTACCATCATCTCCATCATAATCATTCAAAGCACATTTTTTCATGATACAATAATGGTCTTTACTTTTTTCACTATATCTGTGTGTCAAACGACCAAAAATATAATTAATGTTAGGGTCAGTAAAACTAAACCCAACAAATAAAAAAGACTTTGTTATTAATTCAGAATTTAATATTGCAACGAATGGCTCATGTGTATAATAATATTTTTCATAATCCTCTTTCAATAAAACAGCTTTGCTAGGTTTATCTTTATCTCCATGCATTTTATATAAAATGCACGAACGATTATCCCTATTAAAGAAAAGATCATCGACTTCACTTTTTATATCTACTTTTTTTTGATATTTTGAATGTGTATCTTCAATTAGACTATCATAATTAGTTGTCCATATAGTGTTAAAAGGTAACCTTGCAATAATTCGATGGTTTTCAGTTTCAACATCTTTATCTGTAAATTCATTAACTATTTTTTCGTCTATCCGATTTCTATTTTGTTTGAAATTTTTATGAAATTGTGCTACAGAAATTAAATCATTTTCATCTTCAATTTTTAAACCAATTTCTTTTGCTAAGTCTTGTAATAATCCTTTCCAATCGACAAATCCGGCGGCTTTTGATAATCCAGCGCCAATAAATATTGTTGCATTACCCTGTCTTAGTTTATCAACATAGTCATTAATAAATGCATTAATTTCAGGTTTATTTAAATCCATATTTTTATTATTAAGTTTATACAGTCGCCAACCTCGAAAGCAATAACTCTTTCATTTCTGTTAGCTTTTGGTTTTCTTTATTTAGTAAGTTCAGTTTTTGATAAATTAGAACTACTATTAAATCGTATTTGTTTAGAATATCTGAACAAGGATATAAAATTTTTATTTCGGAGATTTGCGGAATTGTAAGTTGATTCTGAACTGAACCTGAATTATCGAACTCAATTTGTTTTAATGTTTGCCATAAATAAATTGCAGCAGTTGATTGTTTTGGTATTAATACAATTAGCCTAACTATGGCATCAAAATCTTCTCTCCTCAAAACACAAAATCCTATTGTTCCCCTTGCTGAAATCGTTATACTATTTTTGGAATAATTGGACTTATTCGTATACCCATAAAGCCCATCATTAGTAATACCATTTGAGTAGATAGGGATTGGACATTTACTTGTTTTTGTTTCTGAAAAAATATTTGGTTTATCGCCACCTGCTTTTATTTCACCTACCTTAAATATTGGCTTCATTTCCCATTCCTTGGGTATCTCCTTCCCCAATTCCTCATTCCAAACCATTTTCCCACCATTGCTTTTATAAGGCATTCCGTTTTCATCAGGAAATTCAAACTCCACAAACCACTCCCTATAAATCGCCTGAGCCGTTTCTTCGAGTTTTTGAATGAGTGTTTGGTTGAGTTGGATGCGGTTTTGGATAACGTTGTATTCTTTGACGATTTCTCGCTGTTTGTCGATGTGGGGTAGCGGGAATCGCATATCTTCAAAAGCTCTCCACGCTAACCCACCTCTTACATCTGCGTCTGTGTAATACCACGCATTACGATCAAACTCAGCTCTTGAAAACCACATCATCAAATATTCAGGTAGTAGTTCTTTTTTATCTCTAATTTCAAATACATCATAAGCTGGTGAAACTAAAAAAGATTCTTCTATTGTAGATAGAGCGATTGGAATCCTGTCATCTCTACCAACGTGCATTCTATTACATGCAAATTGATCTTTTTCAATAATTTGATAACTAGTCATATCTGTACCAATAATATTTGCTACGGATGGCATAAAATATTTATTCACGTTTATTCCCATTAAGCGAGTAATGCCTAAATCTGAATTTTTGACCTTTACCAACCGTATGTAATCACCGAGGCGTTTATATATTTTTTGCATACTCCTCCGCTGTTTTGTAACCTTGTTCAGGGTGATTGTGGGTAAATGGAAAGCGCTTTTCTAGTTTTCCGTCTTTTATCATTTTTGGAAAAATCTTGTTTTTCAAATAATCGACCGACTTACCAAGTATAATTGCTACTTCATCCATTTTAACGTATTCGCTTTTTGCAAATTTTCATTATTTCTTCCTCTAGTTGCGTTTTAGATAATTTCGTTCGGAATGCAACCTTTATGTCAGAGGTGTCAACCTTTGCGTTTGAGGTGTCAACCTTTGTGTTTGAGGTGTCAACCTTTTTCGTTGAGCTTGCAACCTTTGTGTTTGAGGTTGCAACCTTTTTCTCTGAGGTGTCAACCTTTTCTGTTAAGGTTGCAACCTTTTCCGTTGAGGTGTCAACCTTTGGATTAGAGGTGTCAACCTTTTGTTTTAACTTGTACGTTGTCCATCGACCATTGTTGTCAGATTCTAGGTACTCAAGGTCACAGAGTTTTTTGAGTAAAGTAGTTATATCCGAACTGTGAATATTCAAAACATATTGTAGGCGCTGATTAGAAATAGAGCCTTCAATTTGGCAAAAAGATAGCACTGTAAGTTCATCAGGTGTTAAATTGCTAACGTCTCCATAAATGGCATTTAGGTTATTTAAAACGACATCAGGAATAACACTAAACATAGGCAAGGTAAGTTTTACCCGATCAGGCTGGTTCTCAATTTCTAGAAATGGTCTCCGCCAATGTGATTCTTGCCAACCCGTCATGATTTTATCTACACCACTTCCTGCCTTTTCCGCACGTCCAATCAGCATAAACATTTGTTGCAATGAAGGATTACGACACTCACTTATGCCACCTGCATAATATTGATGAATAGAAAGAAGTAGTGTTCCAGGATTAGAAAAGACAAATTTTTCAGTATCCAATTCTATGACAATATTTCCACTAAGGGAGTAATCAGTGTGAACCAATGCATTCACAAAAGCTTCCCTTAAAGCAATATGAGTTGGCGTTTCATCTACACGTTGATCTTTATCCAATTGGAAAGGTTTAGGCAAAGTAGATGATAACTTTGGCCAAACCTTTAAGTAAAATTGGAGTAAATTATTTTCCCAAGTACCATCGGGGTAAATTCTATCTGTCCAACGGATTTTGGGTTCAGTTGAAAGTCTTTCTCTGAAATCAGGAAAAAAATCAGGTAATTGATCTTGGTCTTTGATACTTTCAGCTTTTCCAAACATCAATAAACCAGCAAGTGTTATGCCTTCTTGTTTTGTTTTTCGATCTATACGAAACGCTCCAATTTTTTTGAATAATTCCATGTCATCTAATGCATGCCATGGATGGTCTGGTTTAGATGACATAAATAATTGTCTGAACTGTCTTACTGATTTAGAATCGAAATCTTCAATTGTAAAATTTTCCAGAATGACACCATCTCTTTTCAGTTCAGCACTGGAATCGGCCAGCATGCGTTTTACTTCATCATCGGTACAACGATAATCCCCTTCGTGATTTCTTTTATAAGTGTTACCAAATGGATTTCTAGTTAAAAAAACAGGTCTTTCTGTTCTCGTTGCAAAAGGAATTCTAAACGTCAATAGGTTCTTATCTTTTACTTCAACAACATGAATGTCTGTATTAGACAATAGGTTTATATTGACTGTATTTGGATTATTACACTCATCCCAAAACTGTTTTTGATATTTAGAAATTTGTTCATCTGTTAAACCTTCAATAATAAATTCCTCTTTTTTTTCTTTAACACCTAGAACAATGATTCCAGTAGCAGTATTAGCAAATGCTGAATATGATTTCCAGAAATCTCTTGGAAAACCTAATGATGCAGATTTATATTCCACTTCAAAATTTTCGTTGGGCAATATATTGGAAACAAGTAATGAATAGATTGATAATTCATCATCTAAATCAAAAAGATTAAGTTGATTACTCGTCATGGAAGTTCAATTTTAAAACCGAGGTTGTTGAATACTTCTAGCAAGTCCTGCTTACTTTCTTCTTCTACTTTCAATAAGTCAGCAAATTCAAGTTTTAGAGCGTTCATTTTCTCCTCAAAGTCAATGTTTTCGTCTCGGTTTACAAACTCAATGTATTTGCTAGGAACAAGCGAAAAATCTTTTTTGATTACTTCCTCTAAAGTTGCTGCGTAACAAAACTCAGGAATGTTTTCAATTTCATTGGTTTGCCACTGGTGATAGGTTTGCACTACCTTTTGAATATCTGATTCAGAAAACTGCGTAAACTTCTTTTCGAAAGGTTCGCCTAACTGACGTAAATCCATGAATAAAATTTCATTTACTCTATCACGATAATTGCGTTGGATATCGCCAACATGCTTATTCTGTGCTTTCTTGTTTTTGTTTACAATCCAAAGCGTGACGCTAATATCAGTGGTGTAAAACAAATTACGAGGTAAAACCAAAATAGCTTCCACCAACTTATTTTCAATGAGCTTTCTTCGAATTTTATATTCTTCTCCACCTCCAGAAAGTGCTCCGTTGGCAAGAATGAAACCTGCTACACCGTTATCGGAAAGTTTGCTGACCATGTTCAAAATCCAACCGTAGTTTGCATTGCTTTTGGGCGGAACATCATAGCCCATCCATCGTGGGTCATCAATAAGCTCATTTTCGGCTCGCCAGTCTTTTTGGTTAAAAGGGGGATTTGCCATTATGAAGTCTGCTTTCAGATCTTTGTGTTGGTCGTCAAGAAAAGTATCAGCGGCCTTTTCTCCTAGATTTCCTGAAATACCCCGAATTGCTAAATTCATTTTAGCCAGCTTATATGTGGTATTGGTATATTCTTGACCATAAATGGAAATTTCCTTTTTGTTTCCATTGTGTGCCTCAATGAATTTGATAGACTGAACGAACATACCACCCGAACCACAAGCAGGGTCATAAATGATTCCTTTGTAGGGTTCAATCATTTCTGCAATTAGGTTTACGATGCTTTTTGGTGTGTAAAATTCTCCTTTCCCTTTTCCTTCGGCTAAGGCAAATTTGGATAGGAAATATTCATAAACTCGACCAACTAAATCGTTTTGAGGGTCTTTGGTTGTGTCAATGTCGTTGATTGTGTCTAACAAAGAAGCCAGTTTTGTTACATCCAAGCCTAAACGAGAAAAGTAATTGTCTGGTAATGCACCTCGAAGTGCTTTGTTGGTTTTCTCTATTGTATGAAGAGCGGTATCAATTAACAGAGCAATATCGTTTTGTTTTGATTTTTTAATGAGATAACTCCAACGACTTGTTTCTTCTAAAAAGAAGACATTTGCCATTGTATAGAAATCAGCCATTTCGACGTATTTTTCCTTTCCATCGGCGATTAAAAGATTTCGGTGCTGTTCAAACTTATCGCTTGCAAATTTTAAGAAAATCAAACTTAATACTACGTGTTTGTATTCAGAAGGCTCTACGCTTCCACGTAATTTGTTTGCAGCATCCCAAAGGGTTACTTCTATCGGTTTTTCTTTAACTTCTTTTGTTTGC
>CAZDKE010000017.1:0-59444 GCA_964506255.1 uncultured Lishizhenia sp. | reverse complement strand
GTTTTTGTTTAGTATGTTGTATAAATATCCGCAACCAACACCCAAATAAGTTAATTTCCAATTTAAAGGAAGATCATCAACAATTGTTTTTGCTCCAGCTTGATAAAAATTTAGTTCTGGTCTAATTGTGTGCTTCGCCGATAAATCAATATCAATATTCAATGAATAAGCGTTTCCATTCACAAATTGTGTTGGTTTTGTTTCACTTCCGAACTGATAGAGAAATTTTGTTGCATTTTTTCCAACAGAAAAATTGACTGTGTTTATTTGTGTTTTATCCTGTCCGTATAGCGTACAAGTACTAAAAACAACAAGTGTTAATAGGAGCTTTTTCATTAAAATTATGGGATTATATTGACTTTAAATGCTGACTTTTTGTTTCCGGAACTTAGTTTCAAGTGATACATTCCTGCGCTTGGGTTTAGAATAGAAACAGGCATAATTGTATTTCCAAAAGCTGTGTTTTGTTCGAGTAACTTTCCGTTTTGGTCATATAACTCATAAGAATAAGAAACGCTTTCTTCTAACTCAGCTTGAAATGAAAATTGACCATTATTTGGATTTGGGAATAACGTTGCATTCAATTCATTACTTTCAACTTCAAAATAAATCGGTTGCTGAAATCCTTGTCGTAAACCTGTTCCTTCCTCATTGATTTCATTTGTAACTATTGAAGGTTGACCTAAAGTTTGTTGAATTGTTATTCCATCATTTGAAACACTTGAGCCAAAAGAACCTATTGAAGAACGAGTAATTGTTTGGGAATAAAACACTGACGTAACAATCAAACAAAGTATTAAACACGAAACATTTTTCATTAGAATGGAACTATATTGATTCCAAAACTAAATACATAAAATGAAGGATTTCTAGCGATTTACCTTTCGGAATTATTGCTGATTTACCGTTGAAATTCCTTATTAATCGTTTATGGGAAGAAGTATTGTAGCGATGAAAAATGAACCATCAATCGTTGTATTCAATACTGCATTCGTGTCGTAAAGAGCTAATCTTTTTTGAATGATTTCAGTTGATTTGGATTGAAAAGTGTGATTTTTTGTAATATTTAGATTCATTTCATTTCTTACTTCAATTCGAAGTGTTTTGTCTTCTTGAGTTATTGAAAAGAAAATAAGCATTTCTCCTTTTTCGCTTCTATAACCGTAAATGATGGCATTTTCAATCAAAGGCTGAATTAGTAAAGGTGGAATTGATAGTTCGTCATCGCAGTTTATTACTTTTTCCACTTTTATACTGTCTTGAAAACGCTGATTTTCAATGGTCAAATATAAATTAAGAAACGCTATTTCCTCTTCGATGGTTATGGATTTTAAACTAGAAAAATCAAGTACTTTTCGGATAAGCACACTGAATTGGTTCAAAAATAGCAATGCCTTTTCTTGATCAATATTTAAGATGAATTTTTGAACTGAATTTAGTGCATTGAACACAAAATGAGGATTCATTTGCGATTGTAATGCTTCCATTTGTAATTCATTTAATCTGTTTTTAAACGTCAAACTTTCAATTTCTTTCTTTTTTGATTTGATAATAAAAAATCGTGTTGACAAAATAAGAATTGAAGAAAACAAGATAACATAAAGAGAAATTGCCCAGAATTGTAAATACCAAGGAGCAGGATTTCTTATAGTATATGCTTGTTTCCAAGTTACTTCACCTGATCTCTTATCGTTTACTTTAAATTCAATTTTTGTATCCCCAAAATCTAAATTCTGTAAATAGATTTTTCCGTTTTGATCTATTTCTATCCAATCATTTTGATTGGTGCGATAAAATGCTTGTAAAACATCAAAATCCAATTCATTGAATGACAAAAATTGTAAATAAATCGCATTTTTTTTGGCAAAAAATTGGTTTGACTTATTAAATATTGGTTCGTTCGTTTTAGTAAATTTATTAGTAACGTTAAAAACGATTTTCTTATCAATCTCCTTTATTAGCTTGGGAAGTTCCAGTTTTAGAATCGAGTTTGAACCGTATATAACAAGATTTTTTCCATTTAAATTAACTCGACTATATAAATCAATTCCATTCTGGTATTCATTATAATTTTTTAAGCTATTCCCATCCCAAATAAAAATTCTTTTGGAAGTTATAAAGACAAGGTAATTCTCATTCCCTTTGAGGTCTAGTAATGACTCATCATAAAATGCTGATTTCTCAATCGTTTTTACCAATTTAAAATTTTGTTTACTATCATAAAATAAAAGTTCGCCTTTTAAATTTGAAATAACTAGATATTTATTTTGGAATGATGTACAATTGAATACTGATGAATTTAATCTTTCAAGTTTAAGTTTTTTAAGCGATTTGTTTTCATATAAAAAAGCCCCTTGATCCCTGGAAATCAATATGTTTTTTTTACCAAAAACTTCAATTCCTTTCATTTTTTTGAAAGTAAATTTCTCTTGATGGAAACAGTCGTAAATAATTGTTTTGTTTGAATTTGCTTCCAAAGCCATAAAACTTATAAAGTCTAGATCAAATAATAGTTCTCCTTTGGCTGAATAGTTGAAGGTTGTGGCTATTATTGGAATAAAATCTTCAATTTTAAATTGCTTGTTGATTATAAAAAATCCAAATTTCGAAAACACTATCCATTTGTTATTGACTAGCTTTAAATATTCCAATTGAATACCGCTTATTGATTTAGACTTCCATTCTTTTAGCATATAATTCCTAAAATAATTTAAGCCATCTGAATTTGGCTTCATAGCCACATTGACCATTTCACCTATTGTAATTTTCTTAATAACTTCATTCTTTTCATTTAGCTGTACAAGTCCTTCGTTAGTAAGAGCAACTACCCCATTACTTACTGGAAAACTCGAAATGAAAGAATCATTATCGATATCTGATTTAAGATGAAATGCTTTGGAAAAGAGTGAAGCGTTAATTATTAATAAACCGGAAGCAGTTCCAAAATAAATATCATTATTGACCTTGTCAAAAAATATCTCTTGACCTAAGATAACCTCAGGTATAAGAAGTTCTTCGTTAAAATTCGCATTAAGTTTAATTAGTCCGTGTACGCCAAAATTCATATTGTAACATCCACCAAATATGTTATTGCTTTTGTCTTTTGTATAGACCGCTGGTCTTCGTGCAGTAAGGGTTTTGATTGGCTCTTGGTTTTTTCGACTTAGAAATTTATCAGCATTGAAAAGCTTTGCTTCAGGATCAAAAGTTAAAATCAAATTATTGTCTGAACAAATTGAACCGTATAAAAAATCACCTCTGTAAATATTTTTAAAAACAACATCACCTTTGCGTATAATTACTTCATTAATACCTCGAAGAAGACTTGTTGTATAAACTTTATTATTTCTACTAAAAAAATCAATTGTCCAATAAGACATCATTGTATCAGAAATGATTTTATTCATTAAAGGTTTAAACTTTCCTTCTGGAGAAATGACCGTTATACCATCATTTTGAGCTAGATAAATATGTTTTTCATTTTCGAACATAGATAAAACCAAACCATTTTTTTTGGACTTAGCTTCATTTGTATAAGATATTACCTTACCCTCTTTAATTTTAACCAAAAACTTTTCTATTCCAAGACCAACCCATATAGAGCCGTCAGAACTTGCAAATAGAGATAGTACTCCTTCGTCAGGTAACCCTTTAAATTGTTGAATTTTACCATTACAAATGTAACATAAGCCTTTTTCTGTACCTATCCAAATAACGCCATTCTTATCTTTTGTGATACCTGTTATTGAGGATGATGGTAAACCATCTTTTGTTGTAATTAATCTGTAAGTATAATTTTGAGCGTACGAAGCGTTAGTTAGAATCAATAACGCCAGACTGAATAATACGTAAGAAATTTTCCGCATTGCGTTTTGATACTGAGAGACAAACATTATTTTGTAGGTAAACGAGATTTCCATCTATACGATTGTATTTTTTTATGCAATTTAAATTAATCAAATGTGATTTGTGTATTCTATAAAATAGTTCTTTCGGTAATATTTCCTCGTAAGTTTTTAAGGTTTTTGGAGTTTGAAAGGTATCTCCATCTAAAGTAAAGATTTTAGTATAATTTCCGTCACCTTCCAAATAATTTATCCTAGAAAAAGGAATAAATATGTATTCTTCCCCTTTTAGAACAGCCAGTTTATTAAATTTTAAATCAAGGTTATGGTTTTTTAATTCGTGGTAAATTGTTTCTAAATAAGCCGAGTTTGCTTTAAACTTCAACGTCTCGATTGCTTTATTTACTGCCAAAATTAAATCTGGAAAATGAATTGGTTTTACCAAATAATCTATTGCATTTAGCTTTAGTGCTTGAACGGCATGTTTTTCAAAGGCGGTGGTAAATATAACTGTATGTTTCTCTGGACTTAAATATTTGAACAACTCAAATCCAGAACGACCTTCTCCAAGTTGGATATCCAAGAATATTAACTGAATGTCAGTTCTTTTGAATAATAATTCAACAGCATTCTCAATAGTAGAACAGCTACCAACAACCTCTATTTTATCCTTCACGTAGATTGATAATAAGTCCGTTAGTACTTCCTGTGCTGTAGGTTCGTCTTCTACTATAATTGCTTTGAGCATAAAAATTAAAAAGTACAAAGATATTTGAAAAAAATCATGATTTCAGTTGACTTATTTAGCGACGTTATTTGTTATTCAACGAATAAAAATCCAAAAAAAACAAGATTGAATTGAAAGCCATTTATCTATTGCACAATTGCATAACAAAAATAGATTATTTATACAATTTCATTAAAGTCGTGATCTAAAATCCCGAATTACCCTGAGAAATCCTTAAAAACCTTGAGAACTACGAAAAATGTAAAGAATGCCATATAGTTTTTTCTGCAATTTCCCTGAGAAATTTCGAGAATCTCGAGAATTTTCGGGATTCTTCTATAAAAGTCTTGATTTTACTAGAAGAGTAATAAATTTTGGTGTCTTTTCACACTGTTCTTAATTTGAAGATAAGCAACTATTAGCTTTGTATTTAGGAATAATAAATCGTTCATTTGTTATTCCGTGCTTCATTGAACTGATTACTTTCATTAATTTCTTTCATCAATATTAAGACAAGTATGAACAAGCATTACAAAATGTTCAAAGTTATTTTCAAAATAATTGTAAGCTCTTTCTTCTATTTTTAATAAAACCCTTTTAAATCCACTTTACACTAGAAATAAGTGTTTTTAACTAACATAAATAAAATAGTAAGTGCACTAACATAATGATCCTTCTATTGAACTCAATGAGTAATATTTCTAAATACAAATAAAAAAACTCTTATAAGAGAAGAATAAGTTTAAATCGAGTAACAAATGTCATTGACGAAATGAAAATCTTTATTTCAAACATTGTGAAAATTTCGTTTAAAAAATTCAATCCTTTTTCTAAAGTGACTTATAAGAAAACATTAAACAACCACAGTAAATTTCTAAAGGAATTGTCTTTATGCGTTTGGTCACAAATAAAGGTTTTTACTTTCTTTTTAATCCTAATGAAATGTAAAGAAATTCCTTTGGGATGTGATGTTGTTTTCTCTTACGTTCTTTAGAAATCCATTAGAAATTTAAGTCCAATAAGAAAGAACAACTTTTATCTATTTTAAATGAAAACCTAAAGAAAACCAAAAGGAATATTAGTTTAGAACAAGGTAAGTTCTCAAGGACTTTCACGAATAACGAGAATAAGCGAAATTTTTAGTGTTTTATACTTTAAGCCTTTTGATTTCACTTTCAAGAAGCTCAATTTTTTCTTTTAAGAGTTTTATATTTTCTTCATATAGTTCTTTCATTTCTTTAGGCATCTCATAATGACCTATTTGATTTTCAATTTTACTATTGAAGTTGTTAAAAGCTACATTCTCATCAAATCCGATTATTGTTTCTGGGTTTACACCTAAAACAGATGATATTTTTTCTAGTTTATCAAAATTCACGCTCACCTCATCACGTTCTATTTTTCCGTAACCTGTAACTGACATCCCAAGTTCGAATGCAAGATTTTCTTGGCTAAACCCTTTAATCTCCCTTATTTTTCTGATTTTTTGACCGATTTTCATTTTAAATCTAATTAGAAGCTAAAAGTAATTATTTCATAACAAAAAGTTACATTTTATGAATTTAAAGTACAGGATGTAAATTTTAAGCAGACTTAATTTTGGGTTTAATTTAAAAAATCAATTATTATGAAAAAAATCATTTTATTTTTAAGTGTTGCTGTTGTTTTATCCTCAGTTACATCATGTTCCAAAGAAGGATGTACGGATTCTATGGCGAACAATTATTCTTCGAAAGCCAAAAAGGATGACGGTTCTTGCACATTCGACAGAGATGCTGTTATTGGTTCTTATTTAGTGAATGGAACCGTAAATTGTGACTTAAGTGGCTCTAATAGTTTCTCAAATGAAATTATTACTATTACAGCAAGTTCAACAGCTAAAAATAAAGTTGTTTTAAACCTTGATGGAATGATTCTTACATTAACTGTGAACGGAACCTCTTTGACAATTGACAATCAAAGTATTTCAGGTTTTAATTACTCAGGTTCAGGTCAATTAAATGGAAATACAATTACTTTAAACATCAGTGAATATTATGTTCAGGATGATGAAACTTGTATTTACAATGTTACTGGAAATAAACAATAGACAAAATCAATAACAAAAAAGCCGATTGTTTTTTCAGTTGGCTTTTTTTTGTTATTCCTTATCCTAAAACAGTTAAAGGAAAATTAATTTCTTTTTTTCTCTTAATGAACAAACGGAAAATGTAAATTTTAAATCGAATTAGATTTAAAATGTATTTTAAAAAACACATATTTCTATAAACACATATTTAATAAAATACATTTCGTTACATCGAACACTCCTACCTACCTACTCAACCAAACCTTCTTCAAAATAACCTGTGATTTCGGATCGGCATAGAATGCTTTGATGCGTTTGTGGTCTTCTGGGGAAATATTACCTTTTACAAGTGTACAATCTTCTACCAAAAAACTTCCCTTCAAACCTTCCTTATCAATTGAAATAGTAAATTCAGGTGTTTTCTTTTTTTGAAGAATAAATGTCAAACTTGCAGTTCGTGTGATTTTGATTGCATTTTGAATTTCACCCGACAAAATAGCATCAATAGGCTGATTCAGATAATGAATGAGAATGGGATTCAGTAATTGCTCTTCTTCGGGAAACATGGGGTGCAAAGATAATTGAAAGTCTGCTTTTACGAAATCAAATTTGAATCATTTCACCAACTTCGCCACTATCTCTCTGAAACTTTCAAGTCCAGCTTCGATGTTTTCGACGATGTCTTGCGCTAATTGGTCGGGATCAGGTAGATTGTCTAAATCAGCGAGTGATTTGTCTTTTAACCAAGTGATATCCAAGCTTGTTTTGTCACGGGCAATGATTTCATCATAAGAGAATTTTCGCCAACGTCCTTCTGGGTTGGAATCAGAATTATAGGTTTCTTTACGTTTGTGACGATTCTCAGGATTATACAATTGTATAAAATCGCGTAAATCCTCTAATTTCAGTGGATTTTTCTTCAAAGTGTGATGCACGTTTGTACGGTAATCGTACACCCAAACTTCTTTTGTCCAAGGATCTTTACTAGAAGGTTTTCCGTCGAAAAATAAGACGTTTGCCTTCACTCCATTGGCATAGAAAATTCCTGTAGGTAGACGCAAAATGGTATGTAAATCAGTCGTTTCAAGGAGTTTTTTTCTAACCGTCTCACCCACTCCGCCTTCAAACAAAACGTTGTCAGGAAGCACAACAGCAGCTTGACCAGTGGTTTTTAGCATCGTTCGGATGTGTTGCACGAAGTTCAATTGTTTGTTGCTGGTGGTTACCCAAAAATCTTGACGGTTATAAGTCAAATCTTCTTTTTCCTGTTCGCCTTCAGCATTGGTAAAAGTCATGCTACTTTTCTTCCCAAATGGAGGATTTGCCAAAATGTAATCGTAGCGCGTTCCTGAATCGGTAATTAACGAGTCGTTGGGTGAAATAAAATTATCCGAATCAATGTCGCCGATGTTGTGCAAGAACAAATTCATCAAAGCCAAACGGCGCGTACTGGCAACGATTTCATTTCCAAAGAACGTTTCGTATTTCAAGAATTTGCGCTCTTCTTTGTCGAGTTCTCGGTTATCTACAATCCAATCGTAAGCTGCCAAAAAGAAGCCTCCTGTACCACAAGCTGGATCAGCAATGGTTTTCATGGGTTCTGGACGCAAACACTCCACCATCGCTTTGATTAAAGGACGTGGCGTGAAGTACTGCCCTGCTCCACTTTTGGTGTCTTCGGCGTTTTTCTCCAAGATTCCTTCGTAAATATCGCCTTTATCTTTCACGCCCATCAAAATCCAACTTTCAGCATTGATGAGTGCTATGAGCTTGAACAATTTTGCAGGATCTTGTATTTTATTCTGGCTTTTCGTGAAAATTTGCCCCAAGATTCCTTTTTCTTTGGCCAATTCACGCAACAAGGTATTGTAATGCAATTCCAATTCGCTACCACTTTTGCTAGTCAGTGTATCCCAAGCGAAATTCGTTGGAATCGGCATTTTGCGGTTGTGAGGTGGTTTGCTGTATTCATCAGCCATTTTCAAGAACAACAAATACGTCAATTGTTCCAAATAATCGCCGTAACCCACACCATCGTCGCGTAAGGTTTGACAAAAAGCCCATACTTTACTAACTATACTGGATGCGTTTACTGAATTTTCTTTGCTCATTTAAAGTTTGGATAATACTGTTTAATCAAATTAGTTATTTCGAGATTTATCGTCGTTTTATTCAAAACACAATATTGATAGTAAACTTGAACAATGTTCTGATTATCTAATTCAGTACTTGTAAATTGCTCTTTTGATTCAGAACAAAAATAGGATTTATGCAAAAAACTAAATTTTTGATCTCTAAATGATAAAGTTCTATTCTCTATTTGAATTTCCATTTCTTTGTTAGAATAAGGACTAATCATAATTTTATTTTCTTTTATTAATCAATTCGTTAGGGTCGATTATTGGGAGTATAAATTCAGACATTGCTGTTCCTTGAAAGCGTGTCATTAAGATTCCTCGACTTGTAGAATAGACAATGGAAGCAAGTGCATTTGAAAGTCCTCCATTGATATCTAATGTATTTTCATCAATGATTTTTGCCAAATCATCTAAATTTTCAACATTGAATATGAAAACAAATTCGAATTTAGCTGATGCCTCATTTTCATTTGTCTCTTCAGTGCTGATAGTTTGTATTTCTACACTAAAGTCAGCTTTAACCATTTTATCATCCAAATTGAAAGCCATTTCAAAATTAACATCATTATTGAATGATGCAATTTTATCAGTTTCAAACTCAAATGGGCTATTGATTTCAGCATGTAATATCCTAAAACCAATTAAATGAATTTTATCAGGAACAATTTTAACTTGCGACACGGATATGTTTATTAGTGTTTTGTTTATAATCAAATTTTTCAAATTTCTTAAAATCCACAATTTGGGTATTTCTTGAAACAGTCATTTTAAATTCACCGTGAATCCTATTATTTTGACTATGTGCAAACGGGATTTGAATTAATTCTACGTCCAAATCAGCTTGAAGTTTTGCTAATGATCGCAAGGTGAAATTATGTTCACCCGTTAACCATTTACTGATTTCAGAAGGTTTCTTTCCTAAAGACTCTGCCAATTCTTTTTGAGAAATACCTTTTTCTTTTAACACACGATTGATTCGAACTGTTAAATCAGCATACCATCTCATGAAAATCTCCACATCTTTGGGAGTTTCATCAATGACTTCCTGCAAAAATTTTGCTCTCATACTGTATATTTTGCGTTTAATTTAATAGATTATTGTTTCTTCTTCTTCAAAATCTAAAATTCCTTCACGGATTGCATTTTTAATCTTCTTAGCAAAAATCTGGGCTTCCATGAATGAAGTTCTAGTTTTTCCTTCTTGTGCTTTCCAACTCGTTTTTTCATCACCATTGAAAACTATAAGTTTATCATTATCTATTCGTAAACAATATAATCTAAGTGGGTAATTGAAAAAAGAAACTTGTAAATCATCTACATCAATTTCTTTTTTAGGAGGCAAAGCATCTGCCTCTCTTTCATCTCTAAAATATTCTGGAAGTGCGCCATCTTGGTCTCCTATTATTTTAATTAATAGATTGGTTAGTTCTTGAAATTCTCGTCCATATTTAGACAATGTAGTTTTCCGTTTATCGTAAAATTTTTCCGTTTCTGACATTGAAGCACCTTCCTTACGCACAGTATAAATTGTACATTTAGATCCTTCATCATCAAGAATTTCAACGGTAAAACTATTCATTTATTTCAATATTACGAATAAAAAATAACTTAAAAGTTAATTTTATCTGTTTTTTAACAATTTTGAACTACAATTTGGCAATATTTTCAATTGACACTATTATATAAATTCATAATAATCTTCATCTGTTTCAATATTTATATATTTCTCCAAATATTTGGAATTATTATAAATATATCCTTCATATCCAATACTTTTAAAAATCAATTTACTCAACAAAGTATAAAGTTTAGCAGAAACATAAAGTAAATAATCATTGATTTCCTCATCATTCTCAAACTCTTTTCGCTTGATGGAAATGTCGCCATGGAGAAAATCATTTCTTGTTTCAATTATCTCAATATCATGAAGTGACAATTTAATATTAAGGTCCTCGAATGGGCGAGTAAGTTTCTCGTTGTTAGTTAATCGCTTATTATTTATTGGTCTATTTATTTCTTTTAGTCTTCTTTTCAATTTTAAAACTGACTTTTCATCTAATAAATGACTGTTTGAATCAATTACATCATTTAACTCATTAATAATTTTTGAAGAAATTTCTTTATCATTTATTGGGATTTTAATTAACTCACTGTTTGTATCAAAACACTTAGATAGCGTTTCAATAACAACAGTAAACACGCTAGGAATAATCAATAAAGATCTAGAATCTGACACTTCCAAAATCACCAAAATTGCCATAGAAAAATCAGAATTATGGTGAATCTTACTTACAAAAGCTGATAGATTTTCAAGAGAAAAATTATTCAATTTGTTGTAAATTTCTTGCCTCTTGTTATTGTCTAAATCTTTAAAAGACTTTGGGTGAGTATCAATAGGTTTATACAATCCTTTACAACTAGGACGGATACTATTTGAATAATAAAGCTTTCCTGAATTATCAAAAACATATTCTTCGTCACCCAAAAACTTTTTGGTCATAAAGCCCAATGCTAACTTTATAGAAAAACAAACCTTTAAAAATTCATTGAAATCCATTTCACTATGACACTCAATTAAATAGTATCCAACAGTTTTACCTTTGCACTGAACTATATCAAAAACTATATTGTCAATAGAAATTCTTAAACAATCATAAGCATATATTTTTTTTTCATCACAATATCGAATTGTTTCAAATTCATATATAAAAGATTTAATTTCTTCAATATCAACTCTATAAAACAATTTGAATGTGCTTTTTTTATTGAAATCTTTTTCAATTACCTTTCTGATTTCATAAGTACTTACACTTTTATAGGGTGAATCAACACTAGCACTTACAGAGGTACTTTTTAAATGAATTTTATCAATGATGAAATTTTTATCATTTAAAGTAAAAGACAATTTTCCATCTAAATCACTTTCGTCATATCTCGTATTTGACTCCAAAAACAATTTCGTTCCTTGTTTATTGATTCTTGAATCAAAATTGTGTAATCCATGAATTTCAATTTCTTTGTTTTGCAAAGAATTAATGTGTTCTATTTGCTCTATTTCAAAATCAAAATTTTTATAATTTTCAGTACTTTTCAATTTGCTTTAAATTTGAACGTTTAAGAATTTTTAGAAATACAATATATTGAAAAACAAAAAGTTGAATAATTAATCTATTTACACCAACTCCCCACTAAATGCCTTTTTCAAGATACTTTGGCGCAAGGATTCTGCTTTTTGTATGCTTTGTGAAATGCCTTCTTCCATCTTATCCGCAACGCTCAAACGACTCTCGATTTCTTGAACAATGCGCTGCTGTTCTTCGAGAGGTGGAAGTGGAAAAACAAAACTTTTAATTGATGCAATTCCTATATTTGCTTGAGTAGTTTCTACAACATATTTCCTGATTTCATCTGATATTTTTGGTGAAATAGAATATAAATAAATGTACTTTGAATCTACAATGGAATGATTAGGTTTAATTACTGCACATGAGTAAGAAACTAAAAAATCTTTGTCAAAATCAATTAAAATATTTTTACCAATTGTTCCATATCTTGGAAAGATAATATCACCTTTTTCAGGTTTTATTTTTCTAGATAAGTTAAGGTAATCTTCCTCTGAAATGTATTTGGCATTATCAAAAGATATTTTAAAATCGTTAGTAAAATCCTTTGTTGAAACATATGGATATCCCTTTTCTATTTGTTGAGGCATTTTATGATCAATATCCCCAATTTTCACACATACATTTTCAAAATTAGTCCACTCCCACCCTTTCGGCAACTTCCCTTCTTTTACATTTTCATTGGTAAGCTTTCCTTCAAATGCCCATTTCAAGACGCTTTGGCGAAAGGTTTTGAGCTGTTGCTGCGCTTTCTTTAAATCCTCAAGGCCTTTGTCTAAATCACTAAATAATTCCTCGATTTTTGACACAATGGATTGTTGGGTGGCAAGGTCTGGGAGAGGGATTTGGATATCATTCAATGAATTAAGTGTGATTCCTAAAACTGTAGTCCCATTAGATAATTTAACAACCTCATTTTCAATATTTTTAAATGTGTAATAAAGAAATGTTTTATCAATCTCAATTTTAGGTTTTACTATTTTTAAATCTTGATTTATTGAAGTTTGAATTTTTGTAATTATTGGTCTTCCTGGATTTATTCTTGTGGCCAAAATAATATCATTCATATCAGCTAAATTAGAAGCACTTTTTTCCAATCCTTCTTTCGTAATAAAATCAGATGTTTTAGTTAGAAATTGCCCTTTTATATCTTTAATTGAAGCCCAAGGGATTTCACCATTCCAAAAATGAGGAACGTTTTTACTTGGAGTTCCTCCTCCAATGAAATTGCAGATTTCCCCAAGTTTTTTAGTTTGCCAGTTACTCATATTTTTGATTTATTGTGTTCAAAAAAAACATATTTATTGTCTTTTGAATTATGAAGTAAAAACGAACTAAATGATCCATCTGAAATACTCGAATAATTTTCCAATTCCTTCTTACTAATTTTAACAACACTATAAACTGGATCTTTAAAGTCAAAAACATTCAACGATAGAATAGCTTTTTTAAGTTCTTGTCCAAGTGATTTGTCGCCACATGTTACTGCAGTAAGGTTGATTTCATTTTTTATTTCTAATCCTTTCAATACTTCTAAAAATGTTGCTTCTTGCCCTTTCCAGCCAATTACTAATAAATCCGTCATTTTTTTCAAACACTCAACCATTTGAGCCTCATGTTCTTTAGGCATAACAAATTCATCTTTATCTTTCATAGGAATGAGTAATTGAGGGAAATAACCTCTAAAAGAATCAAATTCAATATTTTGCGAAAGGAATAAATCATTGTTTGTTTTTGGATTCCTAAAACTTTCAAAGTTGAAATAATTAATTTTTATCAATTTCTCAAGTTTATCTTCCAACTCACTTAAAGGTCTTTTTTGAATTAGTAAATTAGAAACAATATCATAAGATACCCAATCTTTAAACTCTCTTACCCAATTACAAGAACCATGTGGCTTAAAAATTTTAATAGGATATTTTGTATAGGTATCTAGATTAATATCGTCGTAAGGTGCATAAATTTTCAGCAATTCATACTCTAATAGTAAATCATAGTTAAAAGTAATAAATGCAACTTCTTCACCAGTTTGCACCGTATAATCATGCGCCTGTTGAAGTAAAATCTGATAATTATTAGAACCTATATTTTTAGAGTAATGCTGAGAAATTACAAAGAACAAATGTTGAAAGCAATATTGCGTATTGATTAAATTAGCTAATGTTACATTATCACCTTTTTCAATTGCTTGTGACCATTTCTTCTGAAAGAAATCTTCAATGTCACTACTTGCATTGATTGCATGGCTAAAAGTTTGAGCACCAGGATATAAATCATAGATTTCCCTAAAATTTTTTCTTGAACCTAAAATGTCATTTCCTAATGGTGGTCTCCATTTTAGCACTTCATCTAATTCATGCCCTTTTTCATGGTATTTATTTATGCAGTCATAAGATGCTCCAGCGCCGAGGATAACTATTTTCATTGAATGTGGTTTAGAGTTGTGGATTGTTTTCCTTTGAGAATAGAAACTTTAGGAAATAAAAAACCCACCCTAAGCGCGCTGTTCAACGGGAAGCGGGGTGAGTATGTTGATGCAAAAATAAGATGAAAAAATGAATTAATAAACTTTTGCTCTATCATTTCTAATTTGAATTTGTTTTAATTTTCTTGTGTTTTGTTTCAATCATTTTTTTATCCCCCCAACCAAAAGAGGAACAAAGTGGGTGCGCGATGCATCGCGCACCCACTTTGTTCCTCTTTTTTTCTATTCTTCCAAAACACCATTTAATTTCTTTTTCTGCCAGTTTGCTGGATTTTCTTTTATGTAGTTTGTTATATTTTCAAATGCACGTTGGTCTCGAATGATATGATCATAAAACCGCGATTGCCATCCAAAATCAGGCATACTGTTTTTCTTGGCCCAAGTAGTCACAGCAGATTTAAATCCTCGCATAATCGATGCTAAATTCTTAGACTGTGGACCAAATTGATTACCTGGAACTAAGTCCGCTTTTAAATAGTACGAATTGAATCCAATTATCACAATCGCATGAAAATGATCAGGCATTACCACAAATTCTCCCATTTCCAACCGCATATCTTTTCGCAATTCAAAGGTTTTCAACCATTCAGTTTCTGCAATTTTTCCTAACTCACTCAAATTCATTTTTCCATTTTCAATTTCTCCAAAGAAATGTGTGCGATCTTTTGTTACAATTGTCACAAAATACGCAGCAGATTCAGCGTAGTTCCACCACTGCGCGCGTGATGTTCCATCTTTGAATCTTTTCATAATTTATTTTTTAACCAAACAGTTGGCGCGCGATGCATCGCGCGCCAACTGTTTGGTCGGTTCCTTAAGCCACCAACACCTCATTCAATTCCTCAATTATCTGATCCGTTTCTTCGCCGAATAATTCCCACATTTTGCTCAAACCACCTTCCGCGTTGAAAGGGCTCAAATCAAAATCGTCTTTCTCAATACTGAAACTGCTTGCAACCACATCTTTCATTTGGCGCAACCACTGCATTTGAGCTTCCGTAAAGGTGTTGTGCTGCCCAGCGTTTTTGCTGAAAATCCAGTTTTTAAAGTTGCTGTCCACCGTTTTGTCATACGAAGTCAGTTCTTTGTCCAAACCAACTACTTTGCGAATCAAACTCACCAAAGCCACCAATTCATTTTTGGTTGAACCATTCGTTTTTTCCAACTGTTCGTAAGCTTTCCAAACGGCAAAAGGTGCCAATAAGGGTTTGTCTGCTTTCAGTTTTTCGCACAATTCACGAATCATTTTCACACTGAAACGACGGCGCTGGTAATCCTGCGAATAGAATATTTGTAAAGCTGTAATCTCGGTTTTGTGCGTTTCCATCCATTCTTTAAACTCAGAAATGGTCGCACTTGCGTTGGCTTCTTGGTCCTTCACCCACCCTATTTGCGTAATCTTATCAATGTTCACCACGTCGATAATTTGGTCGTATTGCTTGCGAATGTCCACAATGAACTCGCGCAATTCAGGGTTATGAAAAGCAGCAACAGCCGTTTCAATCAATTTTGCTTTATCAGCACTGATTTTTGCTTCAATCTCAAGCGGCGCTGCACCACGCATCGCACCACGAACGGAGGTTTCAATCTGTTCATTGGCATCGGGATCGTAAGCCGTTAAGAGCTGTTTCACCAACTGATTGATGGTTTTTCCATTCGATTTTTCTACAAATTTCGCCTTGTCTTTGTCCGTCAACTGTCGATCCAAACGAATCAAACGGTTGGCAAGCGTCGTCAACATATCTTCAGAAGTATTTCCAACGGCAACGCTCTGCAAAACGTCTTTCAAGGAAATGCCAGGTGCTTTTTCCAAAGGTCGACTGTCAGTTTTTTGGGATTGTTCCACTCCTATTGCGTCAATTATCACAAAATGATCTTTGCTATATTTGGCTGCTGGCGTGCCTTTGGCTTTCAATTCCTCCAAAGAACAGGTGCGCGTTCCACGGCCTTTCATTTGCTCGTAGTAGCTTCTGCTTTTAACGTCGCGCATGAACAACAAAACTTCCAAGGGGCGAATGTCGGTTCCGGTAGCAATCATGTCCACCGTAACGGCAATGCGCGGATGGTAATCGTTTCGGAACTGTTGCAACACCGATTTTGGGTCTTCGTCCGAACGATAGGTTATTTTCTTACAAAACTTGTTTTCTTCTGCAAATTCATCGCGAACGATGTCAATGATGTCTTCGGCGTGGCTGTCCGTTTTGGCAAAAATCAGCATTTTCGGCACTTCAAATATTCCTTTTTCGTCCAAGCGATCGGGAAACATCATCGGCAAATTTTCTTTTACTGCTCGAATTATCGTTCGAATCGTACTTGGATTCACGATGTCTTTATCGAGTTGTTTGCCACTGTATTCTATGTCTTCGTCCACAGCTTCCCAGAATTTCTTGCGGGTCAAACGTTCGCGCTTATCGACTTTTTCTCCCAAGCCAATTTTACTTCCTTCTTTGGTGATTTGGGTTTCAATCGTAAAAACGTTGTAAGGCACCAAAACACCATCAATGACTGCTTTTTCGTAGCCATAATCGCTTACCAAATTTTGGTTGAAATAGCCAAAAGTTCGATTGTCAGGTGTTGCAGTCAAGCCAATTTGGAACACGTCGAAATAGTCCAAAACTTGTTTCCAAAGGTTGTAAATACTTCGGTGGCATTCGTCGATAACGATGAAATCAAAAAACTCGATGGGCACTTTTTCGTTGTACACCACTGGCACCGCTTCTTTGGAAAGAAAGGTTTGTTCGTTCGGGTTTTCATCTTCGGCGCTTTCGTCCAATTCGGTTCCTTTCAAAATCGAATACATGCGCTGAATCGTACTGATGTAAACCTGCGAATCGTTGGGAATAAAGGAGCTGTTCAATCGCGTAACGCCATACAATTCCGTAAACAATCGGTTGTCTTCTTGGGCTGTGTAAGCACGAAATTCGCTTTCGGCTTGTTCCCCTAAATTTTTGGTATCTACCAAGAACAAAACGCGTTTGGCTTTGGCATATTTCAGCAAACGGTAAACGGAAGTTATGGCTGTAAACGTTTTTCCAGAACCTGTTGCCATCTGCACCAATGCTTTTGGTCGTTGGTCGTAAAGTGATTTTTCTAAGTTAGTAATAGCATTTACCTGACACTCGCGTAAACCTTCCACAGGCAACACGGGCAGTTCATGCAAACGTCCTCTTAATGATTTGTCCTCTTTGCTCCACTGCAACAAGGTTTCAGGTCGGTGAAACGAAAAGGTATTTCGAGCGCGTGGTTTCGGGTCGGCGTAATTCGTAAAACGCGTTACATGCCCCGTGCTTTCATAGACAAAGGGCAATCTTCCGTTGTTGAGATAGCGCAATTTTGCCGTTGCATACTGGGTTGATTGTTCCTCCACAACTGAAAGTGAATCGCCCAATTCTTCACGTTTCGCCTCGATGATTCCAATGGGCGTTTTATCTACAAAAAGCACGTAATCCGCTGGTCCGATATCGGTTTGATACTCACGTATCGCCACGCCTAAACCAGCTGCGAGGTTCAACTTTTTGGCATCTTGTATGTGCCATCCAGCAGCGATCAACTTTTGGTCGATAAGGTCACGTGCGCGCTGTTCGGGATTTTGGTTGCTCATAGTAAAAATTGATGGGAACAAGATAGGGAGAATTTTTGGGGAGGAGTTGCCAAATAAATGATACAGATTACTTTTTGACTAAAAACTTAATTATCAAATCAAGATTGTTCACTGTTTTAATTGTTCAAAATTCTACTTATTTGGCTTAGCTATTTTTACTTTGGCTATTTTTGACTCAATTTGCCCCATTCGTTCACGATTACTATCAATCTTTTTTTCTTGTTCTCGAATTAAACCTTCAATCTTTTTCTGAAGTTCCTTGTTTCCATTTACTTTTAATGATAGATATAAGTAAAGTTTTAAAACTGAAGAACTTTTCAAAACTGGTATAGAAAGAAGTTCAATTACTTCTTTAATATAATTGACGTGACCACTTAAATCTAGATCTATCAAAGAATAATAAAGAATCAATAATTTAAATTCATTTCCTTGAGGGTTTCCTTTTAACTCATTGATTTTGTCTATTAAAATCACTTCTAAATTCCCTTGGACAACTGCATCATTAAAATAAGTTTGAGCCATAATTGGAACAAATTTGGTTATCAATTTAACTAATTCTTCCTCAGAAGTTTTTGACTCGTCAAA
Organism: uncultured Lishizhenia sp.; assembly: GCA_964506255.1. GTDB lineage: Bacteria > Bacteroidota > Bacteroidia > Flavobacteriales_D > Crocinitomicaceae > UBA952. The sequence continues at coordinate 40,873 of CAZDKE010000017.1, read as the reverse complement.
CTGTTTACCTTCAATTTCATCTATAAGCGCAAATGCCAATGTGCAAGTTGAACTTAAAAGGAAATCAAAAACTTCATTATTCAAATCATTGTTTCTAAGTTTAGAATTTCTAAATACCCTTCCAAGAATGAAAAGTGCTTTTTCATAATTATCTACATTTGGTTCTATCCAATCATAAAATTTTTTCTTTTTTACACTACCTGTATTATCTGAGTTAGTTTCTGAAATCTTGTAAATTTCATCTTGTTTTTCTGGACTCATTGGCATTGACAAACCTTTTCTAATATTATTAGAAAAGCCATCACTAATATGAAATCTAGAGTCAATTTTGGATACCAATACTGAATCTAATCGATTAATATCATATTGTGAATTTAAATCATTAAAAATCCCAGAAGTTTTATCATAAACATCTTTAACAAATCTGTCATTGTAACTATCAAATCCAGAACAAATTTCTAATTCATTACCAAATGATAAATAGAAGTGATCGTCAGAGATAATACTTTTTCTAAACATCTCATCTATAGACATGTAATACCCTATAAAGTACTCAAAGACTCCGTTTAATCTAAAACTGAAAACTCCAGTTAATTCTTTTTTAATTATCCCTTTTTCTTGAAGTAATTCTATGATTTTTTGGTCATCAGCGACAAATCGCTTATTTCTATTTTTATAATCAGATGTAAAGTCAACCCAATCTTTATATGACATTAGGTAGTTCTTTTCATATTTCTCTTTCACCAAAAAGTGAGCTAACTCACCTAAATACGCCTTCAAATCTTCATAATCAATTTTATTCCTTTTGTAATTTAAAACGAAATTATCTTTATCTAAAAGATTATCAATATAAAGTTCAATCAATTGGAAGTTATTACTAAAGTTAAGATTAGAATTTTTCTCGAAAAGCCAAATAAAGAGTGATACTGTCCAATAGTTTGACGGAATGCTTAATTGTGCAAAAAGCTTATGGATTTTTTCCAGAATAACTTCTCTGTTTTTTTGTGAAATATTTGGCCATTTGTTAGTTAATGATCTTATTTCGTCTCTTGTTATGTCATGTATGTAAACATTTGTAAAACCTGTTGTTGTATTCCAATTTATTGAAAAAGTATTATACAAAGTTTCAGATGTAGATGCAATTAAATAGACATTTTTATTATTGTTCTTAAAATCACATACTTTTTGAATCAATTCCTCATCATTAAAATTATCAAGTAAAAGTAAAAGTTTATACTCTTTGAGTAGTTCTAAAGATTCCCTTTGATTAAGTTCAATAAAATCACGAAGAATGTTTGGAATATCTAATTTATATAAAACATTATTGAAATTATTACAATTAATATATAATGGAATGACTTCATGCTTTTTGAAGTTAGATAATGATTCCAAAAGGATTTTATAAAGAATTGCCGATTTACCACTTTTATCACGACCGATAATCAAATAATCTTTTGATTCTTTTATAAAATCTAAAATTGAAAAAGACTTAGAACTTTCCTTTTTTTGGTTAAACTCAGATTGTGATTTTAAAATTGGTTCACTAAAAAGTTCAAGAAAATTATTGGTTTTAATTTCTTTGTAAGATAAGAATAAATCATCTGCCTCTTCAGACTTTTCTTTAAAACGCTTTTTAAACAACGTTCTTAATCTATTTAGTTTCTTCTTTTCTTCATCTACAGGGATTTCTGAATGTATAGTATTCTCATGAACAAATCTTTCAATTTCTTTTACAAAATGGAATTTATCAATATCAAGTTGATAAGAGTCTAAATCGGTAGTTACAATGCTATAACCTATGTTCCCTTCATTACTTAAAGAAAGAGTTGCACTTGAAGAACAATGGTAAATTCCAACACCACCAATTAGTTGTAAAGTATCCTTTTTTTTATGTGTATGTCCAGTAAACATCATATGAAACTCTTTATAAATCAAGTCTTCAAGATCCCATGAATTCCAAAATGCAAAATCACTTAAAGGGTGATGCATTCCAAAAATTTTAAATTCACAATTTTTTAATTTTTGAATTGCCTCATTCAAATAATAAACAGGATATTTTAAATTGCCATAATCAGATTTAGAATCAATACATCTCCAAGCAGAATTAATTAGGCAAATACCAATAACAACGCCATCAATTACTCTTATATGAGTTGAAAACATTCCATCAATAATATTGTCTTCACATTTAATCTTATGGTCTAAATAAAACGAATCTGAAAAATCATTGTAGTTTTTAAGATTTTCAAGGCTTGCGTTAAGTGAACGTTTATTATTTTTCACAACGTATTCATCTAATAAATCATTTGAATTAATTCTCACTATAGACTCAGCTATATCAGGTAATTCTTGATTTCGAAATACATCATGATTACCTGGACAAATCAATAAATTTGTTTTTTCAATTTTTAGTTCCGTTATTATTTTATCTAAAAGTAATTCTTTAGCCTTTAAGAAGTCTTCAACCGAATCGCCTTTTTGAACTAAATCACCAGTAAAAAGAATCAAATCAGGTTTGCAATCAGACAATGATTTGATAAGATTATCAACCATTTTATGTGTTTTTTGAATCGATTTAAGTTTTGATTCAAAATGAAAGTCCGTTAGGTGTAATATTTTCATATTCTTTAAAAAATTTAATTATTTGTACAACTTTAAATTCCTTTATGAAATACACTTCCAACGATAGAAATAATACCCGCTAAAAGCAAAATCAAGCTGCTTTTATACTTCACTTCAATAGAGCTTATGTCCTCCAAAAATATTCCGATGGAATAATCAATTCCCCAATCTTTCACTTTCATGTGAATGCGATGATCGGTAAGAATGACCTTGTCATTATTTGAAGTCAAAATCACTTTTTCGTTTTCTAGTTTTTTCATTTTTTTTAAATCAATAGTTTAAATTCTTTCTTCAACCTTGTTCGAGAAAATCAACAAGCTTGAAGCAGAAAAATCCATTCAACTTTTTAAGTCACAAGATTTGTCATTTCTGGCTTACAAGGAAATAATTATTTTATTCTTGTACAATCAGTATAAACCCTGATATTTTATACTAAAAAGATTGAATTTTGCGGATTCTTAAAAATTGCATTCAAAATAGAGGAATGATTTTGAAAAAAATGATTCAAAAATAGCTTCAAAGAGTTTGAAGAAAAGTAAGATGTAGTTAATGCTTTGGTATAGAAAATGAGTTCCGATTGAGAAAAGTTTTAAGCACGTTGAAGCGTTTAGGACAATCACAAAATTGGAAGGAATTTGTTAGCAACAATTGGGAAAATCCTTTGCTAAATATTTTGTTGCAAAAAAACAACGTTTCTTTTAAATCTGAAAATATTTCTTCACATTTAATAATACAGGAGTTGTAAAAAAGAAAGCATCCTGAAAACCGTACATGATAAACCTTCATATCGTGTAAATCAGAATGCAATATGCAAATGTAGAAAGATTTTGGTTTTTACATATAGAATTATTGAAAATTTAATTACCTGAAAAATTTGGAATTAACGCTCAATTTATTTCATCAGATTTGTCAACAAAAAGTTTAACAACAGATTAGTTCTTAAATGTTGGCAATAGTAATGTTTAAACTAAAGTCTGTTAACTTGACGAAGTAGTCTATGTTAAAATTAGTTTTATTTGCGATCCAAGATCTAAAGTTTTTCAATAATTTGTTTTTCGTTTCCAGAATTTGGCTGTTTTGTTAAACCTGTGTTAAATGTTACCAGCCGTATTTTTTTTAGATGTCCAAAATGTCAATGTCATATTGGTTGTCTCTAAGTTTCACTTGTTTAAATTTCAAATTTGGATATTTTGCATCTACAATAATTTTTCTAATCTCAACAATTTCTTTTGGGTCTGATTTACAACCGAAAATAATTTCAGTTAAGCATTCCTTTTTGAAAGGATATTTTCCAAATGTCTTTTGAAGTGTTCTTATTTCTGCTTCGTATTCCCAATGATCGGATTTTGTCAACACAGCTTTATTTGCAAGATTATTTCTTTCGGTTAAGTAGTCAAATACAGGATAATCTTTTGAATACTTTACTGGAAAAGTCAAACCAAAAAACTCAGGGTCTTTAGTAATATCAAATTTCAAGCAAACTCCTTTGTGTGAGGCTGAGTAGTGAGCCCACAACAATAAATTGTCAGGACTTGGTAAGAAACAAGTTACTCCTATTTTAGCAAGAGTTTTTTTAAATGTTTTCGTGAAATGTTTTGCAAAACTGCCGGGGGTATTTTTGTTGGCTTGGACAATATCGTCAGGATTTATTTTTTCTCCAGTTAATTTTGTTGTGTAACTAACATATTCCTTAATTAGCTCATCCGTCCATTTTGTATGGTCATTAATTTGGCAGTCAAATGGGTCATTGAATGATGTTGGGTCTGCAAAACAAAGCTCTGCTTTTTTTAATGAATTTTTCAGATTGTCCGTAATAGAAGTGTGCTTATAAAGCATAGTCGGAATTTTGCCGTCTTTTATCATTTGTTTATGTAATTCTATAACTTTTATTTTGTCCATTATTTTATTTTTTAGAATGGTAATTCTTCGCTTCCTGATTTTGTTGCAGTACCACCAAGTTTTTTTCCTAAATATGTTGAAATTGCGGCAGATAATTCAACGACTAACTCAGCTTCTAAATATTCAGGTGCTTGACCTTCCCTTAAATGCCTTCCTTGTTCAGATGTAAAGCCCCAAATTTTTTCAATTGCAATATCAAGCGGCTTAGGAACTATGTTGGGATACTTTTTTATTAATTCTCCAAGAGTTGCTTTTTTATCTCCTGTTGTTTCCCTTGCTACACATTCAAGACAAGCAAGGGAATGCTGAATTGCTCCCGTTATGTCTGGTGTTGGTCGTCTCGATAAGTCGTTAAGAGCTTCTTTTATTTCAGTTTTAGCTGTTTGCAGCTTAACACTATCAAGAACTGAAACTACAGTTTTAACAGCGGTCTCAAATACTTCATCCCCACGAGTTTCAATTTGTCCGTTTACGATTTTCCAACCTATTCCATTTGATATGAAGTATTCATTTATTTCGTTGGTAAATGTTTCTTTGTCCTTTGGGTTAAGTTTATGAATAATCACTTCAATTATGTCATAAACTAAATACCATTCGCATTTTTCTAGATGCTGACCAACTTCCCAATCAATGTTTGGAAATTCAGACCAATTATTACTGTCTGGTGAAATTTTCAAAACCCTTGATGTAATATTTCTTAAGTCAGACGGATTTTTGTTAAGGTCGTAAAATGCCATTTTAATAAAGCCACGAAGTCTTTCAGGTGCGTCTTCACGAACTGTTATCTCCTTTTCCTTAATAGAAAAAAGTCCTTGTCTTTTTGAAAATGTTTCTTTGTTGTTCATTCGTCTCTGTCGTCTTTTAATATGGCTGGTAACTTATTTATACTCAAAATATTCTAACCCCTGTATTACAAATGCCCGTTGGATTAGTGAAGTCTGTTTCATTTTTTTAATCTAAAAATGTACTTTTATTTCAAAATTCAAGAGGTTTACCTTAGCAATAAAAGTATTTTTTCTCATCTCCACCAATGCAATTTTCAGCCAGCAAATAACCAATAATTTCCCACTCCCACAATCAATATAAACCCTGATATTTTTTGTTAAAAAGATTGAATTTTGCGGTTTTTTGAAGTAAATCGTATTTTATTTTAAAAATTAAATGGGAAATTTTTAAAATTTTTAAAATGCAGAAAGCTTTTTATAGCACATTGAATTTGTAGTTTAAAAAATCCTTTCCATTAAAAACAATTACTCTTTTCCCTTCAAACTACAACTAAAATATAGGGGTTTACACCTATTGCGCAACATCAAAATAGTCTATTACTTTGGAGCTACACATCTCTGTACGACTAAAAACCCATTTACAAAATGAAAAATCACACTTTAGATTTATTCGCTGCCTACGATACACTTTCATCAAAAGCCAAGAACAGGTTGCGGTTTTGCAACGTCACGACCCTCGAAGAATTGCAAGAATTTCTTTCCAACAAAAAGATTGCTTTGAAAACGGAAGGAATCGGACCAGTAACACTTGCCGAATTAGAAAATTTTTATCTTTCCGTTAAAAAATGACATCCAAATTCAAACTAAAAAGTATAAAACAAGGCCAATTCTTCAAAAAACAAAGCCAAAACCACCTAAAGGTAAACCTTGATTTTTGTAAGGGTAAACCTTGATTTTAAATTCGCTATTTACTTGTATTTCAAAGGATTATTTTTTTGTTCATTTTGGAGTCTATTTTTGGTAACTTTTGGTTTCTAACTTTGACTAATTCAAAAATTATTAACTTTAAAAATCTAAAAAATTATGGCAGGTTCAATTATTACCTTAGCAGCTGGGTCTAAAATGACAAAGAGCTTCAGAACAAATTACCCTAATGCTACTAAAGCAGTTTATTACACCGCAGACGTGTATGAAGACCTCCTTGCACAAACTGGTTGTGTTGGGATTCGTATCTACAACGCTATCAATGAAGATGGAAAATTAACGAATGTCATGGTTGGGGTGGACAAAGATGGAAATGATATGACAACAGGGAAGGTTTATGACGGTGGTTTACCAAGTCCTCCAGCAACACCTCAAAGTAATCCTCTCAATAGTTAATGGGTGCAATATTGATTTCATTTTACATAATGGTATGGGTAGATTTTTTACCCATACTTTTTTTTATTTTGAAACCTAAAATAATTAATTCCAATTTGTTGGTTTTTTCATTTCTAGCGAGCTCTTTTCTTTCACAACTAATTTCTTATTTACTTTTTTCATTCGGTCAAACAACTTTGCCAGTAATAATTTATTATTACATCGTATCAACATTCATAATAATCGCTTTTTATTTTAAGAATTTCCAATTAAATAAAATTTCAATTTTTATAATTTCCATTATTTACTTTCTAGTAACTGGATTTTTTTTATTTAAAAATTATCACCTAAGTAGTTTTGGAATAATATCAAATGCTGTTTGTATATCTCTCTCAATCTATGCGCTTATCATTAGTATAATAAGAAATGGTAAAAGTTCAAACGCAATAAATTTTGGTTTTACTTATTCAGTGCTATTCTATAATTCAGGTGCTATAATTCTATTCGGTATTTTGCCCTACCTAATTTCTCAAACTCAATCTGTTTGGGTTATCCATAATGTAATTGAAATGATTTCAAAACTAATTATCACTTACTCATTATGGAAAACAAGGTTGAATTAAACATTTTTCAGTTTACTTTAATTGGAACACTAGCCATGCTTGTTTTTTCAACAGGATTTATTCTCCTTTTTCGTTTTTACAAAAAACGCATCGAACGTGAACAGGAAGCTTTGCGCGAGGCGGAAGTGAACTTTGAGCGACAAATCAATGAGGCTTCGATGAAAGCGGAACAACAAGAACGCATGCAAATTGCCATGGATTTACACGACGAAATCGGTACCTTGATGACCATCCTAAAAATTAGTAACCACGATGCCAAATTATACGCAGAAGGCAACCCAAAACTAATGGTTGCGTTGGAAAACACATCTTCTTTAATTATTGATACTGCACTCCTTATCCGAAATATTTCAGATCGTATCTCCCCTCCAACTCTGGCGAAATTTGGCTTGAATGCCACGCTACTAGAGTTAATAAAAGCAATTAACGCTATGAATGAATTTCATATCCAGTATAATAGTAACCTGGAAAAAATTCGGTTTTTAGTTTCCGCTGAACTCAACCTCTACCGCATTCTAAAGGAAACAATCAATAACATCATCAAGCACGGTCAAACAACGGAGCTCGCGATTCAAGGAAATCTGAATTCTGAATTTCTGGAGTTTCACCTCAACTATCAAGGTCTTGGGTTAAGTAACGATCAAGTAAAAGAATTGCTCCGTGTTTCGGATAGAAATGGCTTAAAAAGTATTCAGTCGCGAGTAAATAACCTTCATTCAACTATTTCATATGCCTTTTCTGATGGTAAAATGGCAAGTATTCACCTAAAAATCCCACTACATGCAATCCAAAATTAATGTCGTTATAGTCGATGATCAAGCCTTGGTTCGTCACGGAATAAAAGGTTTATTAGAAAAAAACGAAAATATTGCTGTGGTTAAAGAAGCCAGCAATGGACTAGAAATCATTAATTGGTTCAAGGAAAAACCTGCTGATTTAGAGATTGAGGTTGTGCTGATGGACATGCAAATGCCTGAGTTAAATGGTTGGGATACCGCAGACTTTTTAATAAAAAAATTTCCAGATTTGAAAATCTTAGGTCTTTCCTCTTACAATAATGAATCTTTTGTTGACCGATTAATAGCCAATGGCGGCAGAGGTTATTTATTGAAAACGCAAGAAATTGAGGATGTGGTGCAAGCAATTGAAGAAGTCATAAAAATAGGTTACTATTTCAGTAGTCAAGTATCGTTGAATCAAATCAGTGATTTCATTAAAACTAGACGTATAAAACCGTTTTACAGTTTCCCGAAGTTAACGGAAAGAGAAGTGAATGTGCTTCTATTGATTTGTAAAGAAAAAACTACCCAACAGATTTCTCAAATTCTTTTCATTTCAAATAAAACCGTTGAAACACACCGCGTTAACATTATGGCGAAAATTGGTGCAAAAAACATGGTCGGCTTGGCAATGTATGCTATTAAGCATAAACTTTTAGAGATTGATTAGTGGTTTTAAAACATAACTACCAATCACTTATAAAACAATTCACCACAGAGAAACACAGAGGCACAGAGGTTTTGTTTACACCGACATTATTCTTTTGATTTCCTTGCATCTATGGCTAAAATTTATCGCTACGGATGCACGGATGAGTTTTCTTCTTTTCTCCTCTTTCTCCGCGACTCTGTGGTAAAAGCTTTTGCGGTTTGCCTTTGAAGTTGAAAAGTAAATCACCGCTGAGAAACACAGATTATTATTTATTCCTTTGATATCCGAGCATCTGTTGCTAAAATTTATTGCCACCGATAAATGGATGATTTTTCTCTTTTAATCTGTTGAATTTCGATAAAACCAAATTTCTTTTTTTTCTTTTTTTTCAATTTTCCTGAAAACGTCTTTAAAAAGGAGTAAATAAATGTTGAAAACTTTTCAAAAAGCGGCATTTTTCAACTTCAAATACATCGGGTTTTACCCTTAAAAATCATAAAGGTAAATCTGTATATTTTATTTTTAACATTTCGATTTATTTAGTTTATTATCAATTGATTAAAGCTAAAAATTGTAAGTTTTCAACAAATGAAGATGCTGAAAATAGGAAACAAGACTCTAACTTGGCCTCAAGAAATTTAACGTTTTTTGAGAATTCAGGCTATACTTTTTCAAGGGCACTTTTTGCTTTGTTTTTGCCTCAACTTTTTAAGATTCCTAAAATTAACTTACCGCATCTATGAACGTGAACGAAGAGGAAATTAAAAACTAAAAACAACTTGTGAAGCGCAGAATACAACTTATGCTACTACTATTCAAAATCGCGTCTTTTCCAGTTCTCGGACAAGGAAAAATCAATGACAAGCTCTTTGGAGGTGATAGTTCGAAGTATGTTTCCGTTTTTGGCGATAGTAACATCATTCAATCCTACCTCAAGAATTTCTCCATACCAAAAATCCAATTACCTTTTGATTTGAAAGGAAAAAGACCAAGTGAACTCCTTACGAATGAAGACAGCACTTTGAATTGGAAATGCTTCATACCTGAGATTTCAGGTCAAATTGCAATTGGTTACGATGCTGGACAATTGGCAAATTACTTCATGCCTGACAATTTGCGACCAATGCACGTTTTTCATACAGAAGGCAGTTTAAAAACGGATATAGCAAAACTTCCTTTTCAAATTGCCTATCGCTATGCAACGCTGAAAAACCCAATTGGAATCAATAACTATTTCCGTGTTTCATTTGATACCGAGCGCTTTAAGCAACAGCCAAAACTAAATGAAGCCAAAGTGCAAGAAGTGATGGGTGAGCAATTCAAAACCATTGCAGCACAAAAAGGTGAGTTGAACGGAAAGCTTGGATATACCGAATTGCTTAAAGAACAATTGAAGTTGAGAATCGAACGTGAAATAGCAACCCAACAAGAGCAATTGAAACAACTTGCTATTACAAAAGCAGAAGCTGAAATTGCGAAAACAGATTCTTTGTTACAAGATTCTTTAGCTACAATTTCGCCTGAAAAAAGAGATTCCATTTTGCAAGAAATAGAACATAAAAAGGCGTTATATGCAAGTTCAAAACAACAAGCTGATTCACTACAACTTGCCTTTGAAACTAAAAAAGCACAAATTGAACAATTGAAACAACAAGTTGATACCGTTCAATTTTACGTCGATAAGTTGGTGACTTTCCGCAATCAATTGGATTCTTTGGAAGGAAATCTACTTTCTCAAAAAGAAACATGGATGGCACTTTCAAAAGGAATCACCGCTAAAAATCTTCAAAGTCTGGGCTTGTTTAAAAAGATAGACATTGGTTTGACCTATCCAAAAACAAGTGCTTTAAGCAAAAACAGCATACCTGTAAAAGGAATTGACCTTGAAATTCAAAAAGGAAAATTGTATGCTGCTCTTACTGCTGGTGTTACAATGAACAATTTGATGGTAACGAATAACGCACTTCAAAACAGTTTACAAAATACAACTAACCTTTTCAATCAGTTTGATTTTCAACAAATAAGCCAACAACGCTTATTGGTTTTTGCCAAAACGGGTTATGGCGAGAAAGAAAAAACGCATGCTTTTATTGGAGTACGTTTTATGAATAAAGGAATTGAAACAGGATTTAGTTCCGACACAACGGAAAACACCTCACCTGCCGCTGGTATTGAATTAGATACACGTTGGATTCCGAGCTTTTCAAAAGGTACTGCTTTCGATTTGGTTTATGGCAAAACTTCCAAGACGTTACAAGTCCAAGATAGTTTGCGCAATTCGCCTTTTGTGAGTTTGTTCTCAAGCGAACGAACACACACAGGTTTGTTTCGCATGACACAACAATTGACGAAAATACACTCTTCAATTATTGCGAGTATTCGCTTCTTAGATTCGGATGCTGACATGGCGAGTATGGGCGTTTTGCAACCCAATAATTTGCGTTATGAAATTCAAACACGCCACAAATTATCAGGTTCAACGCAACTTGGATTTATCTATCGCAGCGATCAAGATAACGTGAATCAAATTTCAGATACTACTCGAAAAGTAGCCATGTATGGAATGAATATCAATTCTGTGTTATTCGAAAATATCAATGCAAGTGGCACATTTAATTATCTGAATCAACAATTCAGAGTGCCAAGTTCCATTCCGCAAGCATTGAATTATATGGCATCCCTTTCGGTAAGTGGGAACTATGAAATTTTGAAAGTAAAACAAGTGAGTAGCCTTCAAACTGACTTTTATAAAATTACTACTAGTCAAGGTGAAACGCAACTGAAGCATATTGGCTTTGATCAATCCACGCGATTCGAAGATGGAAAAAACACCTTCACTTTAGCCTATTTCAACGCCAGTTTACCAGATACAAGTGGACAAAATACTACCTGGTTGGTACAAGAAGCTTTCGCCTTTAAACGCAAAAAATTAGATTATTCATTAGGAATTAAATTGGCAAATAGTTCCAAATACGGTGTCCAATTTGGAGGTCATTTAGGCTTACAATATGCTTGGACCAGTCAATTGAATCTACAATTACGCGTCGAAAAATTAATTCTTGGAGATTTTTACAATACCTACGACCCTACTCGATTTGAACGATTTCCTTTTTACATACAAACAAGTTTAACCTATCAATTGAAATAGCTTATGAAACTTAAATTGCTCTTTTTCTACTTTCTATTCTTGGCTGGAATTTCGCAAGCTCAGGAAAGTATATTACTCAATATGCCTATGGATGGCGATACTATCAATACTAAACATCCCTTACTTTCTTGGTCGCTTTGGGGTGCTTTGCCGATTAACAGTGAGCGTGAATATTATCAAATAATTTTGGTTGAATTGGAAGAAAATCAAGATGCTTCCGCTGGTATTTTGATGAATACACCATTGTTGCTAGTCGATCATTTAGCTCAAAATCAATTGTTTTATCCGTATGATGCTCCCGAACTTGAGGAAGGAAAATGGTATGCTTGGGAAGTACAAAAGATTTTCGACAATGTCTTGGCATTAAAGTCAGAAACCTACAAGTTTTACATTTCGATTTTACCACCTGAGGAACCTGTTTATTATAAGTTGAAAGTCAAAGATGACGGAGCAATTTACGATTTGCAATTTGGAAAACTTTACTTTGAATTGGATGAAGATTATTTTGACAATGAATTAAAATTCCAATTGTATAACCCTAATAATGAGAAGATTCAAGCACAAGCAATTTTCAATCAAGAGGAAGGACAACTAGCTCAAGAGGTAAATGTTAAGCGAACAGGTTCTAATTTGTATGAGTTAACAATTGGTTCAAATCCAGCATTAGGTATCTACAAGCTTGTGGTACAGAATGCCAAAAAACAGAAGTATCAAATCAAATTTGAAGTAAAATGAAATCAATAATTAGCCCCATTTTATTTAGTGCTCTACTCTTGCTTTTAGGTGGAATAGTAAGTTTCATCAAACCTCCTAAAAAGGTTAATAAAGCAGACTTCTTACAATTTTATAGAACAAATATTAGTGCTTTTGAGAAAACTGAAAACCAAGGTGAACTTTTAACTAAAGTTCGATTCATTCCAACTGATTTTACAACCTTAAAGTTGTTAAATGAAGATGAACAAGCAGCAATAGATTTTCAAAAAGGTGCGCAAACAGCTTTATCTTTTTTAGTACAATTGGAAGTACCTAGCATTGGAAACAAAGAATTTTTAAACTTAAAAAATGACTCTTTAAGCTTTGAAGAACGTGTTTCTTACTACAGCTTCAATTTCAGAAATGATATTAGCTATCAAATCGACAATGGGCAGATTTTGAATATTGCTGACTTCCATTTTGAACGACTTTTTAACATAAGTCCTTACGGGAATTTCAATATCTCAATTCCATTACCAAATAAAAGAGCTAAGCTGCTAAAAATCATAGTTCGCGATAAGCTATACGACTTTGGGCACACCACTTTTGAATTTGATTTAAAGAAAATAAATGAATTTCCAAGGTTAAAAATTGAAACTATAACTAAATCAACCACTTCAAAATAATACTAAAATGCAGAATTCAAACACATTAAAAAAAGCAAAAGGTATTCAACTCGGAGCATTATTTTTGGCTTGTTGCATCTTCACTGAAGCAACAGCTGGAGGTTTCATCACTTGGATAAATTTCAATAAAATTCAAAATCAAGCTTTTCTAATTTCTCGTTCGAAAAAAGATAGTTTACCTAATTTATATTCTGAAAAACAGGTTGAAAGTAAGTCAATTGAAAATGAATCAATTGTAAGTCTCACACCTCCTATTGCAGGTGGTCCTGACCAACCAGAAGTGCAAAGTTTTTCACCAATTGGCACATCAGACATGGTGGATCCATTTACAGGTGATTTTTCTTACAACATCCCTTTAATGGATGTAGATGGTTATCCTATAAACATAGCTTATTCTGCTGGAGTTTCTATGGATCAAGAAGCATCTTGGGTTGGTTTAGGCTGGAACTTAAATCCTGGTGTAATGAACCGCGTTTTGAGGGGTTTGCCTGATGATTTTAATGGAGATAAAGGCGATGTGATTACAAAAGAAATGAATCAGAAAAAAAACACAACGCTAGGTATAACGCTAGGTGCTGATAATGAAATATATGGAGGGCCGATAAGTTTAGCAGGTAGCCTTTCACTAAATTTTAATAATTATCAGGGAGTGAGTAGCTCAATTTCAATTTCACCAAAATTTTCTCCTAAAAATCCAATCAAAGGATTAAAATTGGATGCAAGATTAGGTATTAGTGGGAGTAGTTCTGGAGGAGCAACTTTATCTCCAAGTTTATCACTGAGAGATGTAGATGAATCTCCAAAAGTGAGAAGCTTAAACATCGGTGCATCTTTGAATTCAAGAGCCGGTTTATCTGCCTCTATTTCAGCTTCTGCAAGAAAAGAGATATTCAAAACTTCTAAGAAAAATTCGGTTTCTTTTAAAAGTACAGCAAGTAGCACATTCAATTTTGGGAATATTACTTACTCTCCAAATATTACTATGGAGACAAATATATGGGGAGGTTCTTTTGCTTGGAAATTAGGTCCTGATGTTATTGGTTTCGATGCTTCAGCAACATTTAGCGCAAGTTTTTCTACAATTGTTATTAAAGATAAATTTAAACTTTCACCTGCATATGGTTACATGAACCTTGGTGCCGGTCATACGAAAGACAAAGTTTCGTTGGATTTTTCTAGAGAAAATGATGCCGGATTTTCAAAAAATACACCTGCATTACCAGTTACAAGTCTTAATTACGATATTTTTTCACCGATAGGACATGGAATAAATGGAAGCTACCGACCAGTTAGAAATGAAATTGGATACGTTCATGATGAAAATATGAGAACTATTTCAAATTCAACTGATTTAAACTTAGAAACGAATATTGGAAGTACTTTAAAAGGAGGGCTTGATGTTACGGGCACTTTTATGAAGAATATAAGTGGTGATTGGGATAGCGGTGAGAATAGAGCAAGAAATGCAATTGGTTTCGTAGATGGTAAAACTTTTTTCAGAGAGGCAAATGAATTATCGGTGGAAGTTGACCCAGCTCATTTCAATAAAATTGGAGGACTCAATGCTGTAAAATTTCCATACAATGGTATGACAGGAATTCACAATACCCTTAAATCTAGTTCAACATTTTATCCAGATTATTACCAAAAAAAGAATGGTACACCTAAAAGGAACCAAGTTGTATATATGCTTACCAATGAAGAATTAAAAAGTGGTGCAGGAGTAAATGAAATGCACCCTGATTGTTACGCAAATGGAATTGCAGATTACAATCATCATATTGGTCAATTTACAGTTTTAAACACAGAGGGAACTAGATATGTATACGGAATTGCAGCTTATAGTCACTTCCAAAAAATGGTTTCATTTGCTGTTGGTGCGCCAAACAATAATTACAACATTATTAATCACAACCTTTCACAAGTTAGGTATGCTAATGGTTCTGATAATTCACTTGCGAACGATAAAGGAATTGACAATTACTTCAATTCTGAAACTACCCCAGCTTATGCGCATTCTTACTTATTGACCTCAGTAGTTAATCCTGATTATGTGGATATTGACAACATCAAAGGCCCTAGTAAAGGAGATTTAGGTGGTTATATGACAATCAATTATCAGAAAATCAATAATTTCTTATGGCGCACACCAATTGTTGCAACTCAAGATTATGCCAACTATGAAGAAGGGTTACATTCTGACAATATGGATGACAAAGGGCATTACACTTCTGGTGAAAAGGAACTGTGGTATGTTCAGAACATAAAATCAAAAAATCATATTGCGATCTTTCACACATCAGCAAGAGCAGATGGAACAAGTATGAATGAAAATGGATCCTTAAATGCAGGTGGTCCTAAAATGCAAAAATTGGATAGTATTTCCTTGTATTCACTGCCCGATTACGAAGCCAATTCAAGCTCAGCTATTCCATTAAAAGTCGTTCATTTTGAATACGATTATACCTTGTGTTTGAACTATCCGCTTAATGGAAATTCAAGTGGAAACAATGGAAAACTTACCTTGAAACGTGTTTACTTTACCTATCAACATTCAAATAAAGGGCGTTACTCTTCCTATAAATTTGATTATTCAGCCTTAAATCCAAACTATAATTCAAAAAGTGTTGATCGTTGGGGAACGTACAAACCACAACCAACTAGTTTAACTGGTTCTGTTAATATAGACCCCCTAAGACCTTCTGATTTTCCTTATGTAGACTCAGATAAATCACTTGTTGATTCTTATGTTTCAGCTTGGAATTTAAAAAGAATCCATTTGCCATCAGGAGGGAAAATTGAAGTGGATTATGAATCAGATGATTATGCCTATGTGCAACATAAACGTGCAAATGATATGTTCAAAATTGTAGGTGTTTTAGTAGATCCAATTTTTGGTTCTGAAGTGGTTGATCGTTCAGGGGATGCAAAAACAAGCACCTTATCTGAATTTAATTCTGAAATTTATTTTGAACTTGCTAAATCTATTACCAATCCAAATGCACTTAATTTAAATATTAATGATTACCGCCCAGAAGGCAACTTAATGTATTTCAGAGCATTAATGAAATTTAATGGAAATAACTACGATTTCGTCCCTGGATATGCTGAAATTGACAATATTCAAATTAAAATTATTGATGGTGATACTTTAGGAGCGATAAAATTAAAAGGTGCAAAACTTAAAGACAATGGTCCTGCTATATACAATCCTATTGCCATAGCAGGGATTCAATTTGGAAGGATGCAATTGAGTAAATTTATTCCTCCTGCAAATTCTACAGTAATTGGAGACGATGACGCTCTGCCTGGTATTGCAGACGCTTTGGTTGGCGCATACGCTTCATTTGCAGAGTTCTATACTGGGCCAAATGGAAATGTTTGGGCTGCTCAAGTTGGTACTGATTTAGTTGTTAACAAATCTTGGATTAGATTACAAAATCCGAATAAACTAAAACTTGGTGGTGGTTATCGTGTAAAGCAAATCCGAATTTATGATGCTTGGGATGTCTTGACAAACAACGAAATGTCGAGTTACTTCTATGGTCAAGATTATATCTATAACAATAGTGATGGAACTAGCAATGGCGTTGCATCTTATGAGCCTGCTTTCGGTGCAGATGAGAATCCATTTCAACAACCTGAATTTTACTCCAATGAAATGCTACTTGCACCTGATGAACGCAACTATCAAATGAATCCTTTTGGTCAACAATTTTTCCCAACTGCATCTGTTGGCTATTCAAAAGTTGTTGTGAGAGATATTCAACGTGCGAATGTTTCTCGAACCGCTACTGGAAAAGTAGAGCATCAGTTTTATACCGCTAAAGAATTTCCAACAATCGTAGGAAGAACTGATTTAAATCCGCTGCGTCAGAAATCGACTTTGTTTACTTTCTTCTTTAATAAATCAAAAGATGAAATGACTGCTTCACAAGGATTTGTAATAGAAACAAATGATATGCATGGCAAACCAAAATCGCAGCATGTTTATGCAGCCAATCAAAATAGTCCAATTTCATCTGTTGAATATCATTACAAGAGCGAAGCTTATACTTATCAAGGTGCGCTTGTAAGAAGATTAGTGAATAGCGTAAGTTCAATTACTAAATCAGGTTCTTCAACTTCAAGCACAATCGGAATAAACTATGAAGCTGTTGCTGATTTTAGAAAAAGTAAATCGGAAACTGTTGCTGGATCTGTTGATTTTAATATAAATTTCACCATTCCATTTATTTTAGTTCCAACCACTTTCGGAACCTATAATTATGATAAAACTGCATTTAGAAGTGCAACTTTCACGAAAGTTATAGAGCGATTTGGGATTTTAGAAACCACTATTGCAAAAGACTTAGGTTCTGAGGTTAAAACGCAAAATTTAGCTTATGATAGTGAAACAGGGTCAGTTTTACTAACTAAAACTCAGACTAATTTCAATGATGCTGTTTACAACCTTACTATTCCTGCACATTGGTATTACGACCAAATGGGACAAGCTTACCGAAACATTGACTTTGAAAAAATAGAAACAATGGTTTTTGTTGCTGGTGGGTCTGCACAGTTATCCGGAGCAAATCTATCTCTTGGTGACGAACTAGTACTTACTGAATTTTTGACTAATGATATTCATTTCGCATGGGTTACAGATGTTTCTTCAAATGGTGTTAAACTGATGGCAAAGAATGGAGATTTAATACAAGGAATTTTCTCCAAACTAAAAGTAATTCGTTCGGGTCGTCGAAATTTACAAATGACGCCAATTGGAACTATCACGCTTCGAAATAATCCATTAGGTCAAATTAGCACTAACTTCTTTGAACAAGTTTTGCAAGCAGGAGCTACTGAATACAGTGATAATTGGAGAACATTCTGTGAATGTTTTATTGGGGGTGGATTTGAAGGAAATTACACAACTAATCCTTATGTACTTGGAAATAAAGGAACTTGGCGACCAGTAGCTTCTTATGTTCATTTGAGTGGAAGAGATCAAACCTACGAACAACAAAATTCAAACATTCGAAACGATGGATTCATGACTTCATTCAATCCATTCTATAAGTTCGCAAACGGAAAATGGAATATTGATCGTCAAAATTGGACTTACACTTCTAGCGTTACCGAGTTTAGTCCTTTTGGACAGGCATTGGAAACTAAAGATGCTTTAAATCGCTTCACTTCTTCCATTTTTGGCTATAATCAAACCTTAGCTACGGCTGTTGCTGCGAACACGCGATACAGAGAATTAGGTTACAATGGTTTTGAAGATTATGATTATATCAATTGTTCGGATAATCATTTCAAAATAGCCGATGAAACGAAATTAGTTTCAACTGAATCACACACCGGAAGATACAGTTTAAAAGTAAGCTCAGGTTCACCAATCACATTCTCAGCTGATTTATCAAATGAGTGTGAAATTGAAGATTGTGAAATAACGGCAAGCATTGATTCAAATAATGTTGAAGGATTAAAATCATCTTACTATTTGTTCACAGGTGGAGTTCAACCCTACTATTTTGAGGTCGAAACAATAAACGGAAATATAAACTATGAATTTTTAGAAAACTCTGGTAGATTATTGATTCAAGGACTTGCAAATTCTAAAGCCAAAATTACTGTCAGAGATCAAGAAGGATGTTACAAAATATTTGAATTTAAAAACTAAAAATTATGAAATACTTATTTTTCTTATTCCTGTTTCTATCAGGTTCAGTTTATGCAAAAAGTTGTTTGAATGCGCCTCCATCAGCAGATTCTATTCAATATTTAAATGGTGCATTCAACACTAGTTGTGCTTCAGCTTTTCCAATCTGTAAATTGACAATACATGAGTTCGATTACAACAATGATTATCAAACACCACAAGCAAGGAGTGCTAGCCCAATGGCAGCAAATGAAAGTTGTGTAATTCAACCACTTTACTATAAGTTCAATTACATTGCCTCTTCTGGAAACTTCAATTTATTGATTGAGTCAAGTAATGCTTATTTTACGATATATGGTCCATTTTTTAGTGATAAACTCACAAATTGTGAACTCTTAGAATCATATCAAATAAAAGATTTTTCAGATTCATTGGCAGATGGTGTGAATGAATCTATTTACATCGAACAAGGGTATTATATCTTAAAAGTTGTACCTGAGGATTGCAATGGTGTTTTAAATATCAGTTTTAATAAATACAGTGACTTAATTTGTGACACCGAAAAACTTTGTTCTGAATGTGTGACTTCCTTTTCTCCAAAAAGCGGAAAATACATAGTTTCTGCTTGGGTCAAAGAAGACCAAGCTAGTGCTTCAACAATAACTTATTCCAAACCATTTATCAATATTCATTTTGATGGTTCTGCAACTTCATCTTTTACCTTAACGGCTCAAGGGAAAATCATTGATGGTTGGCAAAAAATTGAATCGCTCATTGAAATTCCATCTGGAGCAAGTTCAATTGAATTAAAATTCCAAGTAAGTTCTGGTGATGCCTTCTTTGACGATATCCGATTTTTCCCTACCGATGGAAGTATGATGAGTTATGTTTATGATCCCATTTCATTGCGATTAATGGCAGAATTGGACGAGCGAAATTATGCTACTCTATACGAATATGATGAGGAAGGAAAACTAATCCGCATCAAAAAAGAGACTGAAAAAGGCATTATGACCATTCAAGAAAATAGAGATAATATCCGAAAAAACTAAAACAATGAAAAGCAAGCTATTCAACCTTACTATTGAAAAAAATAGTCTTAAACGCTCAATAATCTTTTTGTTCTTCATTGCAATTAGCACTATCAATTTTGCGCAATGGGTGACATGTCCGAAGCAAGAGTTAAGCGATTTAATTCTTAAAATGGATCAAAAAGCACTTGCCTCAAAAAGCTTTGCATATCAAGCGAACCAATATTTTTTTAATGACTCACTTTCGAAAGATACGGTTCAAACTACCAACTTTTCAATGACTTATAACAGTAAACAAGCTTTATTGAACATTGATCAAGTTGATGTAACACTCATTCAAGATGAATTGATGCAAGTGCGTATTGATTCTAGTTCAAAGCAATTATTCGTGCAAGATGCCAATAAAGAACTTGTCAACATAGGAGTAACAAGAGGATTTGAAGCTTATTTAAAAAGCAATACAACCGTTACTAAAAAAACAGTTGGTTCCCAAACAATTTACAAACTTTCATTTGACAAAAATGCAAAATATGCGCATTTGGAATTGTGGGTTAATACCAAAGATTTACTAGTCAACAAATACATTTTGTATGCAGGAAGAGAAATCTATGACGACGCCAAAGAAGAAGAAACCTGGATAAAACCAAGAATGGAGGTCGTTGTGAAAAACTATGTTTTTGCTGAAAGAGCAAATCAAATTGAAACAAAGAAAATCTCGGATTTCTTCAGTGACCCTAATTTATTGGTTCCGACCAAGCGATACGTGGATTTTGAAGTGATTGACTTAAGAAACAAGACTAAATAAGATAAATAAACGCAATACCAAGTTACATTAAAATTCAGGTTATGGCTCATTCATATTCAAGTAAAAGAAACCTAATAGTCATTATTTCAATGCTATTCATTTCACTTTATCACTTTGCAGGTGTTATTCCATTTACGAGTAAAATCTCTACTAATTATGGTGGTACAGCTGTAGTAATTGGAAATCCTTCAGCAAAGTTAACAACAACTGCTACGACACCAATAATTACACAGTGGGATAGAACAGTAGTTAATCGTGTTTCATTTGGAGTTGATTTGAATTACCATGGATATGTGGCTAGTTCAGAGCGTGTAAAAGTTAAGCTAAATGTAAAGCGTTGGAATATTTCTAATTCGCCATTAGGTGACACTACTATTTACTTAAATATTAGTTATCAACCTCAAATGGATACGTCGCTATACAAACGTTTACAACGAACCCAATTTAAAAATGCTTACAAACTAGAAGTTACAATTGACAGTATTTATGTAAATGGAACTTCAACGACTACACTGCCAGCTCATTTATTTATAGAAGGTGAAATTATCTGCGATCGATTTATGACGATGTCAAGTTTAACTACTCAAATTTCCTCCAATTCACCTGTTTTTAATAATGTAGATTGTAATTCTACTAGTCCAGAAACGGTTACTTTGAGTTGGGCACCGAAACTTGGAGCTGTTGAATACCAACTTGAATGGTTACATGTAAATGATTATGGTTATACGACCAACCCAAGTACCGTCAATCAATTGGATTCCAATTGGGTCAATTATAATTTCAAATACAATTCTACTCGAATAACCTTGACTGAAAACACGTATGATTTGAGTTTGCTTTTCAATCGTGGTTGGATTATATATAGGGTTCGAGCTATTGGTTACAACACTAATATTAATAACTTGGTATATACTGTATGGAGTTTGCCTGAAACTGGAGTTGTAGCAAGTACGAATGCGAACAGTAAAGTTTATGTAAACCCAACAATGGCACATGAAAATGGGATGAATTGGCAATATGCAGCAACTTATGCAGAAGAAGGAAAGAAAAAAGAAGTTGTGAGTTATTTTGATGGGAGTTTACGCAACAGACAAACAGTAACGAAGATAAATTCAGACAATAACACCATCGTAGGAGAAACGATTTACGATCACCAAGGTAGACCAACTGTTCAAGTTTTGCCTGTTCCAGTTCCTACACCAACTTGCGATGAGGACAAAGAAAATAGCATCCGTTTTTATCCTAATTTTAACTTAAACGATAATACAGCTCCTATTGCTTATTCACGAGCTGATTTCGATTTAAGTCCAAGTACGGATAGCTGCGCCGTTTCGGCAGGTCCAATGTCGACGAATAGCGGAGCATCTAATTACTATTCAAATGCCAATGCAAACCAAAACGAAGCGCAAGGCTATGTTCCAAATGCTAAGAAATTTCCTTTTACACAAGTGGAATACACGCCAGATAACACAGGACGTATTCGCAGACAAGGTGGAGTTGGAGAAGAATTTCAACTAGGTTCTGGGCATGAAACATTGTATTTATATGGGCAGCCTAATCAAGTAGAATTAGACCGACTATTTGGTTCAGAAGTAGGTTATGCAAGTCATTACAAAAAAAATGTTGTAATTGATGCACATGGTCAAGCAAGTATTAGTTACCTCGATCAAGAAGGACGTGTGATTGCGACCGCATTGGCAGGAAATAATCCAACAAATTTAGGTGCTTTAGCCTCTGCTACTGGTGCTGAAGCAGCATTGACAATTAATGCTTTTGGAAATAACAATACCCAAAACACACTAAACATGGATGGAAATGGTTATAGTTTCAGCACGCAACTAAATGTGGCTTACACAGCTGACTACACTTTTAATTATTCATTCACTGTTCCACCTCTAATTGATCCATGTTTACCTACTTATTGTATTGATTGTGTATATGATTTAAATTTGGAATTAGTTGATGAATGTGGTATTAATCTTGCGCCAAGTGGCTACCAACATAAACTTACAGGAAAATTTGTAAGCAATGAAGATGGTTCGCATACCTTTCATGCAGTATGTAGTAATCCTCAAAATGGAACAGCAGGCACCAATTCATTTACAGTTGAAGCTTTGCAAAGAGGAACGTATAGTTTGAACAAACATTTAACGATTCATGACCCTGCTCGTCAAGCTTATATTGATTTGTATTTGAATGATGAAATCAATGGTTGTATCAAAATATTAGAAGATTTTATCGCAGAAGAAATGGCAGCATTGGATACAAGTTCTTGTAACATAACTTGCGAGTCATGTTTTGAAAACTTAGGTTCATTGGAAGATTTTATTGCAGCAGGTTATGGTTCAGCAAACGATTACTTTCAACAAAAAGAAGAATGCGAAGAATTATGTGATACCGAACCGATTACTCCATGTGAGGCGTCTTATAACTTAATGTTGATGGATATTTCGCCAGGTGGACAATATGGTGAATATTTCAATGTGGCATCCAATAGTGTTGATTTTTCAAGTTTCCCAGTTTCAGTTTATAATACTGCAAATAGTTTACCAATTTCAAGCGCTTCTTGGCGTTTGCCTATTATACAAACTGCTTTTGGAGAAGAATATTACTACGCGGAAGAAAACGGAGACAGCAGTAAAATCTATTTAAGCGGAATTCCAACTACCTATTCTCCTTTACCTGTTACAGGTGCGATCATTAAATGGGATGCAGTTGAAGGACGCAATTATATCTACCCACAAGAATTGGATGATGTGGAGGATTTCATCAACTTATTTGAAACTTCTTGGGCAAAATCATTGGTGAAATACCATCCTGAATATTGTTATTATGAGGCTTGTGCAGGATTTGATTCAACTCAAAACGCAACAGATGCTTTCACTTCCAATTCTTTTGATGGTTTACTATTGGGAACAAATACTTTTTATGATGCGATTGAAAATGGATTTATTACACCTGATTTACTAAAAATTTACAATCCAAGTGGACCAGGGAATTTGAGTACTCCTCCAGTTTTAAATTGGTTTGCTCCAGCAGGTGGAAATCCTAGCAATAGCAATATTTCTTGGGATCCGTTTGTGTATTTTGACAACACCAATGCAGCACCTTGCAATACTTACGGCGATTCACTTTCATTCTTGTTTACAAATTATAAAGTGGTGAATGGTGTGACGCGTTCGATGCCCGAAATGGCCGCTTATGCCGCAAGATGTGGAACTAATGTTTCTTTAGCTCCACCTACAAGTTGCTTCAATTTTGGTAAAACATACAATGGGTCTTATGATATTACAATTCTCGATAAGGAATGGAATAATTTAAAATCCTTCTATCGCAGTGCAAAACAAGCCTATCAAAACAAGTTTCAGCAATGTCATGCAATGAATGTTTGTGATCATTATTGCGGATGCATTGGAAATCCAGAGTTTAACCCTTATGAATCAGATGGGACTTATGCATTTGACATGGAAGAATACAGCAATACTACAAGTCCTTGTGGTGGAACAATGGGAGCAATTTATGGTGGAAAAGTAGGACGTTTTTCAACCCCAACTCAAGTAGTACCAACACAAACGCCCAATCAAGTTGCATTTGAAATTTATAACCAAACTGGTCAATGTCCAGTTGCATTTAATATGCAACAAGTACTTAATACCTTAGCAACTACTGGAAATTTTGCGAGTTCAAGTTCAATTAAGCTCAACACATACCCACAACTTCATAGTTTAATTCTAGCTCAAAATAACTATGAACTACCCGCATCAATTCCAACCTTAATTCAAACGCGCTCTTTTTCAGGTGACACTTTGTACATAAGTTGGACTGATTCTGCAACCACTGTCTTGTATAAAAAATTCCGTTATGTTAAAGGAACAACTGCTGTCAGTTGGGATGACATTGATCGCATAACGGCGTTTAATGCATTAACTGATTCAACTTTTACAATGAAAGGGAAAAGAATTGGAGTTCCTTTTGACACAACGATAACAATTTCTGGTTTTGTAAAAGGTTTTGAGTTAAAATCTTGCTCTTTTGAGGAAGAATGCACGCCCAATTTATTTGCAAAAGACATTCAGTTTATGTTTAATACCCTGTTCCAACATGGAGATTTGTATGATACAGTTGCCTTAGCATTAAACCCTTATATTTCTGGAGGAGATACAATTACCCTTCAAACTAATTGGATTGAAAATGCAATGGGAACTTCAGACAATTTATTTTACCGTTATAATGGATCCAATGAATATCAAATTTCATCAGTTGCGCTGGGTTCTTCCTATGGTCTATTTATAAAATTCACTGGTATCACCCCTACTAACTTTTTGAGTTCGCATACTATCGCTTACTTTACTGATATTGTTCCATCTGGAGGTAGCTCCTTTGAAATGAAAATTGTTGCTACCAATGGAGAAACTGCAATTGTACGAGGAACTGCAGTGATGAAAGAAAAATTTAAACCAAACAAAAAAGTACCTTTTGGTGATTGCACTCAACCTACACCGTTTGAATGTAAAACACCTCAACATAAAACCTTTAATGATTTATATTTATTATTTAAGGATGTTTTAGTTAATCAAGCTGGAACTGGAAACATTGACCTTTATCAAAGTAATTACTTGTCGCAAACCATCATAAATCAATTTTCCACAGGAACACGTTCAACTTACATGGATTACGACACAATCAAAGATGTACTTACTATTGTAGCTGGAAAATGTGATTTTGATTTAAAATTATTAAGTCCAAGAAAGTTAATTGATTTAGATTCTATTATTTCATTTAACGGATTTGATGTAAGAGGAAGTGCTGATGGAAATAATAATTTCTACGGATTTGAAATTTATGTTACGATTTCAATCAACGATTCGATTGTTAATGATACAATTATTGGTAGATCTTGTCTTGCCCTTAAAAAATGTGGAGATTGTGATGGAACAACTGGCACTTACAGCGCATCCAATTACAATGTGGATAATTGTACTGAAGCATATCAAAACTATCAAACTTGTGTTTATGCATATAACGATTGGGCAAGTGATGAAAAATACCCGTATGTAATTCCAGACACTTTAAGTTATGCTGATTTTATGAAATTGGATGTTTGTGGATGCATGGACGAGTTATGCGAACGCTTGAATAACATTCAAGATAGCCTTATAACCTTTACTTCAGGTTCACAATTTGGAGCTTACCTAAATCCAACGGCACTTTGTGCAGCTCAACCTTGTGTAACACCACTAAATGATCCTTTTGATTTACCAGTAGTGGATTCAACCGAGTTTACACTTGTGGACAATTGTGTGGAAATGTTGGTGAACCAAGCGATTTTCAATGCACAAACGAACTACCAAAATTACATTGATAGCATTACCGGTGCTTTGAATGAACGCTATATGGCGCATTGCTTGAATACCACTAATTTACAAGAGCTATTTACCTATACTTACACCGATAAATTGTATCATTTTACGCTTTATTATTATGATCAAGCGGGGAACCTCATTCGCACTGTACCTCCTGCAGGAGTTGAAATCTTACCGATAAACTCCTCCACACATCCGCTATCACTTCAAATCGCAAACGACCGAGCAAATGGCAACAAAACGGTGTTTACGCAGCATCGTTTAGTGACGCGCTATGAGTATAACTCATTGAATCAATTGGTGGCGCAATCTACACCTGATGCTGACCCAATGAACGAATTTGAATTGTATTTAACGAATGGTTTACCATCAGCTTTAGAAACCAATAAAATACAAATGATTGACGAGTTCAAAGGATATCTCGCTGGTAAAGTTGGAACACGAGGCTATCTATATCGTACCACAGATGGAGGAGCAACTTGGAACCGTGTTCATGGTTTGGTTGGAACGGACTTCAATAAAGTTAAAATGATTGATAATGCAATCGGTTTTGCTGTTGGGAATCGTGGTATAGTAATGAAAACTACCGACGGTGGAAATAACTGGGATTTAATGAGTGTTTGGGCTGGTGCTTCATCCTTTCAAATAAGTGATTTGAATGATTTTGATGTTTATTCTCCAAGCGCTGGAAATTATACTTTAACTATTGTTGGAAATGGAGGTATTGTAATAAAAAGTACAAATTTAAGTACTTTCACTTATAACACTGCTGGACACATTAATAGTAGTTATAACTTAATCGCGATTTCAAATAATGGGACAAATCAATCAATTCTTGGAGTAACAAGTGATGGTAATTCTTTTGTTTTTGGAAAAGCTTATGCGAGCACTAACTGGATTAGACAACAAAATGGAATCGCACTTAAAATTAATGCGGTTGATTCCTTGGATTCAAAATTCTTAATAGGTGCTGGTGATGATGGAAGAATTTACATAAATGATTGGAGTTTGGAAACGAATCGATGGATTACAAAAGCATCTAATATGACCATTGGTTTCTCGGATTTGAAATTCTTTAATGCTACAGAAGGAATTGGTATTGCTGATAGAAAGTTATATCGAACAACAGATGCTGGTGTTAATTGGATACAAGTTGCAACAGAAGACTTCAATGATTTAGCAAAAAGTAACGATAGAAGTTCTATAATTGCAGTTGGTGATGGAGGTGTAATACGCATGTTATTTCCGACTTATAACTCCACATTTGGTTCAATGATTATTCCTTTTCAACCTGGAAGCTCAATTGATTTAACTTCTTCTTGGGTAAATAAATCTGGCATTGGAGTAAATAGTCTAACAACAATTGCTGTATCAAACGGAACACATGTATATTATACATGGAATGGAACAGTTCAAAATCCAATATGGTATTCGTACAACACTGGCGGTAGCCATCCTATTACAGAAATGTATCTCAAACGTACAGGATCTAACTTGCTACTGGACGGATTGGTATTAACAAGTACAAGAAAAGTATATCGTCTTAAAGTGGGAAGTTCATCTGTTTTCAATTTTATTAATTTTCCAGGCTCACCGAATGTTCATTCGTTAAATCAAATAACAAATAGTAACTTATTCGCCGTAAGTACATCAAATGATAATGTATATCGTGTATCTTTAAATACGGGTGACAATGGTGCTAATTATGGAACCTCAATTTGTACTAACCTACAACTTGCTTCTAGTATAGTTGCGATAATTGCTGAGTCTGACACACTTAAATTAATTGGTGGCTCAACTACTCATCTTCATAAAAACGGTGCATCGTACGTGAAAACTGAACAATACCGATTATTGTCACCACAAAATTTGAAAACATTGGTTTACGAAAGTGCCAACTTGAGATGGATAATGGCAGGAGAAGATGGAGCTATTTATCATTATGAAAATGGGACAAATGATTGGTTATTGAAAAAGAATGCTAGTAATGCTAATATCAATCAACTTCAATTTGTGGCAGGTCAACTTTATGCTGTTGGTGATGATGGTTATTTTTCTAAACTCAATTACAATAGTACAACAGATGAATATACCGAAACCCCACTCACCCTACTCACTGGCTCAACCGTCGAAGATGCCGTTTCTGAAAACTTATATGATTTGGCTGTAAATGGAACAAAAATGTATGTCGTTGGGCAAAATGGGCGTGTCATCTACTCACCTTTTTATGGAGGAATGCCTTTCGGGAAATTGACCCAAGGAACAAACGACCTCAAAAGTATTTGTGCTGTTCCTTCAACGAACAAAATGCTTTCGGTGGGAACTAATTCAACACTATTACAGCACGTAACGACCAATTTCATTGCCAACAAAAACCTTTTCTTGCCAGAAGTGACGGATGTACATTTCCTAGATGGGTTAAACGGAGCTGTGGGAGCACAAAAATTCGTGATTCGTCAAACAAACGATGGCGGTCAAACATGGAAAACCATTGTTGCAAACAACTCTTCGCACGTGACGGCAATCACTTCTGCTAAGGTTTGGATGACTGACCCAAATAAAGTAATGATTTTGGGTGTTGGAACTGGGCCCATTCGCTCAACCAATTTAGTAGGAACCCGCTTTAGCACTTCTGGTTTACCTACCAATGTCACTGCGGTTTCAAGATATGGAAACTATTTGATTGTCAACAGCCAAGTAGGAACACAAACCCAAATCAGAACTGTAAGTGTGCTCAATGATTCGGTTCAAACTTTATTTACAATAAACTCCACAACTACCAACGCAGTGGAAGTAACAAGCACCAAAAACATCTTGATTGCAGGAAACACAGGAATGTTCAGAAGCTATTCTTGGACAGGAGTTCCGAGTGCATCATCTACTACATTATTACACACTACAACAGCTTCCAATTTGGGAAGTAAAACCATCAACGATATAGAAGTTTTAAATACGAAAGAAGTTGTTTTGGTAGGAAACAGCGGTGCATATTACCATTCAGAATCCTCTAATACAAACACTGCCGGACAAATTACTTCAATTTCTTGGTATGCTCAAACAGGAGTATATTCCAGCTCAATTGACCCTTATTACGTCAATGCAGCCAACCAAATAAACATCAAAACGATTGCTTTCACCAACTCTAAAACAGGAGTTTTAGGTGGGGCATATACTGGAAGTTTCAACAGTAGTTTATACAACCAAGAAGCGTATGTGCGCTCGTTCTACGATGTGCTTTCGCGCTACACAGCTCGTTTCTATTACGACGGTTTAGGCAGATTGGTAGTGAGCCAAAATGCACGCCAATACAACAATGCAGATGCAACTGGGCGCAAGTATTCCTACACGCTTTATGATGCTTTAGGACGCGTTTATGAAGTGGGTGAAAAAACAGAACCAAGCTCGGGAGCTAAGTTCAAAAGTATTTTTGGGGCAACGGTGGCAGATTACTACAACCCGAACGTAATCAGCACTGCGAAACTGGAAACTTGGATAGCCAACACAGCAGGAGCTCGCAAAGAAGTAACCAAAAGTTACTACGATGCAACAGTGATTACAGGTTTGCCAGCAACGTTTACACCAGATGTTTTGACCCAACGCAAACGCATTACGCACGTGACTTACGAAGAAACGTTTGATAACAACGACCAAACGTATGACCATGCAACGCATTACGATTACGACATTCATGGAAATGTGCAAACACTTTTGCAAGACAACAAAAAAATGGCTACTACCTTTACTTCGATTACTTCGCAACGCTACAAACGTATGGACTACCGCTACGATTTAGTTTCAGGAAATGTTCACCGAATGAGCGTACAGAATGGCGAAGTAGACCAATGGCACCACGCGTATCAATACGATGCAGATAACAGAATTACAGCCGCTTACACCAACACACAAACACCAATCATTGGTCACGGGCAACTTTCAGCAGCTTTGGAGAATGAAATGGTTTACAATTCAGATTGGGAAAACGATGCGAAATACTATTATTATGCGCATGGACCTTTGGCGCGAACTGAAATTGGGAATGACCAGTTGCAAGGTTTCGATTTTATTTATAACTTGCAGGGTTGGATGAAAGGTGTAAACGCCATATTAGATTATAAAGACCCAGGTCAAGATGGTTTATCAGGTCTGGATCAATTTTTTGCTAATGATTTGGCAGCATTCAGTTTGGAGTATTTTAATAATGATTATACAGCAATTAGTGGAGGAAATATCACAACACAAATTCAGTCTAGTTCTCATCCAGCAACAAACAGTAGTCAATTGTTTAACGGAAACATTCGTTATATGCAAACTAGGTTGACCAATCCAACTACTCTAGCTGCGATGCCTATGTTGAATGCATACAAATACGACCAATTGAATCGTTTGAAAGAATCAAGATCTTACGAAAGTGGACTTTCAGGTAGTCTTTGGAATCCTACATCGTATGGAGATTCGTATTACAATGCATTTGAATACGATGCAATGGGTAACATCGAAAACCAAATTCGACATTCACGAAATGGTACTTTGATAGATAACTTAACCTATCATTATCAAAAAAGTGGTGGTAAATTGGTAAGGAATAGATTGTATCATTTGAATGACGCGCAAACGAATGCTGCTGCATTTACAGATGATATTGATAATATGTTGACTTTTAGAAGCGATGTAAATCGTTTGAATGTGAATAATAACTACAATTATGATGAAGAAGGTCGTTTAGTCAAAGATTCATCTGAACGAATAAATAAAATTGTTTGGCGAGTTGATGGAAAAGTTAAGGAAATTCAACGAAATGGAGGAAGTGCAAAATGGTTGCGTTTTGATTATGATGCGATGGGTAACCGAATTGCGAAACACGTTTTTGCTAATAATGGAAGCACACATGAAAAATCGACTTACTATGTTCTAGATGCTCAAGGAAATCAAATAAGCACTTATGATTATGAAGTTGTCAGTGGCTCAGCTAGGTTCCATTTGAAAGAACGTAATATTTTTGGTTCTTCAAGAATTGGAAGTAAACAAGATTCGTTAAATATTTTGACAGCGACGTTAACACAGAATTACACACAAGTGCTTGGCACTAAGTATTATGAGTTCTCCAATCACCTTGGAAATGTGCTGACAGTTTTTAGTGATGTGAAGATAGCTTTGGATGCAAATTCAAACGGAGTAGTCGATGGATTCCGTGTCCCTATACGAAACATAGCCGATTATTCGCCGTTTGGTGTACAGCTGGATGGAAGGACAATTCAAGGGGATTTCTATCGTTATGGTTTCCAAAATCAAGAGAAGGATGATGAAGTTTCTGGAAACGGAAACTCATATTCAGCAGAGTTTTGGCAGTATGATAGTCGAGCAGGTAGAAGATGGAATTTAGACCCAGTATTTAAAGAACATGAAAGTCCTTATGCATGTTTTGCAAATAATCCTATTTGTTTCGCTGACCCAAACGGAGCAGACACGATAAACGGAAATAAAGCAATACCTGCAATTAAAGACCTTAAAAAATGGGCTGGACAATTGGATAAACAAAAGAGCAATATCGAAGAAATGATAAAAAACAGAGATAAAATATATGAAAGTATAGGAGATATTGATACAAAACAAGAATATTCTGAATTAATGAATGATATAAATCCTTTTAAGAAAAATCCATGGCATAAAGCTGTTGATAAAAATATCAAGATTAATGAACATTCAATAACGGCTTTAAAAGTTGGTTTTGTAGTAATGGAACTTATTATTAATGCAGAAATTTATAACTATAATAGTAGTGTTGAAAATTACAATTCAGCACTTGCTGAACTGAATTTTGCATTTAAAACAATGGACGATGACGATAATCTTTATATAAGCAACGAAAAAGGAACTGTTTATATGAGTCAAAATTCAACGAATAAAAAGGCAGCTTTGCGACTTACAATTGATGATGATATTTATCGTTTCGGTTTTATAAGTTCAAATCAAAAAGGTTTAATGAAAACATTAAACTCACAAGAAAAAATGGGATATATTATGCCTTCGTTAGACTTGTTGGGCGCAAATGCTGGTGATATTATAAAAGCACATCCTAAAGTAAAAGAAATTTATTCTAAAATGACAAAAGACATCCAAAAAGGACTAAAAAGAGAACTTAAAAAACTGTAAAAAATTATGAGAAAATTATTTAATATAGGAATTTTTCTAGTTATGATAATTCCAATTGATTCTTGTACAAATAGTAATGACATAAAAAATGACATTGATAATGTTGAAAATCAAATCGAGGATAATATTAATAAAAGTAAAGACTTTAAATACGAGCGAACAAATAAAATTGATACTACTGACGAAGAAATTGATTATTTAATTGAACTAGAAAAAGAAAACAAATAGTATAAATTTAAAGTTACTTAGATAAGACTTTTAACAAAACCAATCTTTAACACTTTCAAAGAAAGCTCCGCAGGTCGGGGCTTTCTTTTTGGTTTAAAGTGTTTGATTTGTTTGTTAAAGTGTCGTTGCTACTCCCACGACAAACTTAAAATAAGACCTTCGATGTATCGAAGGTTTATTGAAAATGAGGCGGTTACAAGGTTTCTGATTTTGATTTCAAATAACGAAATTGAAAGTCAAAATGGAATGTGCTATCGAATAAATTTTGATGTTGGTTTTGTGCTTTAGTTACACATACTACAATTTGATTTTCTGTTTGTTTCAATTCTAGTGGCTTTTGCGGCTTGAATTTGAGGTTTAAAATCAATGTTTACAGATTTTTGGACGTAGGCTTCCATCGGAGTCAAACCTTTGAGAGAACCGTGAGGTCGTTGGTGTTGATTTTGAAAAAATGAGTTATAAGTTCTTTGAAATGAATTGTTATCAAAGTAATGAAATCACGCCCCCGATAGAAGCGGCATCCTCCTCCATGGTTTTTTTTAAAACTTGGAGGAGATATAGCGGAGAGCGGGATTAGGCGCATGAAAAGAAAAAAATTGTCAACAGCCAAGTAGGCACACAAACCCAAATCAGAACTGTAAGTGTGCTCAATGATTCGGTTCAAACTTTGTTTACAATCAATTCCACAACCACCAACGCAGTGGAAGTAACAAGTACCAAAAACATCTTGATTGCAGGAAACACAGGAATGTTCAGAAGCTATTCTTGGACAGGCGTTCCGAGTGCATCATCTACTACTTTATTACACACTACAACAGCTTCCAACTTAGGAAGCAAAAAAATAAACGATATTGAAGTGTTGAACACCAAAGAAATTGTATTAGTTGGTGACAACGGAGCATATTACCACTCAAGTGCTTCTGATGTAAACACTGCCGGACAAATCACTTCAATTTCTTGGTATGCTCAAACGGGGGTATATTCCAGCTCCATTGACCCGTATTACGTCAATGCAGCCAACCAAATAAACATCAAAACAATCGCTTTCACCAACTCCAAAACAGGGGTTTTGGGTGGGGCTTATACTGGAAGTTTCAACAGTAGCTTATACAACCAAGAAGCGTATGTGCGCTCGTTCTACGATGTGCTCTCGCGCTACACAGCACGTTTCTATTACGACGGCTTAGGCAGATTGGTAGTGAGCCAAAACGCACGCCAATACAACAATACAGATGCAACAGGGCGCAAATATTCCTACACGCTTTATGATGCTTTGGGACGCGTTTATGAAGTCGGGGAAAAAACAGAACCTTCATCAGGTGCAAAATTCAAAAGTATTTTTGGCGCAACGGTGGCAGATTATTACAACCCGAACGTAATCAGCACTGCGAAACTCGAAACTTGGATTGCCAACACAGCAGGCGCACGCAAAGAAGTGACCAAAAGTTACTACGATGCAACAGTGATTACAGGTTTGCCAGCAACGTTCACACCAGATGTGTTGACCCAACGCAAACGCATTACGCACGTTACCTACGAAGAAACGTTTGACGGAAACGACCAAACCTATGACCACGCCACGCATTACGATTACGACATTCATGGAAATGTGCAAACGCTTTTGCAAGACAACAAAAAAATGGCTACTACCTTTACATCAATTGCATCACAACGCTACAAACGAATGGACTACCGCTACGATTTGGTTTCAGGAAATGTACACCGCATGAGCGTGCAAAATGGCGAAGTAGACCAATGGCACCACGCGTATCAATACGATGCAGATAATAGAATTACAGCTGCATACACCAACACGCAAACACCAATCATTGGTCATGGGCAACTTTCAGCAGCTTTGGAAAATGAAATGGTGTATAATTCGGACTGGGAAAACGATGCAAAATACTATTATTACGCACATGGACCTTTGGCGCGAACAGAAATTGGGAACGATCAGTTGCAAGGATTTGACTACATCTACAATTTACAAGGATGGCTAAAGGGAACAAATTCTATTGTGAACGAAAATGATGCTGGTCAAGATGGGTATTCAGGAGTCAATTCAACTTTTGCGAAAGATGTGTCAGCTTTCAGTTTAGAATATTTTAACAATGACTATCAGGCCATTAACAGCGAGACTCCATTCGCTTCGGTAGAAACATCGAGCCATGCCGCGAGTAATAGTTCTGCCTTGTACAATGGGAATATCCGATACATGCAAACAAGGCTAACGAACCCAACAACGGGCGAAGCGATGCCGATGTTGAATACGTATAAGTATGACCAAATCAACAGATTATTAGAATCACGTTCCTATGAGACAGGACTTTCAAGTAATAGTTGGAATCCAGTTTCGTACGGTAATTCTTATTACAATTCGTTCAGTTATGATGCGATGGGGAATATTTTGACACAAGTGCGTCACAATCGTGCAGGAACTAAGATTGAGGACATGAAATACAAATATCAGTACCTCGACCCAACCACTAAAACTAAACTACAACGCAATAGATTATATCATATTTATGAGCCACTTTCGCTTTCAAGTTTGGACGCAACGGACATAGACAACATGGGTTCTTTTGATTCTACTGCAGTGAACATCA
The DNA here is from genome assembly GCA_964506255.1 of uncultured Lishizhenia sp. Taxonomy (GTDB): domain Bacteria; phylum Bacteroidota; class Bacteroidia; order Flavobacteriales_D; family Crocinitomicaceae; genus UBA952. Next base: position 5,860 of record CAZDKE010000017.1, on the reverse strand, counting down.
ATGTTACAAACAACTATTCCTACGACGAGGAAGGCAGATTAATTAAAATTAATTCAGAACTAATTCCAAAAATTACTTGGTCACATGATGGAAGAATCAAAGAATTTTTAAGAGTAGTAGGTTCAGAAACTAAAATAATTCGATTTGATTATGATTCACAAGGAAACAGAATTGCAAAGCATATAATTAATAATCAAACTAATAGTCTAATTTTTTCATTGTATTATTTAAGAGATGCTACTGGAAATGTTAACTCAATTTACAGACACGAAAATGGTACAGAAAACACCTCTTATTCTATTATAGAAAGAAATATTTTCGGTAATGCCAGACTAGGCTTTTTAACAGACTCCGTAAATCTAATTAATCATGATAATAGTTCAAATTATACTTTAATTCTTGGTAAAAAGAAATATGAATTTTCAAATCATCTTGATAATATATTAAGTGTATTCAGTGATATTAAAGTACCAATTGATTCCAATTTTGATGGTTTAGTTGATGGGTATGAAATAAATATTATTAATTCAACTGACTATTCTCCATTTGGGGTTGCACTTGATGGACGATCTTTAGGAAAGAAAACAAGATATGGATTAAACGGAAAGGAAAAAGATTTTGAAATTTCAGATGATGAAAATTTTATGAATTTTGAATTTAGAGAATATGATGCAAGAATAGGGCAATTCTTTTCTGTTGATCCACTTTTTAACCATGAAAATCAGGTAGATAAGTCAACATATTCAGCATTTTGGGATAATCCTGTTATGTATGATGACCCTGATGGAAGATGTCCAATCTGTCCATGGTTAGATGCTGTGGTAGATATAGGATTCGTTATTTATGATATTGGTTTATTAGCTCATGAAGGAATTACTACTGGATCAACAAGTGCTGAAAACTGGGCAGCATTAGGTGCAGATGCTTTTTCAATTATTATTCCAATGTCAACCGGAGCAGGTTTGGCAACAAGAGGAACTATTAAAGCGGCAAAAGCGGCTGATAATGCAACTGATGTAGTAAAAGCAACTGACAAATTAAGTGATGTTGGAAAAATAAAGAATCTTAAATCAGTTGACGTAATTACTAAAGGTTACAAATCGTTCAAAAAAAGTAATTTTAGGGATAATTTAAAATTAAAAACAGGTCATAATGGTAAAGGAATGGAAGCACATCATAAAATTCCTCAATCAAAAAGTATGCGTAAATGGTTTAATGATCATGAAATTACTGACACTGATATTCATAAGCCGTCAAATGGAGTGTGGAGAGAAAAGACTAACCACAGAAAATTATCTAAACAACATAATAGAGAATGGAAAAAGTGGCAAGATGATAACCCCAATGCAAAAAGGGATGACATCCTAAGACAACGTGACATTATAGAAGAAAAAGTTTTTGGAAATTCAACTGGTGATAAATTAAAAAAAAATAAATAATGAAATTCTATCGTTTTAACAATGCATACAAGAGAAGTGCAATTCAAATTTTAACAACGCAAAATTTTTCGTCATCTGAACATATTCCTCTAGATTCACCAATGATTACTAACAACAAATTTATTGTTGATTCAGGTAAAAAATGGTTCGATTTAATTGGCTTTGCAGATAGTCATATTCACTTTGCTATCTCAAGTAAATTTAAAAACATATTGGAAACACAAAAAATCAAAGGTTGGACGTGTTTTCCAATAGATATAGATGAATCAAATGATAAGTATTATGTTTTTCAATTCACCTCTATAGCAGGTGAAATATTGAATAGAGAAAAGTTGAATAGGTATGAGGAAAAACTTAAATTCGATTTGAATACATGGGATGGGGCTGGGATATTTACTCTTAAAGGGACTACTATAAAGGTTTGCACAGAAGATGTAAAAGAACTTTTAGAAAGAGAGAGAATAACTAACATTGAATTTGATGAATTATAAAATTGAATTTATAACTTGCAGGGTTGGATGAAAGGAGTTAACGCCATAGAGAACACAAATGACCCAGGAAAAGATGGATTTGCTCCAGCAACTGGGGTTAATAATCCCAATACTTTGTTCGGGAAAGACCTTGCGGCATTTAGTTTAGAATATTTTAATACTGATTATCAAGCCATTAATTCAGCGACACCATTTGCGAGTGTGAATACTTCGAGCCATCCAGCAACAAATAGTTCTGAACTATTCAACGGGAATATAAGATATATGCAAACAAGGTTGACAAATCCTACAACTTTAGCAGATATGCCAATGTTGAATGCGTATAAATATGATCAGTTGAACAGGCTCAAAGAATCAAGATCTTACGAAACAGGTCTTTCAAGCAATGTTTGGAATCCAACAACTTACGGAAATTCGTACTACAATGCATTTGAATACGATGCGATGGGGAATATTTTAACTCAAGTGCGTCATAATAGAGCAGGTACAAAAATCGAGGATATGAAATATAAATATCAGTACCTCGACCCTACTACCAAAACAAAACTGCAACGCAATAGATTATATCATATTTACGAACCTTTGTCGCTTTCAAGCTTAGATGCAACCGACATTGACAACATGGGTGCTTACGATTCAACAGCAGTGAATATCAATTCTGTAAACAATTACGTTTACGACGAAGAAGGACGCTTGGTGAAAGACAAAGCAGAGAAAATAAACAAGATTGTTTGGCGTGTGGATGGAAAAGTGAAAGAGATTCAGCGAATGACAGGCTCAACAAAATGGTTGAAATTTGATTACGATGCAATGGGTAACCGAATTGCGAAGCATGTTTACAACAATACGGGTACAACACATGAACGTTCTACCTACTACATTTTAGACGCGCAAGGAAATCAAATTTCAACGTACGACCATGAAATAGTTGGAGGTTCTGCCAAATTCCACTTGAAAGAAAGAAACATATTTGGTTCTTCACGAATTGGAAGTAAGCAAGATTCAATTAATATTTTAACAGCTACGATAACTCAAAATTACACTCAAGTAATTGGAACAAAATACTACGAGTTTAGTAACCATTTGGGCAATGTTTTGACTGTTTTTTCTGATGTTAAAATCGCCTTAGACGAAGATGCAGACTACGTTGTAGACGGCTTCCGTGTCCCTATACGAAATACAGCCGATTATTCTCCGTTTGGGGTACAGCTGGATGGGAGAACGATTACGATGGATAGTTATAGATATGGTTTCCAAAATCAAGAGAAGGACGATGAGATTAAGGGTGCTGGAAACTCTGTGAATTACAAGTATAGAATGCACGACCCTAGGGTTGGACGGTTTTTTGCGGTGGATCCTTTAGCTGCGAAATATCCACATAATGGGACTTACAATTTTTCTGAAAATAGACTTTTAGACGGGATTGAGTTAGAGGGGCTCGAAGTTTCATTAATAGGAACTAGCACATCTGTATCTGTTATACTTTCTGGAGAAGGTGGAGGAGGAATAGCAATTGCACCTGATGGTGTTTATGCTTACGGATATTGGTCACTTGGCTTAGAAACAAATGCAAGTGTAGGAAGTACAGTAACATGGACTAGATATCCTGATATGCCATCAATAAAATATTTGGAAGGTGCAGGAGCAGAATTTAGTGTCAGTGGAGGAGAGGCTGCGTATGGCTCAGCTGGTGTTTCATTTGCTGGAGGGTATGCTGGATATTCTCTTTCCGCTGGTATTGGTGGAGGAGTCCTTCCTGTTTCAGGTGGATTAAAAGGAGGAAGTACAACTATAAGTCCTGTTACAAATAAATCTCAACTAAATGATGCTAAAAGACATTTAAATGAAATGAAAGAAGATTTAGAATATGATTTAAAAACAGAAAAAACTTCTTATAGTTATCTTGATAACAAAATTAAAAAGGAAACATCAAAAGAAAAGGTAAATTGGGATAAAGTAAAAGACCTTTAAGGAGATCGAAAAGAGGTATTCACTAAAATTCAAGAAATCCGTTCACAAATAAAAGAGATAGATAAATCAATTAATGTTGTTAACGACCAAATTTCAAAACTAAATGAATAAAATAAAAAAAATATTTTTTCTGGATTTATTCATTAATTTGATATTAATTTTAACATTTAAAATCAATAGTTTTGTAATTCTAATGTCTATGACATTACCATTCTTTATTTATTTACTTTTCTGTTACAAAAAATTAGCTGATCTTTTAGAATTAGAATACCCAGAAAAATTTAAAAAAGAATCAATACATTTTTCAACAATCGATGTTTACTATTTGAATCCAATTGAATCATTTTTTGATGATAAATCTGATAATTCTAAAATTAAAGTATTGAGGATTAGATATAAAAATGCATTTTTAACAGCCGTCCTATCATTTACATTCATGGTAATAATAGATATTTTAAATTCTCTTAAAATTATTTAATTGCTTTTAATTGAAATGATGCTCCAATAAATATAATAAAATATATTCTTAGAGACAAAAACTAACTTTAACTTTAAACCCCATTCCCTGCAAAACTCTAACCCACCATATCGCCCCTTTCCCAAAATCCGTGTTCCTATACGAAACATAGCAGACTATTCTCCGTTTGGGGTGCAGCTGGATGGGAGAACTATTTCGGGGGATAGTTATAGATATGGCTTCCAAAACCAAGAGAAGGATGATGAGATTAAGGGTGCTGGAAACTCTGTGAATTACAAGTACCGTATGCATGACCCGAGGGTTGGGAGGTTCTTTGCGGTTGATCCGTTATTTAAAGAATATCCTTGGAATAGTAGCTATGCGTTTAGTGAGAATAGGTTATTAGACGGTGTTGAATTAGAAGGTTTAGAAGTTAGGTTATTCGTTGAAGCTGGAAACGGTTCAACCAATCAAGGACATACTTTTTTATCCATTGGAGAAGGAAAAAACTTAACTGTTTATACCTATGGAAGATGGGCAGGTACAGACCAAAGTTCTGGAGGCTTCCATTCATCGCTGGGAGATGGTCCAGGTGTGATGATAAAATTAACAGGTCAAGATGCACAAGATGAAATTGATAAATATGTTAATAAGTATGGTGCAAAAGCATATGAATTAAAAAAAGCAAATGAGTATAAAGTTAAAAAAAGCATAGAAAAAGAATTTAACAAAACATCACAAACTCCAAAAAAGGGAAAATATAAAAATGATTATCGTGCTCATGTTATAGATCAATATGATTTATTTAATAACAATTGCACAACTAAATCAATTAACGCAGTTGAGGCTGGATTGGATGAAAAGGCCATTAAATACAAATACAAATCAAATCACCCTAAAGCAAATGGAATAACAGTAACCAATAATGTTATTTCAATTTCCCCAGCTGGAGTAATGACTGAATTAGATAAAGCAACAAAAGATAAAGATTCAGGTGTTGTTGATGTGACTAAAAAAGTAGTATCAAAAAAGAAATAAAAATGAAGATTTTAAAATTTACAGAATGGATATTTTTTACAATGATGTTAATCATTATTTGGATAGATTTCAAATTTATTATACAATTAAGTTTAAATTCGAGTTACGTAGTTAGAGAAATATCTGAAACATCAAGATTAGAGGGTTTAATTGGAATTGAGGAAATTATAACCAATGATTATGAGAGTGTTTTTTATGTTTTATTAATAAATTCCTTAACACTATTATTTGTAATAGCAAGAATAATAGTGATTAAATTTTTTAAAAATAGGGACTTTTCTATTGATGAATACCCTCAAAATAACTAAAATAAAGCATAAAATACAAATAACACCTTATAAAAAGACTTTCAAAAAACCCACTTCCCTGTACCCCAAAAACCAACCATATCGCCCCTTCTCTAGTTTCCGTGTTCCTATACGAAACATCGCTGATTATTCATCGTTTGGGGTGCAGCTGGATGG
>CAZDKE010000016.1:0-60316 GCA_964506255.1 uncultured Lishizhenia sp. | reverse complement strand
CTGAAGCTTTTTCAGCGGTTCCACAACTTTGCAAGGAAAGGAATAGTAATCCAATGGTGGCAAATAAAAGATTCATTTTCCAATTGAAAAAAACAAATGGAAACCAAATTCCAAAGGGTTTATTAGTTGTTACTATTTCTTTTTTCATGGTTTTAATTTTTAAAATTCTTGGTTTCTCCCCTTTTTTTTAGTGGTTGCAGGAAGCCACTTTTCATGAGTTTTACTCATTTCCTCATACTAGAAAGTTAAGCCTAATGTCAAATGTCCGGATAAACCACCTGCATTAATATTTGGACCTTCGGTTAATTTTGTTTTACCCGTTTCCCACGTTGATTTTGAAAAAGGCATATAATACGAACCTTTGAGGCCTATGATAAATTTATCATCCGATTTGCGAATGTTGATGAGGTAATTGAATTGAGTGGTAATATTCAATAAAAAAGAAGTTGTATTCATTTCTAGCTGATTTCCAACTGCGGAACCGTAATTGTTAAATGAAGTTCCATCTGCTACTTTTTCATTGATTTTTAAAGTGGAAGTACTGTAAGCTAAACCCATAAATGAATAAGACTGAAAGTTTTTTGAGTTAAGATACGAATAACCTAAAAGTGATTGGCTAAAACTGATATTTCTGAAGTTAACCGAAACAGAATCATTTGAAGCAGTTCCGCTGTAAGTAATTAACTCTTGATGAGAAACAAATTTATTTTTAGTTAATTGAATAAATCCTACCCCAGCGGAGAAAAAATTCATTCCTAAAACGGGGTAATTATTCGATAAAGTTGAATTATTCAACCACGAATTTACTTCCTTGATTCCTGGTGACTGTATTCCAAAATACAAGTGAGCTTGATTTTTCTTGAACGTGGATGAGTCTTTTTGAGCAAAAAACAATTGACTCGTACTAACAATTAGTAAAAATGTAAAAATTCCTTTTTTCATGCTTTAATTTTTGTTTGAAAATAAAAATTAATTCAATGTATTTTCCTTTGTTAAAATTAGAATTATTGTATTTCGAGCTATTTCCCTTTAAAACAAAGGATTTTTGATTTTTAGAAAAACTAAAAAATTAGAACATGTTCTAATAATGAAATTATAAAAATGTGCTCAATCGCTTGCTACTTTGTGTTTTCAGCAAAAAAGAATATTCTCTAATTTCTAAAAATAAAACCTGTTTAGTAAAAAAGTATCTTTGAATATGGGATTACATTTTCTCGGATTTTTGCTTGACCTTTCTTCTGTAATGGCTATTTTGCCCATCATGGTTATGATGTGGCATCTAAAAGCACTTAAACAACGCTCTTTTGGTTGGTTTATGTTTGGATATTTCACAACTCAATTTTTAGCTGGAGCACTAAGTTATCTTTCTTATTTTTTATACGATTCACCACTTCCTGTTTTTCATATATTTATGATGATACAAGCCTTTTTTACATTTCTTTTATTTAGAGGCGAATACATTAATGACCAATTCAAAAAAGCAACATATTTTTTTTTAGGTGTTACAATTCTTACAGAAATAATTGAGTTTTATGTAAGAGGAGGATTATTCACTAACAATATAATTACTTATGCAGTAATTAATCTCTGTTTTATTTTACAATATTTTTTGTTTATGGTCGATGCGATAAAAAACAGACCTAAAGTTGTTTACGATCGAAAAGGACCTTTCCTTGTTTTGAGCGCAACATTATTTTATTCCATCAGTCAATTGCTGTTTTGTCTGCTTGAGGAAGACCTTCGTTTATTATTAGTAAAGAATCATTATGCCGTTTTACTTTGGTCGCTATTTATTTGGTTCTACACGATTTATCTACTTTTTGCCAGTTATTTTTTATGGCGAAATTTACGTTCATGAAAAACAATCATTTTTATGGAACAAAAGTCGAAAAATCAGAACATGTTCTAATAATGAATTTATCAAAATGTGCTCAATCGCTTGCTACTTTGTGTTTTCAGCAAAAAAGAATATTCTCTAATTTCTAAAAATAAAACCTGTTTAGTAAAAAAGTATCTTTGAATATGAATTCTGATATTCTATTGTTTTCGATACATTTTTCTTCAGTCTTGGCATTTTTACCCATAGCTATTATGTTGTGGCATCTAAAAAAACTTAAACAACGCACTTTTGGTTGGGCGATATTGGGTTATTTTTCTTGCTTGTTTTTGGCGGGATTGTTTAGTTATCTATTAGCGTATTTAGTTGAATCTACCAATCCTATTTCTCATATATTTTTGATAATTCAAGGGTTTTTTGTCCTTCACTTGTTTAAAAATGAATACGCGAATAAACATTTCAAAACAGTTAGTTACGTATTTTTTGGAGTCATTATTATTTCTGAAATATTTGAATTTACTTTCAAAGGAGTTTTTTTTTCAATTAATAAAATTACCTATCCAATCGTTAATCTCACATTCATTTTACAATTCTTTCTTTACTTAGTGGATGCTATAAAAAATAGACCAGGCATTATTTACAACCGAAAAAGTCCATTCCTTATTCTTTGTACAACTTTATTTTATTCCATCAATCAATTGCTGTTTTCGTTAATTAATGAAGACATTCGTATGTTATTAATAAACAACCAATACGCTATGTTGATTTGGGCACTCTTCGTTTGGTTTTACACGATTTATCTACTTATTGCCAGTTATTTCCTTTGGCGAAATTTACGTTCATAAACCAAATGTTTTTAATGGTACTAAAGTGAAAAAATTAGAACATGTTCTAAAAATGAAAATAGCAAAATGCATCCAATCGTTTACTCACTTTCATTTTCAGTAAAAAAGAAGATTCTGTAATTTCTAAAAATAAAACCTGTGTAGTAAAAAAGTATCTTTGAATATGGGCTCTGATTTTTTAAATATTTCGATCAACATTTCTTCAATTGCAACTTTTTTCCCATTTGTCGTTATGCTTTGGTATATAAAAACGCTAAAAAAACGAACTTTTGGTTGGGCCATGTTTGGATATTTTACAACCTTATTCTTAGTTTCAGTGTTGTGCTATCTTTTTATTTATTTATATGTTAATGCGTTCCCTGGATTTCATTTGTTAATTGTTTTCATTTCATTTTTTACATTTCTCTTATTTAAAAATGAATACACGAACATACTTTTCAAAAAAGCAAGCTACTTCTTTTTTGCATTGGTAATTCTTACTGAAACATCCGAGTTTACTGTTAGAGGAGGTTTTTTTACAGATAATTATGTTTCTTATTTCGTTTTACATTTTACTTTTGTTTTGCAGTATTTTTTGTATTTGGTTGATACAATAAAAAACAGACCTGCTATTATTTACGACCGAAAAGGATCATTCCTAATTATAAGTGCAACCTTCTTTTATTCCTTGAATCAATTGTTCTTCGCTATAATTGAAAATCACCTTCGCTATTTACTTGACAAAAATCTCTACGCTGTTTTGATTTGGGTAATTTTCGTTTGGCTTTATATTTTTTATCTTCTGATTGCTAGCTATATTTTATGGAGGAACTTGCGCTCATAACTAAATTCATATTCGTCACCTTGTTCTTGTTATTTCTAATAAGTGCGTTTTTCGTGTATGTATTTATTCTATTCAAGAAACGATTAGAAGACCTAGATTTGGAAAAAGAATTGGAAGCTCAAAAAAATAGCTTAGCGAATTTAGAAGCCATACTTTCAGCACAAGAAAAGGAAAGAAAACAAATCGCTGACGATTTACACGATGAAATTGGTGCTACTTTATCCTTGGTTCAAAAGAACTTAAATTACATCAAAAAGGATGAAACGTTGAATGAAAACTATTATTCCGAATTGAACCAATCCATCGAATTAGTTGATCATTCCATTCAAGCTATTCGCAATATTTCCAAAGAATTAATGCCAAACGACGTCATTCAATTAGGGATTGTTAAAGCCATTCAACAGCACGTCCTTTTAATGACGCAATCAGCTTTTACCACTTGTTCATTTGAAAGCAATTTGAATGAAGAATTGGAAATTGAACAGGATGATGCGATTGATATTTACCGCATTTATTTGGAGTTAATAACGAACATCATTAAACATTCGACAGCTACCGAAATCCAAGTGATTTGCAATAAAGAAGATACTGCATTCGTTCTTCATTTCATGCACACCGGAACAGGATTGACTGAAAACGATTACAAAGAAAAACTATTGAAAAGCGATGGCTTGGGATTAAAATCGGTTGCCAATCGAGTAAAACGCATCGGCGGTGCTATTCATTTTGAGCAAAAGAATGCTCATTTTACAGTTGAACTCAAGTATCCATTAAAGAAACCGCAAGCGTTATGAAAAAATCCATTCGTATCGCATTGGTAGATGACCATAAAGTCGTGCGCAGAGGAGTTGCTAATTTACTTAACAAAGAAGCTGGAATTAAAGTAGAATTTGATGTATCAAACGGCAGTGAATTATTAGCAGAACTAAAAAATCACAAGATTGATGTGGTTTTACTGGATATCAATATGCCAATAATGAACGGAAAACAAACACTGTTGGCGCTCAAAGTTCACCACCCAGAACAAAAAGTTATTATGCTCAGTATGTACGAGGAAGAGGCTATTATTCAAGAATACCTTGAACTTGGTGCCTCAGGTTTTTTAGCGAAAAACTGTTCCATTGACGAAACGGTGGATGCTATTTTTAATGTTTATTATGAAGGAAAACAAAGTTTGATTCAAAACCTTGCGGATGCAACAGAAGGCATTTCAAGCGACAAAATAGAATTAGATGAACGAGAGTCGATTGTTTTAAATCTAATATGCGAGGGAGTAACCAGTGATGAAATCAGTCAACATATTTTTCGTTCCAAAAAAACAGTGGATTTGATTAGAACGAGGTTGATGCAAAAATTTGAAGCTTCGAATGTTATTGACTTGGTTCGGAAAAGTATATTGATGGGGTATTATACAAAGTGATTCAGATAAGTCATTATTTAATCTAACTATTAGTAAAAACAAGACCTTTTTAAGAAAAAGCTCGAAAATCCTCTTGGTTTTATGAAAAACTTGCAGAAAAGCTTGCTTTTGATTTCTTTTCTTTTTTCATGGTACATTAGGTTTTTGGAGGATTTCTGGAGGTTATTAGGGGTTTTCGGTTTCTTCCTTTATACGTTTGTATATCTAATACTTGTTTTGTTATACAATTGTATAACGAAAAGATTACATCTTTCTTTTAGTAGATAAATTTTATTTAAGTGTTACTTAATATAATAGTTTTTAAAATGTTGATATACAATACATTTATTATTTTTATATAAATTCATGGTTATAGAAAATTTGCTTTACACCGATGATCTAAGACTAAAAGAAAATAAACCAATTTCTACGAAAATATCTATGCAGACAACCTATTGAACATTCTGACATGAATTGACTATGGAATTGAGTTATAGCAATTTTCATATTAAATGTCGCAATTGAAAATCCATCTGGTATAAAGCAGAGTTAGTTTTCAACGAGTATTTTATACGACTTCGCCTCGGCGAATGAAAGCAACTTCGGTATTAATAGGTGGAAAAATTGGAAGGTACATTGTAGAAAGCATCAAAGGTTTCATGAACAACAAGCCCATCACCATGGGTTTGAAGATTGGAAACCTGATAGGAACCTTATTCCAGAAGTTCTTCTAACTTTATTTAAGAAGAATCAGAAATTTGGTGAAAGCAAGTTCCAAAGTAACAATTAAGTTTTCTGGATACATTTTCAAGTTTCTATGGAAGGTATGATTTACCAGTTGTTTCAATCTATTTTTAACTTATTAAATTAAATTTATTAACACTAATTTTAGGAGATATTCAACCTGAAAAATGTATATTTGAATGTCCATTTTTTAGGTTTTATCGACCTAAAAAAGTGTTGTGAGTAATCAGTGAGTTCGTTAACTATCAATCAGTTAACTAGCTATATTTAAATCACATGCGGAAAGAGATTGTTCCCCTCCGACTCCACGGTAAAAAAGCGTAATGTATTGAATGTCAAAACATTACGCTTTTGTTTTTATTTTTTTAGCCCACGTTTAGCCCACATTCTTCAATTTTTAAAGCAAAAATCTTCTCAAAAAAAAACAATCAAGTTAATCTAAAAAGATTGAATTACGTTGTTTTTTTCTATTCAATATCATTACAATTCATTGAAAAAATTACCTTTACTATTAATAAAATTAGTTTCAAATATGTTCGAACAAACATTCAAAAATATAGATGATATTCTTCACAAAGATTCTGGTTGTGAAAGTGAATTAGATTACGTGGAACAAACCTCTTGGGTATTGTTCTTGAAATACCTTGACGATTTAGAAAAAGACAAACGCACTGCGGCTGAATTAACTGGAAAAGAGTACAAAGCCATTATTGAACCCAAATTTCAATGGTCTACATGGGCAATGCCTAAAGGCAAAGATGGGAAGTTCGACCACCAAATAGCCATGACTGGAGATGATTTGAGAGATTTTGTAGATGGGGAGTTATTTCCTTATTTGAAAAAGTTCAAGGTTTCTGCTGAAAGTGCTTCTACCCTTGAATACAAGATTGGTGAAATTTTCTCTGAATTGAAAAACAAAATTCAATCTGGATATAACTTGCGAGAAGTAATCAACAAGATTGACATTGAGTTTCAGAAGTATTTGTATGAACAAGAGGTTGCATAAATAATTTAATAATGAATATTCAATTTTCACCCCAATTACAAAGCAGAAGCCTATATAATGATTTGGATGTATTATTTCGCGAATGCACTTCTTTCAAGGCATCTGTAGCATATTGGACAATATTTCCAGACTTTTTTAAAACGTCTTTAACTAATTCACTTAAAAAACAAGATTCATTCGTTTGTTTAGATTTATCTGAGCCAACTAATATTTATGCAATTAAATCTTTTTGTAATAATGGTGCTGAAGAATTTTATTGGCATAAATATCGAATTAGAGCTGGTTCAAATTTCAGATTATTACACAGTAAAGTTCTATTATTTGACTTGCCAAACGGAAATGCTGAAATTTGGATTGGAAGCATGAACTTCACCGAAACAGCAATAAAAGGATATAATATTGAATCAATATCAAAAATTAATTGCTCTCAAACAGACGATATTTATAAAAATGTTTTGGAGTTTTTAAATTTTATGAAAAATAATTTATGTTTCAAATTTGACATAAATCAAATACCGTACTATCAAATTTTAAACGGTGAAACAATCCAAAAATCGATATTGAAGAAATACAATGGCGAAAAACTAAAAGTTATTTCCATGTTTGGCGAAAGGATCACTAATTTATGTAGGGAAGAATTCATAGTTCTTCTTTCTTTTTCTGAAAATGAATTTAGCGTATTCAAAACAGAAAAGAGGATATTTTTGCATATCGCTGATACCGAATTAAATAAAAACTTTTTATTTGAAGGAATAGTTGATCAAGTTGGTAAAATTGAACAAGGTAAAACGAATTTAGATTTCATAGGGGATAAACGCTACGCATATATTGGATTAAGCGATATCAGTTATCTCGATAAGCCAACAAATATTACACATAGTCTTCAAAAAAATATTAAGTACTTCGTAACTCTTAAGATAATGAAAGAAATATCATCTTTCACCATTTTTGAATACCCTAAAATTAATTCTATTAATTTTTGGGAAAATGATGATAAAAATTCATATTTAAATCTGATGAATATTTCAGAGAATGACGATATATATATCGATGTTGCCAAAGTTTCATTTAGTTTACCAGAATTACGAAGTATAAATCTTTTGAAAAGTGAAATAGAAAAATTATTATCATTAAAAGACTTTCTAAAAAAGCTCGAAGAGATGAAAGATAATGCAGATGAACTATTAATGTTAACCGATAATGAAAATTATAATTCATCAAGACAACATTCTTTAAAAAAAATAACCATTTCGGAACGAATTGTTGTAAAGAAAGAAACTAATTAATATTCTACTTCGATAATTAGTTCATTGGCAAAAATTCCTCTGCAATCATCCATTTTTCGCGCATACGAAAGGAAGGAATCGTTTGCCTTTTGGCTTTATTGGCTGAAACGTTTGATTTGATGCCACTTTGCTTTGCCCAAACTGAAAGTGGAATTATTTTTTTTGCAGTTAGGATAGTTATACGCTTATTCAATGATTCTTGCAATAGTAGCGCAAACAACTCGGTAAAACCTCCGGATTTCAACGTCGACTGGTAATGTGTAAACAGCGGATAGTATTCAGTATGTTTACTTTTATTTTGAATAATAATTGGTGGGAAGCCTAAATTCATTAACTGCAGATTTATAAGTACTCTCCCCATTCTTCCATTTCCGTCAACAAAAGGGTGAATGGTTTCAAACTCTGCGTGAAAATGCGCCACAGCATCTAAAAAATAACTGATTTTATTTTGGTTGTAATTATCTACTAGCTCTTGCATGAGCGTTGGAACAAACTGTGGATTTGCACCTAGGTGATTGCCTACACGCACCCATTCTTTGCCAACTCTAAAACGACCGGCAATTTTATCATCAATGTCGGTGAGCAATGTTTTATGCATGCTTAAGATGAGTTTGGAGTTTAGTATTGTTTTGTTTTTTTCAAGCAAGGATTCGGTCAGTTTGGCTAAATTTTTGGCCTCATAAATTTCCCTTACATTCACTTTTCGCTCTAAACTGCCTCCTGCAAGAATTTTTTCTGTGTCTTCCAACGAAAGGGTTGAATTTTCAATCGCGTTTGAATTATAAACCAACTCCGGAATTTCAGCAAGGGTTATTTCCTTTAATACTGTCTCATTTCCTTTGGCCAAGTTTAAATATTGCTTGTGCAGTTCCTCTATTCTATCTTTTGTAGTTTGGTTTATCATTATATTACTCAATTATTCACCGTGAAAATATATTCAAATATACCATTTTTCACGGTAAATTGGTGTTTTAAATTATAAATTTGAAGGCTTAGTTTTTGATGACTTTATAATTTCAGAATATAAATGGGTAAATTATAACCAAATCCAAACGCTTATTTCTTTTGCAAAATCATAGTTAACTCAAATGATTTTATGGAAATTAATTAGTCTCAAAAATTGTTTTATAAAGCATGATCAATTTGTTCAAATCCTCCAAAAAGGGGTTCGAAAAAATGTCAGTTAAGTCAACAAAACAAAGTGAGAGTGAAAATGCGACAGCGATTCACTCCACTTTGTTTCCTTTTGTTCTCCCACTCTTTGTTGCTTATTTTTTGTTAACTTATTTTAATTCTTGGCTTAAAAAAAATCTTATCTATACTAGAATCCCTTTACTTGAAAAAAAATCCTTTTTTTCATCTGATTTTTTAACAAGACTTCGATATGTCGAAGGTTTTATTTTAAGTTTGTCGTGGGAGTAGCAAGGGTACTGAAATATTCCAAGAGTAGTTAATAACATTCACAATTGCGACAAAAAGCGAAATTGAACTAGCAGAACCACTTGAGTGTTTATTAACCCAAGAGGTTTATAATAAATACGCTAAGACTTAATTGACCCACCGAAACGTCAAATTGATTCTTGACACGTCAACTTTTTTAGTTTTCGCAATTTGATGCTTCCAGAAATGTTGCATTTCACCTTTCATTAGTAATAGACTTCCGTTTGTAAGGTCGAAACTAAGTTTTTTGTTCGTGTGGTTGTGGCGTAAATCAAAACGACGCGTAGCTCCTAAACTTAAGGAGGCAATCACTGGGTTCCTACCCAATTCAGGTTCATTATCGGCGTGCCAACCGTTGGAATCTTGTCCGTTGCGGTATAAATTCACTAATACACAATTGAATTGCTCTTGACTGATTGCTTCAATTTTTGATTTTAAGGTCATTAATTCTGTTGTAAATGGATGCGTTTGTAAGGTCTTTCCAGAGTAGGAGTAAGTTTTATTTTCAGTTGCAAAAAATGCTTCAAGCCTAGGAATAGCGTGCGTTTTGCCAAACAAAGTGATTGTTCCTTGATGAAAAGGAAGTGTTGCTTCAAAATGTTTAAAAAGTAAATCTGCTTCTTCCTGATTTAGAAATGTTTCGTGAAAAATTAAAGTCCCATTTTGAACAGTTAGTGTTGTCATAAATAACCACGTAAAGAATAAACGGTGTACCCAACAACTTCCTTCAAGTAAACTTCCCACATCACAAAAGAATGGACAGATGGCAATAATTGATCAAAGGTAAATTCCGTATTTTTCATATGGTAATGATCGGTGGTGAAAACATCAAATTTCAAATTTTGTTTGTTAAAGCAAGCAGCAGCTCGTGGCATATGTAAAGCACTTGTAATCAATAAAAACTTCTTTTTGTACTTGTTTTTTTTCATCATATCACCCGTGAACTGTGCGTTTTCGTAGGTGTTTTTGGACTTGTTTTCAACGATGATATCTTCAGCTGGAATTCCCCATTTCACAAGTACTTCCTTCAATTGATCGGCTTCGTGTAAGCCTTTTCGAATGACGTAACCACTATCACCACTGATTAAAATTTTCTTGATTTTACCTTTTTTATACAAGGTAATTGTTTGCCAAATGCGGTCAATTCCTCGACGAGCGGTTAAAACATTCAAATCTTTATTGTATTCCGCCATACCTGAAAGTACAACACCAAGTTCATATTTTTCTACTTTTTCTATTCTAGTTCCTGCAACTTCCCATCGCGCAACGAGGAATTTGATAGGAAATCCAAGCGAAAAGAAAATCAAAATGAAAATACTTATGCGTTTGAAACGTAATTTCCATTTTTCATTTTTAAGCAATAAATAGGTAGAAAAAGAAATCAAAAACCATAAAAATGGCGAAAACAAAAAGGCTAGTAGTTTGGATAATATAAAAAACATATTCAAATATATTGATTCTATTGAAGTTGAGTTGCTTATTTTTGTGGCTAATCATTAAAATTTGAAAAGTATATGAAGATGTTGGAATCTGTTTTTGGAATTAATTACGCTGATTTCAATCAGTTTTTATTGAAAATTGGAACTCAAATTCTAATCGCTGTTGTAATTCTTGTTGCTGGATTTTGGCTAACAGGTTTGGTAACCAAAGGGGTCAAGCGCTTGATGGTTAAAAGCGATACCGACCCAGGATTGACCTCCTTTTTAACGAGTTTCATTTCCTTATCTTCAAAGATTCTTGTCATAATCACTGCTTTCACACAGCTAGGAATTCAAATGACATCTTTCATTACGATTCTCGGTGCTGCAGGTTTGGCGATTGGTATGGCATTTTCAGGTACACTTTCCAATTTCGCTGGTGGAGTAATGATTTTAGTACTCAAACCATTTAAAGTTGGGGATGTTATAATCGCTCAATCAGCACAAGGAACTGTTACCGAAATTCAAATTTTTAATACCTATTTACAGACAGTTGACAACAAAGTAGTAATCTTACCTAACGGACCGGTTGCAAATGGTACAATTACCAATTTTACAAAAGCTGATAAGAGAAGAGTAGAATGGATTTTTATTTTTGAGCACGAGGTTGATGTAAAAAAAATACATCAAATCTTAGAAGGAATAGCTGCTGCTGATAAACGAATTTTAAAAGAACCTAAACCTTTCTATGGAATTGCCCAATTGGCAGAAAATGGAATACATTACACAATGAAAGTTTGGGTTAAGACTCAAGATTTTCTTGCAGTATCATTTGATGTAAATCAAAATGTTTACGACCGATTAAAAGAAAACAATATTGAACTTAAAAAGAGTTAGTATGCAGACCAACCCGCTTATTGTTAGTTACATTGAAGGGAACAATTTTGGTCGGCTCCTTGGAATGCAGTTTCAAATTATTGAACCAGGAAGAGTTATTTATACTTTACAAACGAACACTTATCATTTAGCGACCCCATTGGCTACACATGGAGGTTGCACAGCAGCATTGCTTGACGCTACAATGGGTGTTGGCGCCTTATCTTTGGTTTGTGATAAAAGTAAGGTAGTCGCAACACTCGAAATGAAAGTGAGTTTTTTAAAATCTGTACTTGTCAATGAAAAACTTATAGCTGAATCAATTGTCGTGAAAAAAGGTCGCTCCTTGATTTTTATGGAAGCTGAGGTGTATAACCAAAAGAAGCAATTAGTTGCTAAATCTTCAGGAACCTTTACTGTTATGGATGCTGAGAAATCAGGATATCAATTAAATTGAAAATCGTATTGTTAAAATTGTTGACTTCGAGAACCTCAGTCAACAATTTTAGTTCTCGAAGTCAACAATTTTAGCTCTCGAAGTCAATAATTTAGTCCCCTCATTATTAGAATAAAAAAAAAACACCCATGAACTATTTCACAGGTGTTTCAATTTTTTCTTTTAAAACAAATTTCTATCCTTTTCCTAACATTCCTTTTTTCAAAGTTGAATCAGCAGGAGTAGAACCTAACCAAATGGAGAAAAGTGCTTTTTTGAATTCGATACCTTCAATTTTACCTTTTTCAGTTCCGTTTTTAATTACTACTAATCCTTCTTTTGGTATGTATTCCAAATAAATACGGTCACCTTCTTTAATGTCATCATTGAAAAATCCAATGAATTTTTTGATTTGCTCAGAAGTTGCTTTTCCGTGATTGGCATTGCTAAATCCTTCTTTTACAGATTCAACAAAGCGTTCTCTTGTCACACTTCCAGAAATAATCTTAATGTGAATTGCTTGCTCATCATCTGCATAGATAATTTTTCCAGCATCCGATGTTTTGTTTTCTAAATACAAAGCTGCAACATACAAATCAATCCAATATTTTTCACGTAAACCTCCACCGTTCATGTCCAATGTTTTACCATTAACCTTGGTTGTAGTTGCAAATTTTACACCTGCAACTGTTTTCGTTTGAGAAAAAGCTGTTAACCCAACAACTGTAAACAATAACATCAATATTTTATTCATAGTTTTTAAAATTTAAAGCATAAATATAATAAATATTAAACATTATAAAAGTAAATAATAACTAGAAAAAACGTTTCGAATTAATCTATTCCTAATTTAACCTTGCAGTAAACTATTTTCTGGCTTCATTTTAATTTTATAATTGGTAACTTTGTGCCCAAAATAATAAGCGTTTAAAATGATTCAATTATCAGATCGCCTAATGGCAATGGAAGAGTCGGCAACAATTGCAATGTCGAGAAAAAGTCGTGAGTTGAAAGCACAAGGAAAGGATGTAATTTCTTTGTCCTTGGGTGAGCCCGATTTCTTCACTCCTCAATTTATTAAAGACGCAGCGTTAGAAGCTATGAATAATAACTTCACAATGTACACACCCGTTCCAGGATACGAAGATTTGCGCGAAAGTATTTCTTTGAAGTTCAAAAGAGATAACAACTTGGATTATGCTAAAAATCAAATCGTTGTGTCAACTGGAGCTAAACAATCAATTGCAAATGTCGTTTTAAGCTTGATTAATGAAGGAGACGAGGTAATTATTCCTGCTCCATATTGGGTTTCTTACTTAGAAATCGTTAAAGTAGCTGAAGGTGTACCAGTTGTCATTAACGCTGGAATCGAAAATGAATTTAAAATCACAGGAGCACAGTTAGAAGCAGCAATTACGCCAAAAACGAAATTATTTATGTTTTCAACTCCTTGTAATCCAACAGGTTCTGTTTACAACAAAGAAGAATTACAAGACTTAGCTAACGTGCTTAAAAAATATCCACATATTGTTGCTTTGAGTGACGAAATCTATGAGCACATTAATTTCGTTGGAAAACACGAGAGTTTGGCGCAATTTCCTGAAATTTATAATCAAGTTGTAACCGTAAATGGTGTTTCAAAAGCTTGGGCAATGACAGGTTGGAGACTTGGTTACATCGGAGCTCCAAAGGAAATTGCTGAAGCTTGTGATAAAGTACAAGGTCAATTTACTTCAGCAACTTGTTCAATAACTCAAAAAGCATCGATAGCAGCGATGAAGGCAGATCCTGCAGTTTTATCTGATATGATTGAAGCTTTCAAAAGTAGAAGAGAATTAGTGTTGAACGCTTTGAACCAAATGCCAGGTGTTATCACAAATAATCCAGAAGGAGCGTTTTACGTTTTCCCTGATATTTCCTCGTTTTTCGGTAAAAAGTATGGCAATTATACGATTAATACAGCGGAAGATTTATGTATGTATTTATTAGATGAATCATTGGTTGCGTTAGTAAGCGGTGAGGCTTTTGGAGATGTAAATTGTTTCCGAATTTCCTATGCTGCATCAGAAGAAACACTAACAGAAGCGATGAAAAGAATCGCTGAAGGACTTGCAAAATTGAGCTAGTGAATTACGATCAATTATTTTCTAAATTCAATAATTTACGCGTTCTCGTTATTGGTGACGTAATGGTGGATGCTTACATCCTTGGAAAAGTGAATCGCATCAGCCCCGAAGCACCTGTGCCAGTTGTTTCTTTTGAACAAGAGGAAAAACGAATTGGCGGTGCTGGAAACGTAGCCTTGAATTTAGTAGCTTTGGGTGCACAACCAATAGTTTGTTCAGTTATTGGTGACGACGAACAAGGTCAAGCGCTTGCCAATTTATTTACTGAAAAAGGAATTTATTCGAAAGGAATAATTGTTTCAAAGGATAGAAAAACAACAGTTAAAACACGCGTTATTGCTAGTAAACAACAATTGTTGCGCATCGATTCCGAAACAACGAGTCCAATAAATGAAGCGGAAGAAAATGCTTTATTACTTCAAATTCAGGCTTTAATCAACGAAGGAATAGATGGAATTATCTTTGAAGATTACAACAAAGGTGTTCTAACCCAAAACTTGATTCAACAAGTGATTGCGTATGCTCAAGCAGCAAATATTCCAACAACCGTTGATCCGAAAAGAGATAATTTTCTCGCTTATCAAGGAGTTACATTGTTTAAACCGAATTTAAAGGAGTTAAAAGAAGGATTGAATCTTGCTTTTAATTTCAAAAATGAACAACATCTATTTGAACAAGCGGTTGCCGTTTTAGAAGAAAAGTTAAAAAATTCGGTCTCTTTCATAACATTATCAGAGTTTGGTGTGTTTATCAAAGAAGGAAATCAAAAACACTACATTGCAGCTCATTTGCGCAACATTGCTGACGTTTCTGGTGCTGGTGATACAGTTATTGCAGTTGCAACGCTTTGTTTGATAGCAGGAGCCTCAATAGCAGATATTGCAGGGATTTCAAATGTTGCGGGTGGTTTGGTTTGTGAGCAATCGGGTGTTGTAAGTATTTCAAAAGAAGAATTAATTAAAGAATGGAGAAGAATTTCTTCCAACTAAAGTCATAAAATGTCAAAAAAAGTAGTAAAACCTTATAATTCAGATCGTTCTAAAAAAGAAGAAGTTGCTGAGATGTTCAATAATATTTCAGGACGTTACGATTTTTTAAATCATTTTTTATCGCTTGGAATTGACCATTTGTGGCGTGCTCGTGCGGTTAAAGAATTGAGAGAAATCAATCCTAAAAGAATTCTTGACATCGCAACTGGAACTGGAGATTTTGCAATTGCTAATCTTAAATTAAAACCAGAAGAAGTAGTTGGAATTGATATCTCGTCTGGAATGTTGGAGGTTGGGAAAGAAAAAATGAAGAAGAAAAAAGTAGATCATATCGTTTCTATGCAATTGGGCGACTCAGAAGATTTACCTTTCGACGACAATTATTTTGATGGATTAACTGTTGGTTTTGGTGTGCGTAATTTCGAGAATCTTGAAAAAGGTTTAGCAGAAATGTTACGCGTCATTCGCCCTGGAGGAAAAGCAATTATTCTGGAGTTTTCTAAACCAAAAATGTTTCCAATCAAACAAGCATTTGGATTTTACTCGAAATATTTTATTCCATTTTTTGGAAAACGCATTTCAAAAGACGAAAAAGCCTATGCTTATTTACCTGAATCAGTTGCTGCTTTTCCCGAAGGTAAAGACTTTGAGAATGTTTTAGAAAAATTGAATTACAAGAACATTAAATCCATTCCTGTTTCTGGTGGAATTGCTACAATTTACGTAGGAACAAAATAATCTTGCAACAAAGTCGTATCAATTGCGTTCTTAGCTCAATGAATAAACGTTTTTTACTCCTAGTATTCTTAGTTTCTTTCGCGTCCTTTGGTCAGCGGTTGAAGCAAGAACGTTACAAAAACTTCGACAAACGTTTATTTCACTTTGGGTTTATGCTCGGATTTAATACTGCCGATTTTACTGTTTATCAAGAGGTTAATGCGTATAATCAATATGGATTAGTTAGTTTGCTTAGTGAATCATCACCAGGTGGACAATTGGGAATGTTGGCAACTATGAAATTAGGTACACCCGTGCTCCGTTTGCGATTTATTCCTACTTTATCTTTTCAAGAACGCATTTTACGGTATCAGAGTTTGGATAGCTTTAATTTCAAAAAAGGAATAGGTGAGGAGCGTGTAAATTCGACCAATGTTGATTTTCCTTTGATGTTACAATTCAGAACAAAACGATTTAATAATTTTACAGCGTATGCATTGTTCGGAGCACAGTATTCTATTGATTTACAGTCACAAGAGAAAGCTTCACAGAATTACATTGATCCATTTGTAAAAATAAAACGCAATGATTTTCAAGGTCAAATTGGTGGTGGGGTGGAGTTTTTTGCTCCATTTTTTAAAGTGGGTTTTGAATTAAAATATTCCCACGGATTCAAAAGTAGCTTCGTTCAAGACAATACACCTGTTTCTAATCCAATCAATCAACTTTACAATAAAGGTTGGTGGTTTTCTATTATTTTTGAAGGCTAATGCAAGATATTCAATTTCAATGTTCTCCCGAAGAAGCGAAGAATGAAGCATTTTTACTTTCCAAAATTAGAGAATTAGGAAACGTTTCACTAACTAGTAAAATTGAATTTCGTTGGAAAAAACGAAGTATCGACGCACGAAAAGCACAGATAAAAATTAATTGTACGCTTACTTTTTCTGAAAATAAAGCTTTAGATAATAGGTTGCAAGAATTTGATTTTAAAGAAGTTGGTGATTCTTCTAAAGTTGTTCACATCATCGGAGGAGGTCCAGCGGGAATGTTTGCTGCTTTGCGAGCTTTGGAATTGGGATTGAAACCTGTGATCTTTGAAAGAGGCAAAGATGTACGCAATAGACGACGTGATTTAGCCATATTGAACAAGGAAGGAATTGTCAATCCTGAATCAAATTATTGCTTTGGCGAAGGTGGCGCAGGAACTTATTCTGATGGGAAATTATATACGCGTTCTAAGAAAAGAGGTGATGTTGATAAAATTCTTCAATTATTGGTTCATTTTGGAGCAAGTGAGGAGATTTTGGTAGAGGCGCATCCTCACGTTGGAACAAATAAATTACCACAAATTATAACGGCAATTAGAGAGAAAATCCTTGAAAAAGGAGGTGAATTTCACTTTGAACATAAGTTGACAGATTTGAAAGTGGAAGGTCAAAAAATAAAAGCTATACAAATAAATAATGGTGATTTTATCGAAGTTGAAAATGTAGTTTTGGCAACTGGTCATTCAGCTAGAGATATTTTTGAGTTGTTACATAAGCGAGCAATTAAAATCAAAGCGAAACCATTTGCACTTGGTGTTCGTGTGGAACATTTGCAAGCATTTATCGATAAAATTCAATACCACGGAAGGTTGAATGATGATTATTTGCCACCAGCTTCTTACAGTTTGGTGACACAAGTAGAGGAGAAAGGTGTTTATTCATTTTGTATGTGTCCAGGAGGAATTATTGCTCCTTGTGCAACTGATACAGAGGAAGTTGTGACAAACGGTTGGTCGCCATCTAAACGCAATAATCCTTATTCAAACTCAGGAATTGTGGTGAGTATCGACCCAAGTGATTTCAAAGGCAAAGAAAACGATCCATTTGTGTGTTTGAATTTTCAAAAAGAAATTGAGCGAAAATGTTGGGAATTGGCAGGAAG
Source organism: uncultured Lishizhenia sp. (assembly GCA_964506255.1). GTDB lineage: Bacteria > Bacteroidota > Bacteroidia > Flavobacteriales_D > Crocinitomicaceae > UBA952. Next base: position 42,442 of record CAZDKE010000016.1, on the reverse strand, counting down.
AAATCAGCAAGTTCCGGCGCAATGTTTATTGGATTTTGTGCAAAAGAAAAAATCACAAGGTTTCCCACGTTCGAGCTATCAGCCTGGAATTGTAAGTATTGAAATGGATAAGATTTTTCCAGAGTTTATTGTGGAGCGTTTACGTCAAGCGTTTGTCGATTTCGGTCGAAAAATGCAAGGTTTTGTAACCAATGATGCAGTAATTCACGCACCAGAATCACGAACTTCTTCGCCGATTTTGATTCCTAGAAACAATGAAACGTTACAACACGAAGAAATCTCGAATCTTTATCCATCTGCTGAAGGTGCAGGTTACGCAGGAGGAATTGTTTCTGCTGCAATTGATGGGATGAAATGTGTGGAAGCGATTGAGAGTAAATTTAGAATATAGAATTGAAATTTTCTTTGTTTAACTATTAACTGCGATTTCCTTCGGCTTTGAATCCTAATAAAATAATCAAGAATTAGAACTTTGACATGCTTTAAAAGTAGCATTTGTAATAGTAAAATACATATTGTAATTTTTTTCATCTTACGATTGTTTGCTTAAAAAGGACATAAAAATAGAGTAGTTTTTCTTCCTCTAAATTAATCTATTTCGAATTTAAATACTTGGTTATTCGCATGAATTAAGTGGTGTTACAATTTTATAAAAATAGCTATTGGATGAATGTAAAACACAAGGCAAAGAATATAGAAAAGAGTGATTCAATGAAAAAATACCATTCAAAAGAGCCAACTGAGTACCAAAACAATGAAATGGCCAAATAACTAAGTAATCCAATAAATCTATACCAACGTAGATTTAGAAATAACAAAAAAGGCAGTTTAAATAAGATTATCCTAGAGGCACCAATAAATACATGATAACACCAAAAATTAGATTTTGAAGGGTTATTGAATGAAATCAGGAATTGAAACTCTGGTTTTCCAGTTTTAGATTTTATGTCGCTTTCTGAAACGTAACATGCAACATAATTGACATATACAATTTTAGGATAATGTTTAAACGCTCCCATTTTAAGTCCAGCGAAAAGCCACTTAGCCCTTATTGACTCGCTCTCTTTTGTTTTGTAAATCTTAAAATTATCTCTAATACGGATATGATATTGAATTTTATTTCGATTGAGATATCCAAGCCAAATTTCTACAATAAATTCTCTGTCGGCTACTAAATAATCAACAGATTCAAAGCCAAAAAGAGACTCATATTTTTCCATAATTTCGATTCTTTCCGAACAGTTTGAATTGCCAAACTTATTCTTCATTTTAAATAGAATGGGAAACGCAACACCTTCATATACAATACCATTAGTTAAAATATTGATGTTTGAATCACCTGTTTTCCAATTTGTCCTATCCATAGTAAGTCCGTGTTTGGCTTCCTTCGGGATCAATGTAAAAAGTATTCTATAAATTTTACTGATAATCAATTGCTTATAATTTTTGTCGTGTAGTTAGTTTTAAAGGCTAACTTTTAAACTCAATTTTTGTTAATGAAAAGTGATATTTATGGAACTTGGAATTAGGTTTTTGAACAATAGTTTGAATCTTAAATTAAAACGATTCTTTAAAACTAATTCTATCGAAAAAGTTATAGATACCTACGTCCAAAAAACAAAACATGAAATTACTTTCTCTGTTTTCTTAAATCATATTTAGATAGAAATTTACTTGATGTTACCTCAAAATAACCACATCTTAAACAATTAATTAACAATACATTACTAATTTAATTTCGAGTTTTTTCAAGCTAACAATCGCTTTATTTTGAGGCTTTCTTAAAATTAAGGATGAAATTTTTTCAAAAACCTTTACTTTTTTTCCTGTGGTCTTTTGCGGCTGCTTTTCTAGCTTATGCTTCCATGTATGCGTTTCGGAAACCATTCAATGCCGCAAGTTATACTGGGTTTGAGTTGTTTAATTTACCGCTCAAAGATTTACTGTTAATCAGTCAGATTTTAGGTTACATGCTTTCCAAATTCATTGGAATCAAAGTGATTTCTGAAATGACAAAAAGCACTCGTGTTGGATTGATTTTCAAGTTGATACTTTTTGCTCACGTGGCTTTATTACTTTTTGCAATCGTTCCTGTTAATTTCAAGTTTATCTGTTTATTCGCTAATGGTTTGCCGCTTGGAATGGTTTGGGGAGTGATTTTTTCATTTCTTGAAGGACGAAAACTCACCGAGCTATTGGCAACAGGAATCGCAGTTGGAGCAATTATTTCATCCGGAATTGTTAAAAGTATCGCGCTATATAGTATGGATAATTCCTTCTTTTCGGTGCTAGAATTTTGGATGCCTTTTGTGACAGGATTATTTTTCTTGCCAGTGCTTTTGATTGCTTCTTGGATGTTGAGTGTAATTCCTGAACCGAGTGAAGCTGATAAATTGGCAAAGACGGAACGAATTCCAATGAACACAGCACAAAAACGAAGCATATTAAAAAAGTATCTGCCCGGAATTATCAGTTTAGTTATTCTGTATTTAATGCAAACAATTTTCCGAGATTTTAGGGATAATTTTTCGGTTGAATTGTTTAATCATTATCACTTCACAGATAAATCTCAATTTTTGACTATGGAATTTTCCATAGGTTTTATTGTCATTTTTACCACTTCTTTGATTGTGATTTTTAAAAATAATCTGTGGGGATTTCAAGCATCTTTAATATTGTCAGGTTTAGGATTTATAATGATGTTGGTCGCTGAGTTATTATTTGTTTCTGGACAAATCAATTTTTTCTACCTCATGTTATTTTCTGGATTAGGAATGAGCATCGGTTACGTTCCGTTTCAAATTGCCCTTTTTGAGCGATTTATTGCCGCCTTCCATATTGCTGGAAATGTTGGTTTTCTAATGTATATCGCTGATAGTTTAGGTTATTTGGGAAGCGTATCCATTTTATTCTCTAAAAACGCAGGCTTAATTAATATTGATAATGTGGCTTTATTTCACCTACTGATTTTTGGATGTGGAATCATTGGTTTAATAGCAACTGTTTTCTCGATTTTCTACTTCAATGTTAAATATAAAAAAAGAGATTTTAAAGTATTTTAACATTAAGAATATTAGTATTTAATGTAATTATAACCTTGTATATCAGTTCTTTTGAGTTCGATTTTTTTCCTTTGCACAAACCAATCTAATGCGTTTTTTACTTTCTTTTCTGTTTGTTGTAATCTTAAAATTAGCTTTTACACAAAATAAAGTTTTGATAATTGGAATTGATGGCTGTAGGGCAGATGCACTCGAAAAAGCACACACTCCAAATCTTGATTCATTAAGAAAATCTGGAATTTATTGCGCCACAAGTTGGCAACTCGGCAAAACAAAATCAGGACCTGGATGGTCGAGCATGTTGACAGGAGTTTGGGATTTTAAACACAATGTTTCTGACAATCAATTTTTAAATCACAATTTTGAGGAATTTCCTTTTTTTCCAAGTTATGTAAAACGATTAGATGCATCTAAAAAATCGGTACTTGTTGTTGGCTGGAAATCGTTATTTAGGATTTCAAAAAATAATGGCTGGGATTGTTGTTTAAAAGGAAAAAATGATAATGATTGTTTATCTAAAACGATTAAACTATTAAAAAATGAATCGTTTGATGTCAATATGATTCATCTTAATGATGTTGATTTTGCTGGGCACACAACTGGTTTTGAATTAGATAATAAAAAGTATATTGAAGCTATTGAAGAAGCAGATCGAAAAATTGGAAAACTATTAAATGCTATAAAGAATAGACCAAATTTTAAAAATGAAAATTGGTTGATTTTATCAAGTACAGATCATGGAGGAAAAGGAAAACATCACTCCGGAAATTCGATTGAAGAGCGAAAAGTTTGGTGGATTGCTTCGTCAAATCACATTCAAAAACTTGAAATTACAGCAAATGACCCCGGTTCTTATTTTTATGAAAATATGCCAAGCGACTCCAGCATAATTGAATTATATCCAAGTATTGTTGATATTGCAGCAACAGCTATAAACCATCTTTTTCCAAATTTAAGCAATAAAGAATTCAAAGCTTGGGGCTTAGATGGTAAGTCGTGGTTGGATTTTAAAGTGAATAGTTCAAAAGAATTATATGCTGAAAATGAACTTGTTTTAGATAAAAAGGAACTATTATTTTACAATAAAGCTTGTTCAATAGAAATAAAAATTAACGAATTTAAAAAATGAGTAAATCAATAAAAGCTGTCATTTTTGATTGGGCAGGAACGATGATTGATTTTGGTTGTATGGCGCCAGTTAAAGCATTCATCAGTGCGTTTGAAGAAAAACACATTCACATCACCTTAGAAGAAGCGCGCGAACCAATGGGTTTAGCAAAAAGGGATCACGTGAAGGCGATTTTAAGTGGAGAAAGAGTTGAAAATGAATGGATTAAAATATATGGTTCACTGCCAACAGAAAGTGATATCGATGAAATTTACCACATTGTTACACCAAAAATGATGTTGGAAATTGAAAATAATTCAGAGCCGATAAAAGGAATTATAGAAATCATTGAAAAATTAAAATCACAAGGAATTAAAATTGGTTCAACAACAGGCTACATCGACATAATGATGGAAAAAATCATTCCTGCCGCTGCAGCAAAAGGTTTAATTGTTGATTCTGCTATAAATTCATCCGATTGTAAAGAGGGAAGACCAAGTCCATTTATGATTTTTAGAAATATGGAAAATCTTGGAATCTTCGATGTGAGTGAAGTTTTAAAAGTTGGGGATACAGTTGCAGATGTTGGTGAAGGTTTAAATGCGGGGGTTTGGACAGCAGCGGTTGTGGCTTCAGGAAACGAAATTGGATTGCCTCAATCAGCATTTGAAGCTTTAGATGAAAACAAAAAAAATGAATTATTAAATGCTGCAGCTGAAAAACTTAAAATCGCTGGAGCCAATTATGTTATGAAAAATATGGATGAATTATTTTCAGTTATTGAAGACATAAATAATAAACTAAATTCTTAATAAAAACTTGTAATTATGAAACGTTTAATTTTACTATCTTTTGCTTTTTTTTCTACTTTTTCAGTTGCATTTTCACAGTGTGAACCACAAACATCTGTTACAAACATCTACGAACCAGTTGGTTTTATTCCTCTTCCAACAGACGGAAAATTATCTCCAAGTCAATTTTTTTGTTATCCAGGGCAGCCGTTCGATGCAATTTTAACTGCATTGGCACCGCAAACTTTTATTATTGATAATCCACTAGGTTTCCCACCAACAATAGAAGTTGATGTAAATTGGATTCGTTTGACAGATATACAAAATCTACCTTCTTGGGTTTCTTATTCTTGTGGCGGACAATTGGATCCAAGCGATCCTTGCAAAATGGCATTCCCAACTTGGAGTTGCGTTCGTGCTTATTCCAATGAGGCGGATGGAAAAGTTCCTATGACAGAAGTACCAGGAACAACCTATAGTTTAGAAGTTATTGTTGATGCAGATGTCAATCCACTTGGAACACAATCAAATTTTAATGGTGGAAGTATTACATTATTCGTATTGGAAAACATGTCTTTAACTATTGATTTGGACTCGTGTAACGGTGGTCAAGCACTTGCCAATGCACAAGGTGGATTTGGAGATGCAGCAGCGTATACGTATGAATGGAGTAATGGTGACGATTTACAAGTCGCTAGTGGATTAGATAATGGTTGGCTTATATGTACTGTTACTGATCAAGTTACAGGATGGACAGTTACTGATAGCGTTTTTGTTGAAACTACATTAGCACCAATTATCATCGTAGATGAAATCATAACTCAACCAGCAGGAAACAATGGTGCAATCTCAGTAACAGCTTCGGGAGGTCAAGGAAATCTAACTTTTGAATGGACAGGACCTAATGGTTTCACAGCTTCCACTTCCTCTATTTCAAACTTATCTGGTGGTCAATATACACTTACAATTACTGATATGAATGGTTGTAGTATTACTGAGATTTATAATTTAAGTACGGCTTCTATTGAAGAAGTAGCTGAAAACTCATTAACAGTTTATCCAAATCCAGCAGCTAATTTTGTTACAATTAAAAATGCAAATGATGCACAATCGTTAAAAGTTGAAGTTTATTCAATGGATGGTAGATTGGTTCAATCAGAAAAGTTGTTTTCTGTGAATTCTGAATTTAAATTAAGTGTAACTAATTTGTTATCAGGTAAATACTTAATGAAAGTTTACACGGGAGATAAAGTTGCTTTACGTCATTTTACAATTAACTAATCGTGCTTCTTGATTCAATTCAACTTGTTGTTTTAGATATGGCAGGTACTACTGTCAGCGACACATTTTCTGTTCATGATGCTATGATTAATGCTTTTCAAGAGCATGATTTATCTATTGACAGAAAAATTGCCTCAAATGTGCTTGCCGTTCCAAAACCAATTGGTATTGAAGGAATTCTTGTAAATAATTTTGAAATTAAGGATACTCAATTAGTTGAAAATATCCATCATTCATTTAAAATCAACATGAACTATTATTACAAAAATAGTGATTTGGTAGTTGAGACAAATGACACGGGATTGTTTTTTACCTATTTGAAAGAACGAAATATTAAAATTGTACTCGATACTGGTTTTTCAAAAGAAACAGCGGATTTAATTATAGATCGTTTGCAATGGCATTCAGTTATTGATGGTTTGGTTTGCAGTGATGACCCTTCAATTGGTCGTCCAAAACCAGATATGATATATAAAGCAATGCAAATCACTGGCATTAATGATTGTAAACAAGTGATGAAAGTTGGTGACACACCAAACGATATGTTACAAGGAAAAAATGCAAACTGTAAGTGGACTATTGGTATTGATTCTGGAGCCTTTTCTAATGAGGAATTAAAAATAGCAGGTGCTGATTTTGTAGTTGATTTTCCTTATGAAATAATTGATATTAACGAAAATATAAGATGAAAAAATACGATTTAGCTATCGTTGGAGGAGGAGTTTTAGGAACTTTTCATGCGTATCACGCAGCTCTACTTGGACTGAAAGTAATTGTCCTTGAAAAAGATTTGTTTCCAATGGAAGCGAGTGTTAGAAATTTTGGTCAAGTTGTTCCTTCAGGATTCACTGTCGGAAGATGGCATCATTATGGCCGCTATTCTACTCAATTGTACAAATCGTTTCAAGAAAAATTCGACATCGGAATTAGAAACAATGGCTCAACGTATATTGCTTCAACTCAAGATGAGCTAGAATTATTACACGAATTAAAAACAAATTTCGAAGCTGCGGAATACTATTCTGATCTGCTTTCTAAAGAGGATTTACTAGCTAAATATCCAGCTGTCGATTCAACATATGCACTTGGTGCTTTGTCATTTCCACAAGAAGTTTCTGCAGAATCAAGAACAATGATTTATAATCTTCATGCCTACTTGAGAGAAACGACAACAATCGAGTTTAGCTATGCAACGCCAGTAATTGGAATCGAAGACAAAGAAACGGAGGTTGAATTACAAACTTCAAATCTAGGTAAAATACTAGCTACAAAAGCAGTTATTTGTAATGGTAGAGATTTTCGATTATTGTTTCCAGATGTGTTTTCAAAATCAGAAATTGAAGTAGTTAAGTTGAATATGATGGTTACAAAACCAATGCCTGAAGTCAAACTTCCAGGTAATATTTTAACAGGATTGACAATTCGAAGATACGAGAGTTTTAAAGCGCTTGAAGGTTACAAAAACTTAAAATGGGAAAACGTTAATCAAGAAGCTGTAAAGTATGGAATTCATATTCTTTTCAAGCAACGTGTAGATGGAAGTATTGTAATTGGCGACAGTCATGAATATGCTGATGCTTCGAAAAATGAAGAATTAGGTTTCGATATCAATATGTCAATCAATCAAATTATTTTGGACGAAGCGAAGAAAATTCTAAATCTTAAAAATTGGGATATTCAACATTATTGGAATGGTTTCTATTCACAAATGAAAGGGAATGAGGAGATTTTTGATCATTCAATTTCAAAAAATGTCAAAGTTGTTACCGCAATCGGCGGAAAAGGAATGACTGCATCAGCTGGTTTTTCTAAAGAAAGTATTGATAATTTCTTTTAATTTAATTCATGAAATATTTCAAATTTGTAATAACCATTTTTTTGGTGATTTTGTCTTCAAATTTTCTCAATGCTCAAACAAGCAGTGTTCAAGGAATAGTTAAAGATAGGAGGGGAGTTATACCAAGTGCAAAAGTTATTATTCAAAATACCGAATTCAAAACGATTTGTGATTTTGATGGAAAGTTCTATTTCAAAGGAATCAATGCCGGTACTTACACGTTAACGATTGACCTTACAGGTTACACTATTTTTGAGAAATCATTTAGTTTAAGTAAGGACGAAAATCTAAATTTAGGAGATTTAGTTCTTAAAGAGATTCAAGAATTAAATGAAGTTACTGTTACAACTTATGCTAAAACAAGCGAGAACAAAGCACTTTATTTAGTCAAAAATTCTCCAACAGTTGTAACAGTCGTTTCCTCTGACATCATTGCTAAACTTCCAAATAGAAATGCCTCTGATGTTGTAGCTCGAGTTCCGGGAGCATCAATAACGAGAAACAAAGGAGAAGGAAGTAATATTTCTTTGCGTGGGACACCTTTGGATTGGACAGCTACTTTTTTGAACGGTGATAGATTACCTGTTGCCGATGAGGAAAATGCAACGCGCTCATTTGAGTTTGAGATTTTACCGGCTGATATGATTGAATATGTTTTTGTTTCTAAAAGCACAACTCCAGATATGGAATCCGATCAAATCGGCGGAAGTATTAATTTCTTAGCAAGAAATACAGTCCAAGAAAAAACTTTCAAACTGAATGTTGCTGGTGGTTATAATTTATTAGCAAATAAACCTACAGGTGTTTTTAATTTTTTAGTCGGAAACGTTTCTAAAAACAAGAAATTGAGCTACTTATTAAATGGTTCTGCTTTTGCTCGCTATTACTCTGCAGATGCTTTCAAAATCATTTATGGTAGTAATTTTAATCATAGTTTAAATCGCTATGAGTTAAAAAAATACGATGGAACACGCACCAATATTTCAGCAAACACAGCTATTCAATATAAATTCAGCGATAAGTTCAAAATCGGAACCCACTTTTTGTACAGCTTCATGTTGGATGATAAATACCAGAAAAAACAAAGTTATAATTGGTACGAAGGCTCAGGACAAAGAATCCGTTTACAAAATATTCATGGGAAATTAGAACGTCAACTTTTTGGTGGCGACATTTATTCAGAATGGAATATTAATCCATCGTTGAAATTATTTTTTAAAGTGGCGAGTTACGACAATAGCTTTAGATATGGTAAAGTTCCTTTCAACCGAAGAGACCCTCGAAATGGCTATATGATTACAGAATTTATCAGTCCTTTGATGCAGTTTGAAGACCAATCTTATATTAGTTTATACGGCGATCAAATCGATATCAACGACCCAAATGGATTTCCAGGGAAGTTAATTGGTCCTGATGACCCGTATGGGAATGGTGACGATCCAAACAATATTCAGCCACAGTATTCAACCATTTTTGGAGCACAAACTTTAAACGCAAGTGACTTTGAATTTTATCAAACCTACACAGAAATAAACGAAACAAGAGAACGTGATTTACCTGTAATTCAAACAGATTTGGATTATAAACTAAACAATAACTTAAAGTTTAAATTCGGTACAAAAGCACGTTTAAAAAGTGGTTATCGAAATATTTCGAAATACGAATGGTTTAAAGATTATTCGATTCCAGGAAACAATCAACCTTTTACCTTAGATCAATTTCCACATGATCCTTACACTGATAACAGAAATGGATTTCTTGCGCCTTTAGGTTCCAATTACGATGGACAATTTTATCCATTTTTAGACCCAAGTATTTTATCATCGTTCTTGATTGACTCCTCTTATTTGTTGCGTGAAAAGGAAATGAACTATTTAAATCAAGAATACAGACAATGGGTGGGTTCTACTTACAGCTACAAAGAATTACAATCTGGTACCTATGCAATGGCAGATTACTCCGTCGGAAAATGGAATTTCGTTGGTGGAGCAAGATTGGAGTACACGCGTTTTAATCAAGTTTCAGATACCTTGACAGATGAGCTTGCATTTGATACTTTATCTGGAAATCAGTACAATGTTCCGAAAAGTATCGAAGTGGAAAGAGATTATTTATTCTTATTGCCTTCAGTAAATGCAACTTATCGAATGACTGATAACATAAATATTCGTGCGGCTTTTAGCGAATCGATGAAAAGACCAAACTTTGAGCAAACGAAGCCAGGATTTGCGATGATAAAATACAACGATCTTGTTTACATTTTTGGAAATCCAAATTTGAAACCAACTTATGCTTTTAATTACGATTTAGCTTTCGAATATTTCTGGCCAGGAAAAGGAATGTTTTCAGTAGTTGGTTTTTACAAAGATGTTTACAATCATATTTTTACAGTGACAACTGCCGATGTAGATCCAGCTTCTGGAATCATGGTGAAAAAATATGAAAATGCTTCCAATTCAACGGTTTATGGTGCAGAGGTGACATTGATAAGAAAATTTGATTTCCTACCCGGCTTTTTAAGTGGTTTAGGAACCAATTCCAACATCACCATTTCTGACTCAAGAATGGAAATTCCGGGAAGACCAAACAAACAAAAAATGACAGAACAAACGCCATTGATTTATAACTTGGGATTAGTTTACGAGTATAATAAATGGAACGCTCGTTTGGCTTTAAACTATATTGGAAAACATTTAAAAGAAGTGAATCTTGCATCTTTAGTTGGAATAGGTCTTTTGCATACCGACGATGATTTTGACACTTATGTGAATGAAACATACAATTTAGATTTTCAGATTTCGTATTCGTGGAACAAAAAAGGAAGTGTTTATTTTGAAGGAATGAATCTTTTAAATGCTGCCGAACGAAGATATATTGGTAAAGAATGGCGCCATTTGCGAATGGAATATTATGGACCACGTTTTCAATTAGGCTTACGTTTGGATATATGAAGCTAGTTCTGAGTTTATTGTTAATTATAAGTTGCTTTCCTTTTTTTGGACAAAACTATTTTTCCTTCAAAGGAGTTGTTATCGATTCTTCTGCAACAGAAAACGTGGAATTTAAACTCATTGAATTAAACAAAGAAACAATTTCAAATTCACTTGGTTTTTTTCAATTTGATAGTTTACCAGCTGGAAATTATACCATTGTAAGTTTTCATCCAAATTTTGAACAAGATACCTTCACTATTCAAATTCCGCAATTGATTGTTCCAGAAATTATCAATTTAAGAACTTCGAAATCTTTAAGTTTTAATACTGTAACTGTTTCAAAAACAAGAAGAAAAAAAACTTCTTTTGAGAAAATGCAAAAAAGTACGAGTATTGTAAACAATGTCAAGAAAAATGAAATTGACCATCTTCCAACCAAAAATGCAGCTGATTTAGCACAACGATTACCAAGTGTGAGTTTGTTTCGCTCAAAAGGCGAAAGCAATATGGTTTCAATGCGTGGAACTCCTGTTGATTGGACATCGGTATTGGTCAATGGCGACCGATTGCCTGTTGCTTGCGAAGACAATCCAACACGCTCCTTTGAATTTGAAGCCTTTCCTTCTGTTTTCGTAGATGAAGTGATTGAAGCAAAAGGAATTACGCCCGATTTAGAATCCGATAATATTGGTGGCGCTTTGAATTTCTTATTTCCTGATTTTTCAGATAGTTCCTCAACGCAATTAGAACTCGCAATTGGACAAAATTTCTATGCAAAATTACCTTATGGAAATATGAACTTTAGTCATTCTAATACCTTCAAAAATAAGAAATTCAGCTATTTGATTTCAGGAACTTATTTTGGACGAACCTATGCAACACAAGCTAGAAAAACGATTTTTGGAAATAATTTCAACCATGGAATCAATCGTTTAGAACTTAGGAATTATCATGGATTTAGAGGTACAGCCGGTGTTCATGCAGCAATTGCTTACCGACCAACTTCTAAATTGACATTTACGCTTCGTTCGTTTGGTGGACAAATGATTGACGATAAAAACATGGACAAAATTTCCTTTAATTGGTATGAAGACAATTTGAGAAGAGTGCGACTTCAAAATGCAAAAGGAAAATTAGTTCGACAGATTTATGGCTTGACTTTCCAAACGGATGTGAAAATCAATCAGAAAATAAACACCTTTATTCGACTTTCTAATTATAAGAATGAATTCAAACCTCGAAATTATCCTTACAAAGGAGATGATGCTCGTAACGGTTTTGTATTCTTAGATTTTATGAGTCCAGAAGTAAATTTCTCAGACTATGAGCAAACTGATTTTTATGGTCAAGCTATCGATCCAAATGCTACAGACTTCAGTTTAATAAAGTTGATAGGAAGCGATAATCCATATGGAAATGGGGGAAACCCAGCTGCTATTGTTCCAAATTTCACCGACCAGTTAAGTCCTTCTGATTTTGAATTTACACAAGCATACAGTGAAATAAATCGTATCTCAGAAACTGATCCAATTGTATTTCAAAATGATTGGGAAGTGAAATTTAACGACAAATGGCTTTTCAATGCAGGTCTAAAATACCGTTTCAAATCAGGAAGTAGGTTGATTTCTAAACACGACTGGTTTAAAGATTACAGTGGTGGAAATTCAGAACCAATTTTAATGAGTGATTTTTCGTTGAGACCTTTCAATGAAAATGGTTCGTTTTTTCAAAATCTAAACGGAGATTTATATGCTAATTTCAATTATTCGATTTTAGATAAAGAATCCGTTTCTACCTTTTTTAACGAAAATGGTCAACAATTACGTGAAGTACCAATGAACACCTCCAATTTTGAGTACAATCAATGGGTAGGCGCTTCGTACACTTACATAGAACATCAAAGTTCAGGTTTTGCAATGTTAACTTATTCAGGAAAAAAGTTCGATTTCTTAACAGGTTTGCGTGTTGAACATACCTATTTAATTGAAACTTCTGATACCTTAACCAACGAATTAGCACTTGATACACTAACAAATACGTATTATAACGTACCAAAATCAATTACTATTTTCAGACCTTACGTTGGATTTTTGCCTTCTTTTCACATCAATTGGTATGCGAGCAAGAAAACGAACCTTAAGTTTGGAATTAGCAGAACAATGCACCGGCCAAACTTTGAAGAAACAAAACCTGGACAAGCAGTAATTAAATACAATGAACTTGATTTTACGTTTGGAAATCCCAATTTGAAACCCGTTTTTTCCATAAATTTGGATGTTGATGGTGAATTTTACTTTTCAGAATCAAGTGTTTTAACCGTTGGTGCTTATTTCAAACAAATTTCAAATCATATTTATACCCTTTCAAAACCAGATGTCGATCCAATTTCTGGAGCCACAATGCGTTATTTTGCGAATGCTTCCGACTCTTGGGTGGGTGGTTTGGAATTGTTTTATGCTCAAAAAATTGGCTGGATTCATACTTCATTAAAAGATATTGGAATTCGATTAAATGCCTCATTTAGCGATTCACGTATGCAAATTGAAGGTCGTCCTAAAAATCAAAAAATGACAAAACAAGTACCATTTTTAGGAGCGATTGAGTTGTTTTATGAAAATGACAAGTTTGAATTTCACACCAATCTGAGCTACACTTCGCGCTATTTGAATGAATTAAATTTGGTTTATTTAAATGGTGAATTATTACATAAAGATGATGATTTTGATGTGTACACGAATGATTTTATCAACTTGGAAGCATCGTGTTTAGTACAGTTCTCAAGTAAAGTACAAATGAAAGCAGAACTTGGAAATATACTCAACTATAGCGAATCAAAATCCCGTGGAAAGGCATGGCGTATGTTGAATCAAGAGTACTTTGGAGTGAGGGGTGAACTAGGTATAATTTTTTCGCTTTAGGATTAACATTAATTTAATCTTTTAGTTTGTTTTTCTTTATATAGTGTTGAAAGTCAATTAATAGACTTCCAGAATTCAAGCTTTAACTTTGTTGAATAACAAACTTAAACTGAAAAAAATGAAAATCCTTATTATTTTAATAGGCATCGCCCTAGGTGGTTCACTTTGGGCATCTCAACCAAGAAAAGTGCTAATAATTGGAATTGACGGTGTTAGAACAGACGCTTTACAACAAGCAAACACACCAAATTTAGATGCATTAATTGCTTCAGGTTTTTACACCTATGAATCATGGCACGAGGGAATTACAGTTTCTGGTCCATCTTGGTCAACGATTATGTGTGGAGTTGAATTCCCTAAACATGGTGTGACAAGTAATTCATATTCTGGAAGTAATTACAATGAGTACCCTTATTTTACTAAAAGAGCGAAAGAATGTTTGCCAGATTTATACCAAGTGCAAATCGTTCAATGGGCGCCAATGAGTGATAATGTTTATAATGACGCTTGGGACCAAAAAATTAAAGTGTGTGATGGTTGTGGAGATAATAGTGTTGCAGCTGCTCAAACACAACTTCAAAATGAAAACTTAGATGTGTTATTTGTTTATTTTGACGAATGTGATTTAACAGGGCATTCAACAGGATTCAGTCCATTAAATCCAGCGTATATCAATGCCATTCAAACAGTTGACGGACACATTGGAAGTTTAATAACAGCACTACAAAGTCGCCCAACCTACGCAGAAGAAGATTGGATTATTCTAATTACAACAGACCACGGCGGAATTGGAACTGGTCATGGAGGAAACACAAGTACAGAAAGAAAAATTTGGTGGATTGGAAGTGGAAATTATCCTGTTGCAAATCAACTAACTGGTGTTTCTGATCCTGGAAGTTATGCAATGGGAAATCATAATTCAACAACCGCTTTAGGAAATCCATCACAAGCTGATATTGCTGTAACAGCTTTAGATCATTTGTTTAGAGGTACAGAATGTGATCCGTTAAACCCTACTTGGGATTTGGATGGTCAATCTTGGCTAGATTCATTACACGTAGAAGCACCCGTTGGAATAAGTGAAAATAAACCTAAAGAAACTTCAATAAAACTATTTCCAAATCCAACAACAGATTTCCTTTCAGTTTGGTTTGAAAACGCAAAGAATGAAACAATTGTTCCTTTAATTTACGACCAATTAGGAAATCAAGTAATGGACTTTAAGATTACCAATATAAATCAAAATAAATTAAATATTGATATCAACCAACTTGCAAAAGGAGCTTATTATTTAACAATTAATATTGGTGGAAATAATATAACTCGTATATTTACAGTAGATTAATGCCTATGAAACTGTTGCAATTTCTTGTTTTATTTCTTTTTTCATTTGAAGCTATTGCTCAAACCTTTCCAGAAAATATAAACTTGGATTTAGCGCATTTTCCGTTTACTTATGGTGTAACTTCAGGTGACCCAACGATTGACAGAGTTATCCTTTGGACAAGAATTGAGTCGAATCAATCAGAATTGGTTACTTGGCAAATAAGTAAGGACAGTTTGTTTTCTAGCATTGATCAAACAGGAACTTTTATAACAGATGGTCAACGAGATTGGACAGTTAAAGTGGACGTTGAAAATTTGGAAGCTCAAACAAATTACTATTATCGCTTTAAATCACAAGCTGGTGAATTCTCAGATATTGGTCATACTAAAACGGCTCCAATTTCCGATTATGATCACAGTCGCTTGGCCATAATGTCTTGCAGTAGTATTTATTCCGGATTTTTCAATGCTTATCAACGAATTGCAGAACGAAAAGATTTAGATTTAATCATTCATGTTGGTGATTACATCTACGATTTTGTTGATGCTGATGAACAAGTTAGAGTTCCAGACCCATTTCCAATTGATCCAATAACATTGGAAGAATGGAGAGAAAGACATCGTTATTATTTAATGGATCCAAATTTAAGGGCAGCTCGAAAAGCACATCCATGGATTGTTTTATGGGATAATCACGACGTTGATGGCCAGCCTGGACATGAATTCGCGCCCATTCAAGCTTTTATGGAATACGTTCCAGTTAGATTGCCAAATCCAAACGATTCAACATTAATTTATAGAAAAATTGCTTATGGTTCCTTGATGGATATTTTTGTAACGGATGTTTTAATCTACAAAAGCCAAGACACTTTAAGTGATGGAACAATTAGTATGATTGGAAACGCACAATATGATTGGCTTACCGAAAATTTAACTGCTTCAACTGCTAAATGGAAATTACTTCCAATGCAAAATTTGATGGCTGGATGGAGTGTGCAAAACGTTCCTTCTTTTGTTGGAATTGGACAAAATGGAGTTCTTGACCCTTCAAATTGGGATGGTTATGACGGTGATAGAGATCGACTATTAAATTATATTAGCGCCAATAATATTGATAATGTCGTGGTTTTGAGTGGCGATTCTCATGTGTCAATTGTTGCAGATTTAACAACTGATCCACAAAATAATTCAATATATAATTCCCAAACTGGACAAGGAAGTGTCGCTGTTGAATTTTTACCAACGAGTATTACAAGAGGTAACTTTGATGAAATGGGTTTTGGTTGGGCAATAGGAATTGTAACTCCGATTATGGAAGCCGAAAATCCTAATCATGTGTTTATGAATTTGGTAGATCATGGATATGGGTTATTAGATGTTAAACAAGATTCATGTGTGGCGGAATTGTGGTATTCTGAAATTTTAAACGCTTCCAATACAGAAGATTTTGAAAGAGGTTATATTGTGAAAGATGGTGAGAATCATTGGAGAAGAAATCATACAACTCAAGCCACACCCCCAAAGTCAGAAGGGTCTGTTTCAATTTCTGAAAAAGAAAATTTCGATTTTAAACTTTATCCTAATCCAGCGAAAAAATCGTTTGTAATCGAAAATGATGGTAGTTTTAAAGTAACGAATGTGTCACTTTTTTCTTCGGATGGAAAAATTTATAGAAACTTAAAGCCAAATTCAGAAAATAGTTCAAAACAATTATTTTCTTTGACCGGTATTCCAAAAGGAACTTATCAATTGAGAATTACTACTGATAAAGGTACATTCAGCTCGAAATTAGTGGTTTCAGAATAACTCAACTCAATCTCAATCTACGAACAAGAATAATAATTGGCAACAAAGCTGTCAGACCAATTAAAATCAAGGATACGTATATTTTTAGTCCAGCGATTAAGAGTAAACTAATAAGTAGCAATTGAAATCCTAAACCAAAAATGGAAAGAAAGGTCATCAGCCAATTTGGATTCGTTTTTTGATTTGAAACTAATGGGTCTAGCAGGTAAATAAACTTGTCGAATCCACCGTATAGCAAACGATAGAGTTGATACATAAACTTAACATTGCGCTGTTTTTCACCAGGAAATGCAATTGGAATTTCGTTTTCAAAAATCCTGCTAGTCGTATCGCCATTTAGTTGTGAGCGAAGAATTGCATAGTAATAATTATAAAGTGTGCCTTGCAATTGTAAACAAAAAAAAGCCAAAATCCCGAGGTAAAAAGAGGTTTCGCTGACTTGTGTAATGACCATTAAAAGAATGAAATTCAACAAGATGTCACAAATTGAATCGAGAAAACGTCCAGTGTAAGAAGGAGTATTTTTAACTCGAGCAAGTTCACCATCAGCAGCATCAAGTATTGATTTCAGAACCAAGAAAAATCCTGCGAACAAATAATTTTCGTAAAAGATAGAAAGAATTGCAAGTAAACCAGCAATTACAAACGAAATCGTAACGTCGATAGGAGTGAAGCATGTGTTTTTGAGAGCTTGAGCAATTAAACGTGCAATTGGACGACCGTAGTCGGATAAGTCGAGAAATTTATTCTCTTGTGGAAGTTTTGACATGAACTCTAACCTAACAGATGAATAGAATCAATGTTTAGAAATTTCTATTTATTTAGTGTAAAAGTTGATTTGGAGCAGTTTAAAAATGAATGTAGCTTTTGTACAAGAATTTATAACTAAACATAAATTATTGGTTAGTGCTTATATTTAACTTTGCCATTCTTTTGCTTAATCAAAAGAATCACCGCGCAAGCAGCACCGAAGGTAAAAATCAAGGCTCTAAATTTCTTTTTGTTCGCAAATTTTTGTTCTCCAATTATTTACAACTCGTTGCGAACAATTTTAACTCCTTTCTGAAACTGAAATTTTTCTAAAATGTTCTTACAGAAATTTTAAAAATTAACAGTTTCAGCTAAGTAGTTAAAACCTAGAAATTCAAGGCCAAAAATGTTCGCTAATATTTACTAATTAGTTCTCACTTCGATTAAATGCATAATTTTTTTAAGTTTAGAATATTTACAGGTTCGATCACGGAAAGTCAATTTTAAATTCAGTAAATCAAACTTTTGAAAATTAGAAAAGTAATTTCAATGCATTATTTAAAAATACTAGAAGTATAAATCTTCCATTTTGCTAATCGATATTTTATAGAAACACCAAGAACTCCCAATCCATACTGGACAGAGCGCTTGAAATTAATCGAGGATGCTTCGTCGAAGTATTTTGTAGGACAAGTAACTTCACCAATTTCGTAACCTGCAAAGAAAATTTGACCCAACATTTGGTTGTCAAATACGAAATCGTCTGAATTTTTTTCAATTTTAATTTTACTGAAGACTTCTTTAGAAAAAGCACGGTAGCCCGAGTGATATTCCGAAAGCTTTTGTCCCATTAAAATATTTTGACTCAAGGTTAAAAAGCGATTAGCAACGTATTTATACAAAGGCATTCCACCTTTCAACGCACCATTTCCTAAAATTCGAGAGGCTAACACAACAGGGTAAACATCATAAGCAATTATTCCAGAAATAGAATGAATTAATTTTGGAGTGTATTGATAATCAGGATGTAACATAATGATTATATCCATCTCTAATTCTAAAGCTTTTGCATAACACGACTTTTGGTTACCGCCATAGCCTTTGTTTTGTTCGTGACGAATAATGTGTTTAATTCCAAGTTTTCGAGCGATTTCGGAGGTGTTGTCTTTACTTGCATCATCCACCAAAATCACTTCATCGATAATGTCAAAAGGGATTTCTAAATACGTTTTTTCCAAGGTCGATGCAGCATTATATGCTGGTAAGACAATTCCAATTTTTTTACCGTTTAACATTAATTCGTTTATTTTTTCTAAAAGTACTGTGTAATTTTTAAGTCAAATCGAAACTTCGTTTTTATTTTCTTATGGATGTCATTTTGAAAATTTTTCCGTCTTTTACTTCATATATCATGACGATTTCTAAAGCATCTTTTAAACCTCTTCTTCCAACAATGCTTTCGTGGTCGATTACTTTGTTGTCGAAAACAATTCGTTTCAAAATCGTAGAGTGTAGTTCAGGTGAAGCTTCAAATAACTCTTTGTATAATTTTTCAATTGCAAGTTTTCCACTTGCAACCAATTTCATTTCACTAAAACTGTAAAGTTCAACATCTTCAGAAAACCAAGACATAAATTGCTCTAAATTACGATTATTGTATGCTTCTAGATTACTTTGAACTACTTGTTCTACACTAAGGTTTTGCGCGAAATTCATCGCAGTAAAATTAAGGAATAATAGGAAAAAGAGATGTTTCATAAAAAGTTAAATTAAAACAATTAATATTTAGTAATTGGTTTCGTTCAATTTTTGAATAATAAAATTTAATAAAAATACTAAATCAAGCAATGTGTTGATTAGGATATATTTTTTTACCTTAAAATCAAATCAAATTTTTTAAATAGATAACATAACAAATTCTAATAACAATTTGATTTTCAAATAAATTTCTTTTCCATCAAAACAAAAAAATACTTTTGGTTGTTTGTAAAACATGGAAGAATGGAAAAGTGTACCTGGATTTTCAGACTATGAAATTTCTGATTCAGGTAAAATTCGATCAAAGAATAGAGTGAAGGTTTATAAAAATGGTCGCTCCATTAACTATGTTGCGAAAGAAAAACTATTGCGTGTTCATCCAGATAATGGTTTTTTGATGACGGATTTAATTGACGACAAAGGTGTTCGTAAAACAGTTTATCCACATAAAGCAGTCGCTCAAGCTTTTATTGAAAATAAATCTCCACGCAAAAATAAAGTTGTCATTCATATTGATGGTGACTACAAAAATAATGCTATTTCGAATTTAAAATGGTCTTCTTACAGTGAATCAATTCTAATCGGTTTTCGTCAAGGTAAAAGAAACAACAGCGATTTATGGCTTAAGCGAAGATTGAAATACGGACCAAAGGGTGGTAACACTTCTATTGGTCGTCCAGATCCACTGAATTACTCGCAAAAGAAACGTATTGTCTATTTACGAAATGAAAAAGGAATGACCTTGAGTCAATTAGCTGAAAAATATAATTGTAGCGTATCTCACATTCACAAAACGATAAAAAATTGGGTTGCACCAATAGAAGTTTAAATCAACTTATTTCTTCTAAAAATTCTTCTAACTGGAATTTGCAGACTTCCAAATATTTCGTTTGTGTTTAAGGAATCGATGTTAAAAATATAACGTGTTCCTTGTTTTGTCCAAATTACCTGATTTCTTGTGCTTTCAACCGTTTTTGGTGCTTGCTGTCCAGAGTAAAATTGGTAACTTGTTCTATTATTGGTTGTATGCAATAAAGGCGAAAACAGAAATCTGAAATTTTCTTGTTCTTGCGTTAAAATTCCTTTTTTAAGTAATTTGTTGATGAAAACTGGCGCGTGATAAGTTGAGGTAAAATAAACAGAATAACCTGGTACGACTACTTCTCTTGTTTTTTCCACTTCCGCTGTGTTAAAGTCCTCATCTAATTCAGTTTCAATATACGTTTCTTGAACGGTTTGTAAGCCTCCTTCCATAAAGGATAAATCGCCATTCCATGATTTTAAGAAATCGACAAAAGGAAACCCAAAACGTTTTCCAATTTTAGATAATTCAATGTAAAGTTTATCTTCAGGATGTTTTCTTAATTCGGAAATATCCAAATGTAATTCAATAGATTTGGTAGCATTTTCAATGTTTTTAAAACCTTTGCCACTTTCTTTTTTGGTAATATAAAAGGGAGTTTCTTTTCTCAAATAGCTTTTTAAATTGAAACTTAATGAATCACTGTCGTGGGCAAACATCGCTGTTTTGATTCCCATATTTTGAAGTCGTTCCCAATTCGAGTAAATAACCAAATGCTCATTTCTAAACTGTTTCTTACTTAAAAATGTTTTCCATGATTGGTCAATCCCTAAATATTTCGCTTTTGTAACTTGATTAAAATAATTTTTAAAATCGGAACCTTTGTAAAAGAAAAGATAATTGCGTCCATAATGCAAATACATTTTTTCTTTTTTATATCTGAAAATTTGATGTTCATTAATGGTAGTATCATCTATCGTTATGAACTTTCGCAAGCGTTCGATTCCTTGTCCGATTTTTGATGAATCACTTACTTCAACCATACAACCCCAGTCACCGCCTTCATTTCCAAATAGATAAACTTGTTTTTGAAGGTTTAAACCGTACATTTTTCCTTGCCCTAAAAGAAACTCATAAGAGGTAAAATCTCGAAAAGGAATTTTATGGTAGTACATCATTCCACTTGTTTCGCGGGCCAAATCCAAAATATTTGCTTTTCCAATGAAATCCGCACTTGGAAGTCGATCAATTAATCGAGGAGGAGTGGGTTTTTGAAACAAAAAAGGTTTGAAGTACAAAAATGCACCTAAAGCCGCTGCAAGAATAACGATAGTGATTGTTTTGCGAATCAAAGCTATTTTATTTTGTAACGATGTAAATAGAATTTATTAAATCCAAGAGGTGTTTGCCAGAAGTGTCTTCTCCTTGAAACGTATATTCAATTTTGAAGTCTGTTTTCTTTAGAGATGTTTTACTTGAAATCAATTCAAGACTACCAGACTTCCCTTTCAGCGTTTGAATGATTTCATTCTGACGATCATTTAAAACGTCCATTGGAAAACGATTGATAGTTTCTGCAACATTGATATTGGCATACATGAATCCACTTTTCTTCGCTTTTTTTCCTGCTTTGCGGTTAATTTTTTCTTTTCCATATCCATCTGCATGATTTACAGCTAAATCTTCATCGTTGGTAAGAATAAACAAACCATTTCTGTTAATCATATAAAGAGGTGCAGCATCAAAAATTGCGTTTTCATAAACCCAATAATTTCCTTTGTTTTGAATTTTTGAAGTCAATCTTCCGAAATGCTTTAAAACTTTTTCAGGAATATCTGCTCTATCGATTGTTATTCCGTAAGTGAAAATTGGCATATCTTCCTCAGCTTCAGCAACTCGTTCTCCATATTCAAAAGTTTCTTCATCATAGAAAAATTCAATTTTCTTAGTTTTGATTTTTTTGAAACCATTAAATGAGCCAAACATACTTCCTTTATAGGTTCCAAAAAGCGCATCTTTGTTTATAAATTCATTTAGCAATTCAATAGTTAAAACATTCATCGCAATCTGAGCATTTTTTTCTTCACTAAGAATTGGCATTATGATTTCATAAGCTTTTTCGTAAGCTTGTCGCATATTTACATTATACGAAAAATAACCAGAACTATTATTTGGGATGTATTTTAAAATATTTTTATCAAATTTAGAATCATTCATTTCTTTATATATCGCTCCTAAACCAACGCCATACTCAGCAGTAATGTCAAATTGTACAGCATTATCTTTTAAAAAGATATCACCCAAAATTACGTTTCCAGCATACAATTCTTGAATGTCTTTATACAAACTTGGAAGGACTGTTTGAAAATACCAAAGTCCACTTGCTTTGTCGATATTTCTTGCATTATCCATGTAGAAAACGCCTTCTGAATTGTGTGTCAATTGATTAGCAAAACGACTATCGAATGAAGGTAAATTGATGTTCTGAACCAATAATTCATTCAAAATCATTTCTAATTGGGCTTGTTGCAAAACTAATTGAACGCTGTCTCTTAATTCATAATAGTTTTTGACGTTGGGATCTTCCGACGCATCTGGAAATAAATCTGTTTCTTCCTCAATAATTTCTTCCTCTTCCCCAAAAACTTTTTCATCTAAAATAGAAGGCTCGTCTTCGTCGTATCCGAAATAATCAAAAGGACTTTCATTCCCACGAGCATACCAAATCGAATCGGTCATTTCAGAAATGTAATCCATCGTTGGTTCAACTCGAATTAATAATGCGCTGTTTTCACGAATGATTAAATTATTAAAAAATGAACCATAAACCTTAGTTTTTTCGGTGCTCATTTTGTCAATCAAATCGAAATCATCAAAGACAGTGAATAATTTTTGCTGATCTTTTACGCCAAACGAGAAACCTGAAATTTCAGATTTTTGTGCTTTTCCATAGAAAACATTTAACTTTTGATTGAAATCTAGTCCTGAATCTTTCAATGTGCTACCACTTGTTGAACCATCGAAAAGTTCTTGGTGTACTTCATACATGAAATCGTAACTGATAAGTTCGTCGAGTGAGATTTTTTGAAAAAGATTGATGTTATTGATACTGAATACAGTAACGGCATCTTTTGGAATAAGATTTTCGGAATTTTGAGCTTTTACACTTAAAAAACTTAGTAAAATTCCAGAAAATAAAAGTTGTTTTTTGATGGTCATCGATGTATGAATATTTTGCGAAATTACGAAAATATTCCTAGTTTTTGTTAGAAATCAAATAGATTACATTTTCCAAAATGTCAGGATTTTCCTTCAGACTGTAAGTGTCCGTTTTGATCATTACCGCCAGTTTGTTTTTGGACAAACTTGCAGCTGTATTTCCGAATTTTTCAACTGGTTTGTCGAAACGAGAGATTGATGTATAGGAACCTTGTTTTAATTGGTCAATTTCACTTTGCTTAAGATCTTTTACTTTATTTAATGTAATTGTTGGTAAAGATCGCGTTAATTTAGTTCCATCCCAAGTAATCCAATTGTGATTTAATTCAGAAGTATTTTTTTCTTTTGTCATACTACTGATTGTCGTTTTAATTCCCTCTTGTAATAAAAGCACATTTGTGAAATCGCACGAAAATTTAAAAATAAAGTCAGTGTAATTTTCTTCTACCTTCACATTTGATATCCCATTTTGAGCATCTAAAGTTTTTATAAATTGCTGAACTTTTTCTTTTATATCCTCAATTTTAGGAACTTTTTGACCATCTAAACTATCTAAAGCAAGAATTGAATTAACTTTTATTTTATTGGAACTCAGATTGATATTGTAGCGAAAAGTTCCTGAACCATCAGCGTGTATTGTCAAGTCGTCTAAGATTTCGATACAAGAACTTAAACTAAAAATAAGTACAAATAGAAATAGTAAGTTTTTTTTCACGTTAAAAGTTTAAAATCAGACTGTGTTTACAATTTAAGTGCCAAAGGTAATAGCTAAATTCAAAATAAAGAACCTTGAATAAAATCTTCTTGGTAGAATGCTTGTACTTCTTTTCTATTTGGCTGTTTAGAATTAATAATTCGCTTGTCAATCAGATGTGCATCAATTTCATTTTCAGGCAATAATTTTATGTTTTGGAAGTCAAAAACTGATGTTGAAAGCCAAGGTTCAATGGATGCCTCATCAAGTAAAAAAGGCATTCTTTTCTTAGAATTATGAATTTCAGCCAAAAATGGATTTGCTTCACACGTAATAATTGAAAAGGTTTTCATCTTTTTAAGCGTAACTGGCTGAATCCATTCGTTGTATATTCCTGCCATTGAGAAAAGTTCTTGTGATTTTGGAAATACAAAAAATGGGAGTTTATCTTTTCCTTTATGTTGCCATTCGAAATAGCCAGTAGATGGAATAATGCAACGTTGCTGTTGTATCAATCCTTTAAAGGAAGGAGTTGTGTCGATAGTTTCAATTCGTGCATTAGGTGTTTTTGCAGCGATTTCGGAAAAGTTTTCTCCTTTAAACCAATTCGGTATCAATCCCCAATTCATTAATTCTATCTCGGGTTTTTGAGTGATTATTCGCCACTCGGGAAAACTAAAAGCGGAAGCATAGAATAGGGGAGTATCTGGAAATTGAAAAGGAATTTCTTTCTTGTATTTTTTTGCTAAATCGATATTTTTTGAAGTTGAGGAATTACTGTAACACATTTATAATCATATTTTTAAGACAATCTTTTCGGTTCAATATGTATCAAAACATCAGCGATTTCAGGAAGTTGTACCATTAAAAAATCCTTCAATCGGTGAGAAATTTCATGTCCTTCAAAAACGCTTAACTTACCATCCACTTCGACATGCAGATCTACGATGTAAACCATTCCTGTTTTGCGAACCAAGCATTTTTCAGTATCCAAAACGCCTTCAACTTTTGTCGCTTCCTTACGAATTAGAACAATTAAATCATCGTGTAAATGTTCGTCCATAATTTCCCCAAGTGCAGGTCTGAAAATCAAAAATGCATTGTAAACGATGAAAATAGAGGCTAGTAATGCTGCCCAATCGTCTGCTTTTTCGTAGCCTTTTCCAAAAAACAAAGCGATACTAATTCCAATAAATGCCATTACAGAGGAAATTACGTCACTTCGGTGGTGCCAAGCATCAGCGTGTAATGAACTGGACTTGGTTTCTATACTTTTTTGTTTCACATAACGGTAGGAGAATTCTTTTATTAGAATAATCACCCCTAATACATACAAGGTAAAAACTTCAGGTTTTTCTTGTGGTTGCTGTAAGTTTCGAATGCTTTCAACGGCAATTATTGTAGCGGAAATCAATAGAAATCCAACTACGGCAAAAGTCACCAATGCTTCTGCTTTTCCATGCCCGTAAGGGTGATTTTCATCAGCAGGTTTTGACGAATAATTTAATCCAAAAAGTACAAGTAAGCTTGCGAAAACATCAGTTGTTGATTCAATTGCATCCGCAATCATTGCATCTGAATGTCCTAAAACACCAGTAAAGCCTTTTGCAACCGCTAGTCCAGCATTGGAAACTAAACTAAGAAAAGCAGTTTTTTGAGCAGATTTTTTATGTGAATCCATTTTGTTTACAAAGAGAAATTGTTCTTCGTCAGGTTATAAATTGTGTTTAAATCAATATAAATTGAATATATTTTTAAGGTTTACATCAATTTCTTCGTAAATCAAGTAGGGTATTTCTAAATATTTCAGCTCTTTTTTCCATTCTTGCGAATTTGGATTTTCAATGTTGAATAAATTAATTCCAATCAACTTGATTTGTTTTTCTTTAAAAAGTTGTTCGCGTTCAGCTCTTTTTGAAGAAATGTCACTCTTAATTTTTGCTATTTTTTTAATCGAATTTAAACTTTTGAAGGTATCCAATTCAAGAAAATAATTCCACGCTTTTTCAGAAATTAGTTGAGTTAAGTTTTCAATGATACGGCTTCCTTTCAATGGGTCTTGTACTTTGTCAAAATAACTTTCCTCTTTTAGTAAATTAGAAATATTTGCAGCCATACGGTACGCAAATTCCGAACTTCCTTCTGTAGCATATTGATCATAAGGATGTACTACAATACTTTCAGCGCCACCAGCTGCGGCTGACATTGTTTCGGTTGTTTGACGCAACAAATTCGTATGTTGATCTTTTAATGATTTATTCGTCCAACCAACGTGGGCAACAATTTCTATTGAATCATCTGAATTGTAGGCAGTTGTGATTTGATACCATAAATAACGTAAAGCTCTAACCTTAGCGATTTCTAAGAAATAGTTACTTCCAATTCCAATCGATAAAGAAAGTTGATTCGGATTAAATCCACGATTAAGTAATTCATGTGCGGTTGATAAAACAACTCCGATTTCTTGCCAAGTAGTTGCACCAACTTGTTGACATTCAAAACCATTAATACTTAGCACACGATTCGCGGTTAACGTTTTTAATTCTGTTTCGAATTCCTCAAAATGATTGGCTAATGGATCGATTTCAAAAGAAAAATACTGAATTTTTGAAGCGAAACTAGTTGTCAAAAATGATCTCAACTGTTCAACATTGTTAAAAACCAAACGTGTATGAATATACTCAACTAAAACTTCTTTGAGTAAAAATTCCCAATCGATATTATTTGAATTGAACTTGAAAATCAATTCGTTATAACCTTGATTTAAGCAATTTAATGCAAGTTTATTAGCTGTTTTTTCATCGTTGACTTCAATAAATGCACTTACTTTCCAATCATTTGTTGAATTACTTCTTGCTGAATTAAAATCCTCGGTGGCAGGAAGAGTAATATCTAACGAAATCTCTTCGATTTTATCTGTAAATTCAATTTTTGAAGCTTCGTCCTTTAATTCCTTTAGAATTTGGTTTTTCCAAGCTTCGGCGCTTGTTTCAGAAAAATCGAGTTGAAAATCATTCATTGCATTTGATTTGATTTTCCAAAGATACAATAGTTGTTTTTAAACAAATCAATATTATAACTTAATATAGAATATATTCAAATTTATGCGTTTAAAATCAAACAAGAAGGAAGTTCTGCTGTCCAACTATTTTTTGAATCGATTAAGGATTTCCAATTTTCTACACTTGAAAGCATTAAATCATAATTGTTAAAGTTTTCACTTTCGATTGATTTATAATTTACTAATTGAATGTGATTAGATGCATTTTGTTCAATTGCACGAATTACTTCTTTCATTTTGAGACTATCTTTAATAACGCCATTCAAATCAACAATAGTAATTTGAGATTCAGAATTATTGATTAATTTTTGAGCATAATTAAGTAAAAAATCATCTTGCTCGGATTGAATTGGTATGAAAATTCGATCTAATTTTTCCAATCCTTTATCAATAAAAACACCAACAGGTATTTTACTTTTGGCAAGAATCAACTTAGTTCTTTCATCAAATGGAGAATTTTCAAAAATACTTTCCTTTCCAGTAACTTGATTTATAATTCTATCTGGATTAATAATACGAGTTGTGAAACCTAAAAAGCGCCCCAAAATAGTTCCTTCATAGATTGACTTACCGACGCCAATTATCAATAAATCGTAATCACCAGCATTTGCTACTTCAGCTATTTCCGTGTCAATGTCAACAGAAGCTTTAAACATTGTTGTAATTTTTTGATTTATTAATTTTGCTTCATTAATTAAAGGTGCGAAACTTTCACGCTCATATGTTTCCACATTAAAATGATACAATTCATTGCTTGGTGTCATATGAACAGCAGTCAAAGAAGCATTTCCATTTAACTTTTTGATTAATCCATTTGCAAGTCTGAGTAATAATTTGCCGCGCTCGGGATTTCCAAATGAAATTAGAATTTTGAATTTTCTAATCTCACTTATTTCTTTTGGAACCTCTTCTTGTTTAGTTTTAAAAACCCAATTGATTAAATCTAGAGTTGGCCCAGTCATGAAGGTTGTTACTAAGGCCATAATTACCATCATTGCAAAGATTTTTGGTGATAAAACTCCTAAGTCTAAACCGATATTTAAAACGATAAGCTCCATTAAACCACGCGTATTCATTAAAGCGCCAATAGTTAAACTATCCTTCCAATTTTGACCAACAAATTTAGCTGCAAGCGCACTTCCTAAAAATTTTCCAATAACTGCAACAGCAATAATTAATCCTGTAATTTTCCACAAATGAGGGTCGTTCAATAATCCAATTTGGGTGCGCAAGCCTGTAAAAACAAAGAATAGAGGAAGTAGCAAAACCATTGATACATCTTCTACTTTTTCAATAAATATATTTCTAAACTTCACATTTTCAGGCATAATTGCCCCAGCCATAAACGCACCAAAAAGCGCATGAATTCCTATAATTTCTGTAGCGTAGGAAGAAATAATTAGGGTTAAAAAGAAAATAGCAACAATAGGTTTACTTAAGTTCTCTACTGAATTATGGAGGTCACCAACTCGTTTTAAAAATGGTCTAACAACCTTTATCATTGCAAGAACATAAAGTGCTGCCATCCCGATAATGTAAAGTGAGCTGATAAATGAACCTGCTTTAACGATTGCAATTACTGCTGCTAAAATACACCAGGCCGTAATGTCATCAGCTGCGGCACATGTAATCACTACTGTTCCCAATTTTGTTTTATGAATTCCTCGTTCTTGAACTATTCTTGCCAAAACAGGAAAAGCTGTTATGCTCATTGCTATTCCAAGAAACAAAGCAAAAGATAAAAACTGAATTCCTTCAGGGGCAAAAGATTGATAGATGAAATAAGCGAGCCCCATTCCCAGCGCAAACGGAATTATGATACTTGCATGACTAATGACAACTGCATCGTGGGCTTTATTTTTCAAAACCTTGAGGTCGAGTTCCATACCAATTACAAACATGAAAAGAATCAAACCTATCTGGCTTAAAAACTGCAAGTTACCAATAGACTCAACTGGAAAAAGTGCGCCTGAAAATGAAGGAAAATAGTAACCAACCAAAGAAGGACCAAGCACGATACCTGCAATTATCTCACCGATTACAGAAGGTTGACCAATTTTCATAAAAAGCCATCCAAACAAACGAGCAGTTAAAATTATGGTAATTATTTGTGCCAATAAAATCGCAAGCGGGTGTTTAATATTATGCATCATCGCATGAACAAATTCAAGCCAATGACTTTTTAAGTTTTCGGGCATAATTATTTCCCTTCCTTGTTCTAAATCAATACCATGCAGTGTAATCCAGTACATTAAAGCTGAGAATCCACCTATAATTGCGATATAAAAGAAACCATTTTTGAAAGCTTTCATACTTTTTTCTTTTTAATGAAACTAATCACAAAACCAAGATTGTTTCAATTATCAACCCTATTTTTTCTGCAAAGATGAAAATGAAATTGGAGTTCTGATTTTCACTAAAACGAATTATGAAATGAAGCTGTTAAAAATTGTAATGAAACACATTTTTTATACCGATTTCATATTTGTTGAAATGAACTTTTTTACTAACTTAAATAAGAAAAAGTTATGATTTATAAGGAAGAATGTTACAAATTGGTAGGAATTGCAATGGATGTACATAGCGAATTGGGTTCCGGTTTTTCAGAAGTAATCTATAAAGATGCTCTCGAATTTGAGTTTAATCAGCGTTTTATTTCATACGAACGTGAGAAGATGTATGATGTTTGCTACAAAGGTGTTATTCTACCACATAAGTTTTTTGCTGACTTGGTAGTTTATGATTCGATTATTCTTGAAATAAAAGGAGTTAAAAAGATTGACGATAAGCATATCGGACAAACACTTAATTATTTAAAAGCATCTGGTTTAAGTTTAGGATTGGTCATTAACTTCGGCGCACCAAGTCTTGAATACAGAAGGGTTGTTTTGTAATATAGTTACTAATTACACGAATTAACACGAATTTTTATTCAAACTATTTAATTCGTGAAAATCTGTGTAATTCGTGACAAAAAAAAATAATTGTATCATATTCTTACCTTTAAAATGAAATCTGTGCGATATACTTCACTTAAAACATATTTTTTTTGAACGTCCGTTTCGAATGGAATTTTAACCTCAATTTGATCGTATGTAAAAGATAAAATCGAGTTGGTTGAAAGCATTTCCTTTTTATTTATTTGAACAAATTCAGAAGGAGGAAGCAGTTGTTTTAGTTTTTCAAATGAAATGTTTTTTAAAATCAATTTACTACCATCAATCAATTGAGCAACTTTATCACGACTATCTATTTCAGAAGTAGAAATGGAAAAAAGTTGGTCGAAGAAAATTATTGATTTTCCTTTGTTCGTGTTGATTTGAAAAGATTTAGGTTTTATTTTTTGAGTTGTAATTATCATCCTGAGTTTTGAAATTGCTTGTTGTAATCGTTCAACTTTTACTGGTTTTCTAAGGTAATCAATCGCATTCAAGTCATACGCATCAGCTGCAAATTCAGTATATGCGGTTGTGAAAATTACAGGTTTATTGCCAATCAATTTTGCTACATCTAAGCCATTGATTTCAGGCATTTCAATGTCGAGGATACAAAAGTCAAAGTCGTAATTCTGAAATTCAGAAATAAAGTTAGTTGGATTATTAAATGCTTTAACCACCTCAATGTCTGGTATTTGCTCACAAATAAGTTTTAGAAAAGATAAACCCAAAAGTTCATCATCTAATAGCAAGCATTTTAGCTTTGTGTTCAAGTAAGTTTATTTTTAAATGTGCAATATAAACGTCGCCTTCTGTAAATCGTTCCAACTTAAAATTATCTTTGTAAATGATTCTTAGTCTTTGTTCTAAGGTTTCAGAACCGATACCACTATTGACTTTTTTCAATGGAACTTTAGGTGAGATTTTATTTGAAACCGTCATGTAAAATATATTGTCATTAAATTCAAAAACTATCGAAATAAATGCGTCTGGATTTTGTAAATCAGCATGTTTAAATGCGTTTTCAATTAAATCAATTGAAATTAACGGAGCTAATAATCTTTGTTCATATAATAATTCAGAAGGACTAATCTTCGTCTTTACTTTTAGCTCAAACAATGGACTTACTTTAATTTTATTTATTTCTATTAAATTTAACGCAAATTCAATTTCTTCTTTTGGTGTTACGAATTTGTTTCGACTTTCATATAAAATATAATCTAAAACATTTGCCAACTTATCCAAAGCAAAATATGTTTGATAAGCATGAGACTGAATTGAATTAAGTATATTTTTAAATAAATGAGGATTTAATTTAGATTGTAAAGTTTCTAGTTCAAGTGTATTTATTTTATTTTCAAGTAGTTGAAATTGAGTTTCTGATTCTTTATTGGATTTAATTGATTTTTGTAATTTCAATATCACATAAATCGAAAGAACAATCAAAAAAACGATTGTTATAATTAAACCGAATAATAATTGATTAGAAATTTGACTCAAAACAATGATATTTTGATACAAATGTACTTTAATACTTTGAAATTTAATTCAAATTTTACTGGTCTGTTTTCAATTTCAAGTGGTACGAAGAAAATGGGATAACTATTCTATTTCGAAGCGACATCTAGAATGTTTTTAACAAAAAAAAAACTTTAATAAAATGGTTAAAACTGCTATTCAAATAAATTCTTGTAATTTTGAGCATGTTTATTTTGCCATTGTTTTTAAATGACATCGGAGGCTCAGAGATTGTTCTAATTATGTTGGTCGTTTTGATGTTTTTCGGTTCTAAAAGTATTCCTGGAATTGCCAAAACCTTGGGTAGGACTTTGTATGAGTTTCGAAATGCCACTTCTGAATTACAAAACGAAATCAAAAAGTCAGGTTTTGACATGAAAAACGAACTGAATATTGAAAATATTATTAAAGAAAAAGCTGATACTGTCTTAGAGCCCATGGATCAAGTCTTTACAGATATTGAAAACACCGTTCATTACGGAGCAACAACTCAAAATTCAGCAATGAAAACAAGTGAATCCGTAGTAGAAAATTCTGAAAATCAATTAGAAAAAGGTGCGGAATTGTCAGAAAATCAATTAACTCAGGAGACTACAAACACAAACACAACAACTACTGTTGAGGAACCAATCACCACAAAAACAAGCGAACAATGATTCAAGTTGGAATAATCATGGGAAGTGCATCCGATTTACCTGTTATGGGTGCAGCGAAAGAATTTTTAGACGAAATAGGAATTAGCTCTGAAGTAAAAATTGTTTCTGCTCATCGCACACCAGAATTAATGGTTGAATACGCAAAATCTGCAGCAGGTCGTGGTTTGAAAGTGATTATCGCCGGTGCTGGTGGCGCTGCACATCTTCCAGGAATGACCGCTTCAATGACTTCTTTACCTGTGATTGGTGTTCCTGTTAAATCTTCCAATTCAATTGATGGTTGGGATTCAATTCTTAGTATCTTACAAATGCCTAATGGAATTCCGGTTGCCACTGTAGCATTAAACGGTGCAAAAAACGCTGGGATTTTAGCAGCAAGAATCATAGGAAGTTTCGATAAAGAAATTCAACAAAAATTAGACGCATACGCTATTTCAATGAAAGAAGCGGTTTTGGAAAGTCAGAGTAAGGTTGAAGAATGAATTTATGAGTATTTAGGGAATGAAGGATTGAATTTAACTGTTGCCTTCGAGACCCTCAGTCAACAGTTGCATATAACTCCAGGAAGAATCTTTTCACTCTTCACTTTTAGCTTTCAGTTATCAGTTTTCAACTATCAGTTCTAAAGTATATTCACCTCACGTTCCAAAGTAACACCAAACTTATTTTCAATGGATTCTATAATTTGAGACGATAAGTCATATACTTGTTTTCCAGTGCTTCCACCATAGTTTACTAGAACTAAAGCTTGCAATTTGTGTACACCGTAAGTTTCAATTGTTTTCCCTTTCCAGCCTGCTTGTTCAATAAGCCAACCTGCAGCCAATTTTCGTTTTCCTTCTGAAGCTGGATAATTAGGAATATCAGGGTAATTTTCTTGTAATTTTTGAACAATCACTTCATCCACAACAGGATTTTTGAAAAAACTACCCGCATTTCCAATCACTTTTGGATCGGGTAATTTAGATTGACGAATGGATATCACTGCATTACTCACATCACGAATCGTTGGTTCTAGGATGTTTTTAGCTTTAAGTTCTGTTTCAATTGCGCCATATGAAGTATTGATTTTAGGCGATTTAGATAATTCAAAAGCGACACTGCAAATAATATATTGACCTTTGTAAATGTTTTTAAAAACGCTTTCTCGATAACCAAAATGACAGGCCTCTTTGTCAAAAGTGTGTATTTCTCCCGAAGCAATATGATAGGCATTCAAATGGTGAAAAATATCTTTTATTTCAACTCCATAAGCTCCAATATTTTGCATCGGACTCGCACCAACACTTCCAGGAATAAGGCTTAAATTTTCAACACCCGCATAACCTTTTTCGATACAATTCATTACAAATTCATGCCAAATTTCACCAGCTCCAGCCTCAATGATTACGTTTTCAGAGGTTTCTTCAAGAATTGTAAACCCTTGAATTTCATTCTTTAATACAAGTCCATCGTAATCTTTAGTTAAAAGCAAATTGCTACCTCCACCAAGTATTAAAAGTTGCGAAAAAGGATTGCTTTCTAAAATCGTTTTTAACTCCGTAATTGTTGAAAATCGAGCGAAACCTGCGGCATAAACTTCTATTCCAAAAGTATTATAAGATTTTAAGTTGACGTGTTGTTGAATCATTGTTTCAAAAGTAAGAATTTCAAAATTACTAGCGTTTAAAATAACCTCTATCTGTCGGTTTAATCAAGAAAAACCACTGAAACCAATTTAGGTGATGTGATTTCAAAAATCCTTGTTTGAATCTGCTCCATTCCTTGGGAATAAATACACGTCCTCCTTTGCTGGTATTTAAGTTTTCAATGCCTTTAATTGGAGTTTGTGGTGCAATTCCATCTTGATAATAAATCACATCTCCTTTTGGCGTTCCCATATTGCTTCCGTATTGCCAAACTTCTTCAAATTGATTCCAATCAGCACCTTGTAAACCTCCACTTTCGGGAGCAATTGCTAGAAATTTACCATATTTGATATACGGTTGTACGACTTCTAAAATTCCTAAAGTATAAGCGTAACCCATGCTGTGATTGACAAAATCAATAATAACTTCCTTTTCTAGAAGTTGATTCTCTCTCAAATAATTAAGGAGATTTTGACCAGCTATTTTCCCATTTTCAACACGAACTTTAAAGCCAATTTCGTTGAATTTTGTATTCAATACCCAACGACTTTTTTTCGAAAACCAACAAAAACGAGAAAACAAATAAGCTTTTAGAAAACGAGCATTTGTTCGGTGCATTGACGTTGAAACAGGATGATGACCGTCAAAATAGATTGCTTGAACAGGTTGAAATCTACTGATTATTGTATCGTCGTAATTGTACCAATAGCCTGTTTTATCTTTTAATTCAAGCTTGTTATCCGTTGTAATTTTATTGAATTTCGGTCCACGATTCCCATTAACAAAAACCATCAATCGCTTTTGATTCGCTGAATTGGAAATAGAATCTGTTGTTTGGCTCATGGCTTGAACTGAAAATAAAAACACTAAAAAAAGGAACAGTTTATTTCCCATATTGATAAAAAATTCCTCCCGCAAATGGAGTCCACAAACAAGCTTTTTTGTCGGCAGCTTTTAAACCATTGTTAATCCACGAGTTACAAGTTCTAAAGATACTGTAATTGTTGCGTGCTTCGTAGTAAGCATCGTTTTGTCCCATGACAGCTTTCCATCGAGGCTGAATGAATACTGCTTGATTTTTTTTGTTTCGATATAAACTGTTTTCGATGTATTTTACCAATTTACGATATTGATTTTCAGAGAGTTTTAAAGAAATTACAGGTCTGTCTGAAAGGATGTAATAATAATAAGTTGCATGAATAGAGGAGGAGCCTAGACCTGCCATAGCTGAAATTGCTGTTTTGAAGGTTAAATCTGCCCAAGTTGGCGTGTTCATGTAGAAATTTTTATCTCCCCAACCGATAGCAATTAAAGGTGTTGTGGTATCTTTTGCATTCGTATTTTCATAAGGAAATTCGGTGCTCCAATCTTTGATTTTAGTTTTCACAGGAACCACAAAGTCGGTGTGAACCCCAGATTTCATCAACCAAATTTCAATCGTTGCATTTTTTTCATTTTTTCCTTCAACGGTTATTCTAGATAGGATGTAGGCAGAAAAAAAATAAACCAATAGTAGGATTCCAAAAACCATGAAAAAACGTTTGGTGAATTTCCAAAGTCTTTTGCCAATTTTCTTGATTTTACTTTCAGGAATAGATACTTCAATTTTTTCTGGTTCTTCCATCGTTCTTTTTCGGAAAACAAAGA
Organism: uncultured Lishizhenia sp.; assembly: GCA_964506255.1. Lineage (GTDB taxonomy): Bacteria > Bacteroidota > Bacteroidia > Flavobacteriales_D > Crocinitomicaceae > UBA952. Next base: position 6,711 of record CAZDKE010000016.1, on the reverse strand, counting down.
TAAAATTTCAGCTAATAAAATGAGTCGCAATTGAAATAAATGATTTAAAGGCTATAAATTTCTAATTTCTATAGTACTATACTATCAAACTTTCAACCTTATTTTCTTTCCAAAGTTATCTCCGTTATTTCAGGATAAATCCCAACGCGACCGGGGAAACCAAGGTATCCAAATCCACGATTTACATACAAGTATTGTTTACCAACTTGGTATAATCCTGCCCATTTTTTGTAGCGCAACGAAACGGGACTGAGTTTAATTCCGAAGCGTTCGATGCCGAATTGCATTCCATGGGTGTGACCCGAAAGCGTTAAGTCAATATCAGTGTCTAAAACTTGTAAGTCAAAGTGACTTGGGTCGTGTGATAGTAATAGTTTAAAAGCTTCTGCTGGAACATTTGCTAGCGTTTTACTAAGTTCTCCACTTTGTCTGAAGGGTGCTTTTCCCCAATTTTCAACACCTAAAAGCCAAAAATTCGGAGCCAATTCCACTGATTCATTTAACAAAGGTTGGAATCCAATTTCTTGATGGATTGCTATTAAATCGCGTAAATTTTGGTGTTTTTGATCTTCCGATTCCCATTTGACGTAGTCGCCATAATCGTGATTTCCAAGAATGCTGTATTTTCCCTTTTTCGCTTGAATTTTTGAGAAAACCGATTCCCAACCTTTCATTTCTGCCGCTGAATTATTTACTAAATCACCAGTAAAAAATACATAATCAGCGTTTAATTCATTTATTTTTTCTATCGCTTTTTCTACTTTTTTGTAATTATTGAAAAAACTCCCAACGTGTACATCACTGATTTGTACAATTTTAACCGAGTTTAAATCTTCAGGGAAATGTGGAAATTCAAGCTGAACTCTGTGTACTTTCCAATTCCAACGTCCCCACAAAATACCTACGAGAATCCCCACGAAGAGTAAAAATGAAAGTGTCCAACCTATTTGAAAGAATAAAATATTTCCTGTAATAAGTTTTAAGATTCCTGGAAAAATAAACGCAATCGCTGGAACTCCAGATGCTATCATTGCGCCAAAAGAATAAAATCCTGCTTTGTAATTAGTTGAATTTCTTCTTCTAAAAAAGAAAAACATCAGCACAATTGTACCCACAAAAGCTACTAATTGCAGAGCTCCGAAAACGTTGTAAATCAATGCTTCTTGTGAGAAAAAGGAGTAAGAAAAGAACGTTTGTGTAGCAATGATAAACAGAAAAATAAATAAGAAAGGCATCTTTTGGTTTTAAGGTTACAAAATTAGAATACTATAAAAAGTAGCAGTTTTTGAAATACTAATCTTCGTTAAATATTAAAGTTTCCCAATTTCTTATAATTGAAAATTCATTAATTCTCATTCAAGTAAAGATTAACTAATGATTTTCCTTGAACAATAATCAAAAATCGAGCATCAAGAGTCAAAAATTAAACATTAAGCATCAAGAATTAAAAATTAAATTCCCAACCCTCCCAATCGCCTTATCACCAAAACGTTTACGAATCGTATCGAGCGCATTATACAAAGCAGCGTAGTTTACGCGTTCGTCGAACAAACTGAGTTGGTGACTTCCCGAAACCAGCGAACTGTAGCGAATGCCCACCAAGCGCACTAAAACTCTTCGGTTGTACAAGCGTTTAAACAATTCCAACACAACGGGAATCAGTTCGTGGTCGGCGCAAGTGTAGGCAATTTGTTTTTGTAAAGTTTGCGTTTGAAAGTCGGAATAGCGGATTTTAACCGTCACGCAGCCCGTTACTTTGTCGTTTTTTCGCAACTGAAACGCAAGATTTTCTGTCATAGTGAGTAGCACAGCTTTTAGTTTGTAAACATCGATTGTATCGGTTTCAAACGTTCGTTCTTTGGAAAGGGATTTTTGCTCGCTATATTGTTCGACCGGTGAATTATCAATTCCTTGTGCTTTTTTCCAGATAGAAACACCGTTTTCGCCCAAGGCACTTTCTATCAAAACGAGTGGCATTTCTTGCAATGTGTGTATTTTCCGCACGCCGAGATTACAAAGTGTTTGATAGGTTTTTACGCCGACCATTGGGATTTTTCGCACCGATAAAGGCGATAAGAATTGCTTTTCTTCACCGTAATTAATCTGCATTTGATTGTTGGGTTTTGCTTCTCCAGTTGCGATTTTTGACACTGTTTTATTCTGTGAAAGTCCAAAGGAGATAGGTAATCCCGTTTCTCTGAGGATTTTTTGGCGCAACTCACTTGCATATTTCATCGTTCCGAAAAAGCGATCCATTCCTGTCAAATCCATGTAGAATTCATCGATAGATGTTTTTTCGTACACGGGCACCGCTTCTTTCACGATGTCGGTAACCATTCGCGAGTATTTGGAATAGGTTTCGTGGTCGCCTTTAATAATGATTGCTTCGGGACAGCGTTCGATTGCCATACGCATTGGCATAGCAGAATGTACCCCAAAACGCCGTGCTTCGTAGCTGCAAGAAGCAACAACACCACGATCACTCGTTCCTCCGATTAATATAGGTTTTCCGTTGAGACGACTATCTGAAAGTCGCTCACAAGAGACGAAAAAAGTGTCCAAATCCATATGGACAATTGAGCGCAATACAGCCATTTTTGTTGTTTAAAATAATTTCGTTAATTAATCTGCGCTGCATATCGTTGGTTGGACAAAGGTAACGAATAATTATAAATGATTAATTATTAATCTTGATTTTTGATTTAAAATTAATCTTTTTATACAAGAAATTCAAAGCAAAAAAAAGCCTTACAAAAGCAAGACTTTAAGAATTAAAAAGTGATATGACTATTCAATCGTAATGCAACCATCTTTGATTACGATTTTAGCACCGTCTTTCACTTTTACCCATCCACAAGAAGTTTTAATTTCTACTTCAGATGCGCTAGTTTGAACAGATGCTGAACTTGTTGTTGAACCACTAAATTCAATTTTTTGTGTCGATCCATTTGAACGCACTTCCATCGTGTATTTTTGTGAATCCTTGTTGTAATAACGAATTGTGAATGCACTCGCAATGTTCGCCATTAATAAAAAACCTAAAGTCAAAAATGCCATTTTAATTTTCATAGTTGTGTGTTTTAAATGTTAGTTGTAGGTAAAAATAAGTAAATTTTATTTTGATCACTTTAAATTAATTTTTACTGATGAATTACTGTGTTTTGATTCTGATAAAGTCGCAAATTAATTTTTGTATCTTCGCCAAAACTTTTTTCAATGCGCGTTTATCTTGATAATGCTGCCACAACGCCAATCGCACCAGAAGTAGTGGAAGCCATGTTACCAGTTTTAAAAGAAAACTTCGGAAATCCATCTTCAACTCATTATTTTGGTCGTAATGCAAAAGCACTTATTGAAACTTCTCGACGTTCAATTGCAGCACATCTAAAGTGTAAAGCTTCTGAAATTGTGTTCACTTCTGGTGGTACAGAGGCTGATAATATGGCAATTCATACGTCTATTGTTGAGTTAGGGGTAAAGCGAATTATTACAACAACGATTGAACACCACGCAGTTGGACATACGGTTGAAAATTTGGAAAAAGCGGGAGAGATTGAATTGGTTTATGTGAACATCGATGCTAAAGGAAATGTTGATTTGAATCATTTGGAAGAACTTTTGAAGGAAAACAAACCGACACTCGTTTCTTTAATGCATGCCAATAATGAAATTTCAACTTTAATTCCTTTAAAAAAAGTTGCTGAATTATGTCAGCAGTATAAAGCTTATTTTCATTCAGATACAGTTCAAACAATGGGGCATTACGCCTTTGATTTACAAGATTTAGGTATTGATTTTATAACTTGTGCAGCACATAAATTTCACGGACCAAAAGGAATTGGTTTTTTGTACGTGAACAGTAAAAATAAAGTGGGTGCTTTTATTCATGGAGGTGCACAAGAAAGAGGTTTGCGTGGTGGTACAGAAAATTTATACGGAATTGTTGGCTTAGCAAAAGCATTAGATTTAGCTTACGAGGATGTAGAAGGTCACCAACAGCACGTTCAATCATTGAAAAATTATATGATTGAATCTTTAAAATCACAATTTGATGATATTTATTTCCATGGAGAAACCAATCCAGAAAAATCACTTTACACAGTTTTAAATGTGTGTTTTCCACCAACACCAAAATCGGGAATATTATTGTTTACGCTTGACTTAAAAGGAGTCGCTGTTAGTGGTGGAAGTGCTTGTTCTTCAGGTGCAACGAAAGGTTCACATGTATTAGAAGGAATTCACGCAGACATGACCCGTCCAAATGTTCGTTTTTCATTTTCGCGCTACACAACAAAACAAGAAATTGATTTTGCATTAGAGCAAGTGGTGAGTGTTTTTGAGAAAAACTTAGTTTAAATATGGGTTTAAAACAGTTTAAAGTACTTACGATTTGTTCGTGGTATCCCAATGATTTAAAGCCTACGTTGGGGAATTTTGTCCAAAAACATGCCGAATCAATCGCACTTTATAACGATGTTGTAGCACTTGCAATTTTCCCTTCAACGGAAGAAACGGAAGTGAGAATGCAAGAAAGTAAATCCAAATCGCTGCATGAAATCGTGTTGTATTATCCCAAAAAGACAGGTGGATTCAAGCCATTTCGCTTAATGAAAAATTATTTTTCGCACCGAAAAGCGTTCAAAATGGGTTACAAACGAACGAAAGAAATCATTGGTCAACCTGAAATTGTGCATTTAAATATCGTTTATCCATTAGGGATTTGGGCACTTTGGTTAAAATGGCGACATAACATACCATACATCATTACTGAAAACTCAAGTGGTTTCCATGTTGATAGCGATCATGCTTATCCAAGTCCGATTTTGAGATTGAGTAAATTGATTATTCGAAATGCTGCTTACGTTTTACCTGTGAGTCATAATTTACTTAAAAGCATGCAGAAATTGAGTCCAAATTCAAAGTTTGGAACCGTTTCAAATGTAGTTGATGAACACCTTTTTAAAGAAACTCTGAAGCCAATAATTGACGAAGTAAAATTAATCCACATTTCTACAGGTGTTGATTCTATTAAAAATCTTTCGGGAATGATTCGAGTGATGCAAGCGCTAAAATCGGATTTTCCACAAGTGAAGTTGGACATTGTAAGCGACGGAGATATTGAATATGCGAAACAACTTGCAAATGAATTAGCTGTGAATTCAACAGTAACATTTCACAGTACAAAAACTACCGCTGAAGTGGCTGAAATGATACAATCAAGTCATGCTTTGCTTCAGTTTAGTAATTATGAAAATTTTCCTTGTGTCATAGCAGAAGCAATGATGTGTGGAAAACCAGTGTTATCTTCCAACGTAAATGGAATTCCAGAGCATGTCAACGAAATCAATGGTATGTTAGTGAATCGAGGAGATGAAGATGCTTTGAAAAACACAATTATTTCTTTTGTTCAAAATCCAAATAAGTTCAACTCAGCTCAAATCCGAGAGTATGCCATGAAACACTTTAGTTATTCGGAAGTTGGGAAACGATTTACGGAAATCTATAAGAAAGTTAAAAGTTAAGAATTAAGAACTAAAAGTTAAATAATCAAAAGTTAGTAGTTATTTTTGAAGCTTTTAATAATTGTATTACTGAAGTCAAAATTTGTAATCAAGCATCAAAAACTAAGAATCATGCATCTTAACTAAACATTCTTTTTCAAAGCTTGTTTCTAATGCATGTATCAATTAAAAAGAACACAATTCGTTAAAACTGACATCAAGACTTGTTGGGATTTTTTCTCACGACCTGAGAATCTTAAAAAAATAACTCCAGAATACATGGGTTTCGACATTAAAGTTGATTTGCCAGAAAAAATGTATGAAGGTTTAATGATTGAATATACGGTTCGACCTTTGTTTGGAATTCCAATGTCTTGGATTACTGAAATTAAAACAGTAAAAGAAAATGAGTTTTTTGTGGATGAACAGCGCAAAGGACCTTATACAATTTGGCACCACGAACATCATTTTAAAGAAGTGGAAGGAGGAGTTGAAATGACCGATATCGTTTCCTATGAAATTCCTTTCGGCTTTTTAGGGAAATTGGCGCATCCACTAATTGTAAAAGGAAAATTGGAAGAAATATTCAAGCACCGTTTCGCGCAAGTTGAAAAAATCTTTAATGAACGTTAATTTTTGCCCACAAATCTTTACAGAACTTCTTAAAGATTAATTTTACATTTAATGGAAAAAGAAACAGTTATAAAAGTCGAACATCTAGCAAAGAGTTTCGGTAGTTTTCAAGCAGTTAAAGACGTTTCATTCACCGTAAGTCGTGGCGATGTTTTTGGTTTTTTAGGTCCAAATGGAGCTGGGAAAAGTACCACAATTCGTTGCTTACTTTCGCTAATTAAACCCAACGCTGGAAAAATTGAACTTTTCGGAAAATCGTACACCAATAGTCGCTCCGAAATTTTATCTAAAATTGGTAGCATCATTGAAAAACCAGATTTCTATAAATACCTTTCAGCTCAAAAGAATTTAGAGATTTTTGCCCGTATTTCTGGCGCATCTGTTTCTAAGTCACAAATTGGTGAAATGCTTGAATTTGTTGGTCTTGCAGGTAGGGGAGGAGATAAAATCGGTGGTTTTTCTCACGGTATGAAACAACGCTTGGGAATTGCTCAAACTTTGTTGCACCAACCTGATTTAATCATTCTAGATGAACCTACAACAGGAGTTGACCCAGTTTCGAGAAAAGAATTTTGGG
>CAZDKE010000015.1:56738-61996 GCA_964506255.1 uncultured Lishizhenia sp. | reverse complement strand
GGCTTTTTTACCGTGTAAATGTTTGTAGCGTGCATCGTTAGGATTCACACAGATCGCAGTATCACCCAAAATTGTTTCAGGACGAGTCGTTGCAATCGTCAACCATTCGTCATCCGAACCAGCAACTTTGTAGCGTATATAAAACAAGCGAGAATTCACTTCTTTATATAAAACTTCTTCATCAGAAACAGCAGTTAAAGCTTCTGGATCCCAGTTTACCATTCTTACACCGCGGTAAATTTTTCCTTTTTTGAATAAGTCTACAAACACATCCAAAACCGATTCTGAATATTCAGCATCCATCGTGAAATGCGTGCGTTCCCAATCACAAGAAGCACCTAATTTTTTCAATTGTTCTAAGATAATTCCGCCGTGTTTGTCTTTCCACTCGAAAGCGTGTTTCAAAAATTCATCACGCGTCAAATCTGTTTTTTTGATGCCTTCCGCTTTCAATTTCTGAACGACTTTTGCCTCTGTAGCAATCGATGCGTGGTCAGTTCCAGGAACCCAACAAGCGTTTTTACCTAACATTCTCGCACGACGAACCAAAACGTCTTGTATCGTATTATTCAACATGTGTCCCATGTGTAAGACTCCTGTCACATTTGGTGGAGGAATGACGATTGTATAAGCTTCTCTACTGTCAGGTGTTGAATGAAAATAATTTTTTTCCATCCAGTATTTATACCATTTTTCTTCCGCTGCTCCAGGCTCGTACGTCTTTGGGATTTCCATATAAAATAATTTTGAAGTGGCAAAGATAAGGATTAAGAGTTAGGAGTTGAAAACTGAAAACTGAAAACTGAAAAAATTAAATGGAATTTAAAGGTGAAATCCCGATAGCAATTGAGTGATGAGCTAAAAGTATAATTTAAAATGTAGATTGAAATACAATTAACCTTCTAAAGAAAAAAATAGATTGAATTAAAAATAAGTAACTTTTAATCTAAAAAAGATAGCGATTGAATTAAAAGTTAAAAGCATTTTTAATTTCAAAAATGCTGATTATATCTTAGATAATCTTATCACTTTATTTGATATACCGTCTTCAATTTTTAGCAAATATATTCCACGACTTAGATTTGAAAAGTCAACATTAAAATCAAACACCCCTGACTCTACAGCTTGATTATCAATTACATACTGAACAATCTCTCCACTCATATTATAAAGTGAAACATTGAGTTTTGAGGACTCATTTGAAGCTGGAATTAGTATACTAATATTAGTAATTGCTTCTGTTGGATTAGGAGCCACGGAAATTAATGCAATTGACTCATTTTCCAAATTCTGACAAACTTTATTATTCCCTAAAACAAGATCAAAATTGCCTAAATTATCAGAAGCAAATCCTTCAACACAAATAAAATTTGTTAGGTAATCCTGTGTTGAATTATAAGCAGATAAGTTAGCGTTAAACATATAAATCAAGTCTTGATTTGCTAACAAATTCCCAGACCAAGTTTCTTGAATTGGAATAGAATTTAATGAAGTCAATTGGAAATCAATCGATGTAATCGCAATTGTTCCTTTGTTTTCAAACTCCACTCCAATTGTGTTAAAGCCATTTATTTCTTGAATAAACAATGATTTTACTTCTAAATCAAACGCTGGGCTTTGGACTTCAAAAGATTTGGTAAGTGTATCCTTACATCCGATTTGATTTTCAACAAATAAAGTCACGTCGACTATAGAATCAACCCATTCCAAAGGATAAGTTTTTGCAAATTGATTCAATGGTGGTGTGTAAGTTATTAATTCTTCCCCAATTCCTAAATCCCAAGTTGCGGTCGTAGAACCAATACTTAAATCAGTGAATGTAACTGGAACTCCCGCAACAATGTTAATAGGTGTATAATTAAAATTAGCATTTAATTCAGGATTAACATCTACAATGATTAATGTATCACTTTTACAGCCTTGGTCACTTGTTGATGTCAAATTCAAATATTGAACACCTAAAGTTGCAAATCTGTAAGAGGCAACTGATGTTGTGAAAGGGTACTGAAGATTTACAAGCCAATCCGTTGAAACAAGCGTTCCTTCTGGAATTGTGGACAAATCTTCAAAAACTGTTAAAGTGTTTTTACAACTTGGTGTTACACCCCAATTTAAAACAGGATTTGGATAAATCGTAATTGAATTACTAGAAGTATCCGAACAACCATTATTTCCAACAACAATAAGTTCTATTGTATAGTCGCCATAATTTGCAAATCCTTTGCCAACAGTAGGATTAATTGCGCTAGTGTTGTCTCCGTACGACCAAATATTTGAAGCAATTGAGTAACCACTTAGAATTGAACTTGTGTTAGTGAACTCAACGAAAGTATTTTCACACGTATTTTGAACACTAAAACTAGAAATTGGAGCAGGTTGAATTAATACATCTTGAATTAAGGTGTCTTTACATCCATATTCATCAACTACTTTCAAGTTAACCGAGTAAGTGCCTTCTAAACCATAAAAATGACTAGGATTTGCTTGCTGACTAGTATTTGAGCTAGAGCCTGCTTGTCCAAAATTCCAATCATAACTTGTTAATTGCGAAGAGGCTAAATTTATTGGGTTGAATTCAATATTCTGATACGGACAGTAATTTACAGTGGAAAAGTTTACAATAGGTTTTGGGTGTACTATTACACTGAATGTATCAATTGAACGACAATTTTGAGCTGAAACAACTTCTAATTGCACTGGAACAATCCCTGACTGATTAAAAGTTATTTGTCCATTTGAGTTTAAAATTGGTGTTTGATTGTCAATTGTCCAAGACGTAGATACTATTGTACTTCCTTGTACGGTGCTTGTTTCTGAAAACAAAACTTCTGAGAATTGACAATTTTCTAGTGGAAAGTTAAAAACAATGTTTGGAGAAAATCCATCAATAACAATTTCGATTGAATCTCGATTGAAACAGTTGTTTTGATTCTGAACATTTAGAATGTAAATACCTGCTGAATCTATTGTTTGACTTGGGTTGGTATTCCCTGTATTCCATAAATATCCTGTAATAGAACTGCTTGTTTGTTGCAATTCAATTGAATTTCCAATACACAAATTAGTGTCTATACCAAGTGAGATTGAAGACAATGAACTATCTATTGAAATTGTTACAATATTAGAGGTAAATTGGCAGTTTCTATTGTCAGCAACTGTGTAAGCAATGTTTTCATTTTGATCTAATAATCGAATCGGATTAGAATTTCCATCATTCCAGTTTACAAAAGTATACCCAGAAGGAACAAAGGCTGTTTCATTTATTAAATTATTAAAACACACAATTCTATTTTGAAGTACTATACTATCATAGACAGGACGAAACACCTTAATTGTATCAGAAGAAATTCTTCCAAAAATATCTGTAGCTCTTACCCAATATGTACCGGGATTATTTACAGAAATGTTGGGTGTTGTTGCACCTGTATTCCATAAATAATTAGTGAAATAACCTATAGGAGTTAATATAGTATCACAAAATCCATAATTCGAAGTTATATCATTACCAAGAGATATTGGAGGTGCATATTTATCCATTAAATATTTCTCAACTTGTGTTTGTTCTTGGTCGGAGAGATTTCGATTGTAAACGATTACCTCAGCAATTTGACCATTCAAAAAGCTAGCTCCATTACCTGCACCAATTTGAATTGTTGCATCAGAAAAAGCGCCAGATAATAATAAATTATTGGATGTGATTTCGTTTATTCCATTAATTTTTAGATTTAATGAATTACCTAAAGTTTTTCTTACACCAAATAGTTTAAAATCAAAACCACTTGAAGGTAGATTAGTTAAATTTCCTTGTAACAATTGATTTGAATTATAACATCCAAATCGTGCTGATGTGGCTCTTCGTGTGACCCAAAAACCACTTGACACAGGACCAATTCCAAGATAAACAGCATTTGAAGTTGTTTGACTTCTTCCCGACCCTACAACGAATACTGATAAAGAACTACTTCCAAAATCAGAATTATTGGTTGAAACTAAAAAATCTGATGAGCCATCAAAATCTATAACTGCTCTATTATTTAAGGTAATTTGATCACTAATTAATAAGGGCCTTGCTGATCCTGAGGATTGAATAAAATTAAATCCATTTCCACTTTGATCGTTCCATTGACTAACCAAACCAGATGATTGAATAACACCATTTTCAGCGCTTAGCCACAATCTAGCGTCATTTTGAATATTAATAACATTGAATGAAATTGGCAGACTGTATCCACCTTGCAAACAGGGATTGTTAGCTTTGACTCTCCAATAATAAGTACCAATTGCAATTGGGGTGTAACTCAAACTAGATTGAATTGTAGAAGTTGAAAATTCAATTGTAGAAAAATTAGAAACATTGGAAATTTCTACAGTATAGAAATAATTATTTTCAACGGCATTCCAAACCAAATTAATTGGTTGATTTACTAAAGTCGTGAATTCATTCGCGGGTGATATTAAAGTGCTTGTAAGAGGAACTATAAATGCAGTCGCAGTATTAACTTGTTGACTGGCTGTATCTCTGCAACCAAATTGATTTTCTACAATTAATTCAACCTCATATGTTCCAACTGATGGGAAAGAATAAGTTAAATTATTGGTGTTGGCAACTAGTGAATTATCGACATTCCAAATTTGTGAAATGATAACTCCTCCATTAACTGCAGTAGTGCTTGTATTTGTAAATGTTGAAGGAGTATTACTACATAATAGTGGAACTGTAAAACTTGCAATCGGTAAAGATTTAACGGATACAGGAAAAGTTGTACTTGATGAACAACCATTATCACTTTGAACTAACAATGAACCAGTATAATCACCAACTTGGGTATATTCAAATAAACCTGAATTTTGTGTTGAAGTTTGACTATTCCCAAATTCCCATAAAACGCTGGAAATGCTTGCTCCTAAAACAGTGCTTGATTCACTGTAATTAAACGAACTTCCTAAACAAACGGTAGATGAAACTGTAAATGCTAATACCGGTGCATTACCTAAAACAGTAATGTTTATGGTATCTCCATTAAAACATCCATTTGAATTTGATACGTTTAAAATATAAGCTCCAGATGTATCAATAATTTGAGATGAATTTGTTATCCCTGTATTCCATGAATAAGCAGTAATTGCTGGACTTGTGACAGCTAGTTGAATGGAATTACCAACACACAAACTTGTATCATTTCCTAATCGAATTGCTTGCAATGAATTATCAATCGTAATGATTGCTGTATTAGAAGATTTAGTGCAATTTTGATTAT
>CAZDKE010000015.1:23523-56638 GCA_964506255.1 uncultured Lishizhenia sp. | reverse complement strand
AAGCTAACGTAAAATCACAAAAACCGTAATTAGAAGTTATGTCAGGTCCAATATTAACGGGTGGTGCATATTTATCCATTAGAAATTTCTCTATCTGACTTATTTCTAAATCACTAAGGTCACGGTCGTAAACTAATACTTCTGCAATCTGACCATTTAAAAAACTACCGCTATTTCCAGCTCCAATTTGAATATTGCCATCGGTGAAGCTCCCAATAGCAGTGGCATTTGTTGAGACGATTTCGTTAATGCCATTGATTTTGATTTGCAGAGCATTACCTAAACTTTTTCGAACTCCAAACAATCTAAAGTCATACCCAGTGGTAGGTAAATTAGTAATCGTTCCCTGAACCAATTGGTTATTGTTATATGCTCCAATCCTTGAATTGCTCGCTCTACGTGTTAACCAGAACCCAGATGATACTGGTCCCACACCGTAATAAACAGCATTTGAAGTGGACTGATTTCCTCCAGAACCAATCACAAAAGCAGTCAAAGAGCTGTTTGCCAATCCAGAATTAGTATTTGATGTCAAGAAGTTCGATGTTCCGTTAAAACTTATTGCAGGTCGATTGTTTAAAGAGGCTAAATTATTTACCAATGTTGGACGGTTTCCTGTTGTGGCTTGGCTGACATTTAACCCCATCCCACTTTGATCTACCCATTGACTTACTGCATTTGACACGGTTGTTACACCAGCGTCTGCTCTCAACCACATTGAAATCCCTGTTCCTAAATCAATTGTAGTGTAAGCTCTAACCTCGCTTGTTCCCCCCAACTGACATAAGTTCACGGTTCGTACTCTCCAAAACAAATTTCCCGTAATTGATGGAGTATAGGAAAAAGAGGTAGAAGTTGTTGAAGTTTGAAAATGTAAACTTGTAAAATTTGCTTGAGTTGAAACCTCAAAAATGTATGCAGTTGCATTTGGAACACTGCTCCATTGAAAGGTTTGTGCTTGACCTACTGCGAGTGTAATGTTGGGAACAGGATTACTTAAAATTGGTGCTTGAGGTATAGGAAAATTATTGCCAGCACTTACTAGTTGTGATGTAGAATCCACACATCCATTTACGTCAGTAACAATGAGTTTTAAGAGATAGTCACCGTTATTCGGGAAGGTGAACAACAAATTTTGACTGTTTGCTACTGACTGTCCGTCAACTAACCAATTATAATTTTGAAGACTTCCTCCTCCAATTTGAACACTACTATTATTAGTGAAAGCAACTGGTTGTCCAGTACAAAAAATTGGATATGTAAAATTCACTAAAGGACGATTTCTTACATCAATTTGAAATGGAATTTGTGTTTGACAACCATCATTGGTTGTAACCAAAAGACTCCCATTGTATGTTCCAACTTGGTTATAAATCTTTATCCCTGAATCTAAATTAGAGAATGAATTATCTCCAAAATTCCATACGGTGCTTGTAATTACACTTCCATTGACTGAACTTTCTTGATCATAGTTTATTGCAATTCCTTGGCAAGCAGAAGTTGAAATAAAAGTTTCTACAATTGGGGACTCGCCTAAAATTGTAATCACAACCGTATCTCTTTTTTGACAATTATTTGCATTAGTTACAGTAACGCTATATTCTCCAGATATTGTCACTGTCGCAGTTGAGGAAGAACTTCCAGTACTCCATTGAAAAGAACTTATTGAAGGCGAAGAAACAAGTAAACTAATCATATTTCCAACACATAAACTCGTATCATTTCCTAAACGAACGGCTTGCAAAGAATTATCAATCGTAATGATTGCTGTATTAGAAGATTTAGTGCAATTTTGATTATCTCTTAATGTGTAAAAAAGAGATTGAGCTTGTCCTTGAACCCTAGACGGCGTGGTTATCCCATCATTCCATTGTACAAATGTATAATCACCCACAGGGATGGTAGCATTAATGGTTTGTGGGGCATTATAACAAATTAATTGGTTATTCAATTGAATCTGCGCATAATGTGGACGAGATAAAATCATCGTATCTCTGGTTATTCTACCAAAAATATCGGTTGCTTGCACCCAATAAGTTCCAGGCTCATTGATAGAAATACTGGAAGTTGTTGCTCCTGTATTCCATAAATAAGATTGGAAAAAGGCGTTAGAAGCTAACGTAAAATCACAAAAACCGTAATTAGAAGTTATGTCAGGTCCAATATTTACTGGTTTTGTGTATTTATCCATTAAATATTTTTCAATTCCTGCTTGTTCATCAGTACTTAAAGTTTTTGTGAACACCATAATTTCAGCGATATCTCCATTCAAGAAATTAGCACCGCTTCCTGCACCTATTTGATAATTAGCATTGGTAAATCCATTAATTGCTGCAGCGGTTGTTGATGAAATTTCACTGTTCCCATTTACTTTCAAAAATGCTGAAGTTCCAAAAACCTTATTATAACCAAACAATCTAAAATTATAACCTGCAGCTGGTAAAGATGTTGTTGTGCCTTGTAAAGTATTATTATTGTTAAGAACACCAATTCTTCCAGCACTTGCTCTTCTTGTGAACCACCAACCTGTTGCTACTGTTCCACTTGAAAGCATTACGGCATTAGTTGTGTTTTGATTCCCCCCACTTGTAACAGCAAAAACAGATAAAGAATTGTTACCAAATCGTGGAATCAGGCCACCATTTAGTAAATCATTTGTGCCATCAAATCGCAAACTCGAAAGCCCGTTTAATGTTGGGTTTGAAGAAACGAATGTTGGTTGGTTAGCCGAAGTTGATTGTGTTGCATTTAAGTTATTGGAACTTTGATCTGCCCAAGAACTCACTGTAGTACCATTTAAAGTCACTCCTCTATCTGATCTCAACCACAATCTTAAGCTATCAGCTATTGCAACAGATTGTAATGAAAAGACTTGACTTGTTCCCCCTAACAAACAAGGATTATTTGCTCTTACTCGCCAAAAAACTGTTCCTCCATTATTTGTTGCTGTTGTTAAATTAGCTTGAGAGGTACTTTGATTAGATAATATGGTAGTAAAGTCAGAACTCGTAGAGAATTGCAATTCATAAAAATAATTATTGGTAACTGATGTCCAGCTAAAGGGAATTTGTTCTGTGGAAAGAATAGTTTTTGTATTGAAAGGATCAAGTAAAGTTGGTGCATTTGGAATTGGATAAGTATTAATTACACTTTGAGTTTGTGAACTTGTATCCCTACAGCCAAAACCATTTGTTACTACTAATTTTAAATTAAAGTTTCCTGTAGTTGGATGGGCATAATTTAAATTGGTGGTTGAAGCATTAACAACATCGTCTACCAACCATTGAGAAGTTGTGATCGAACTTGATGGAGCTGAACTAGTATTTGTAAATAGCCCATTAACATTATCACATAATGGAGGTGAAGTGAAACTCGCAAGCGGTTTTAGCCTTACAGAGTAATTAAATGTTTGCGAACTTTGGCAACCATCCACCGATGTTACAGTTAGCGTTCCATTATAAGTCCCAACATTTGAATTTGAAAATGTTCCCGAGGATAGGCTTGAACTCGTGTTATTTCCAAAATTCCAAAGTCTTGAACCAATAGCTTCACCACTTTGCACAATACTCGATTCTGAGAATGTTGCAGCTTCATTTTGACAGAGTTGTGTAGGGAAATTTAATTGAATAGATGGAGATTGACCTTGAATTGTTATTTGAATATTTTCTACTTTAGAACAACCGTTGCTATTTGTAATTGTAAGAAGATATTCACCAGATAAACTTACTGGAATTGAGTTGGTTGTTGCACCAGTACTCCATAAATAGCTAGAAATAGAGGGTGAAGTTTGGACAAGTTGAATGAAATTTCCTTGGCATAAAGTGGTGTCATTTCCCAATCTTACAGTTTGCAAAGAGTTATCAAAAGTAAAAGTTGAAATGTTGGATGTTCTTGTAAAATTAGCATTGTCCTTTACTGTATAACTTAGATTTGTAGATTGGGTAATATTTCTTGTTTGACTTGTTACTCCGTCGCTCCATTGAACGAACTGATAGTCACCTATCGGCATTGGAGCAGTAATTGAAGTATTTCCATTGTAGCAAATTAATTGATTTGATAACTGAATGCTCGCATAATCTGGTCGAGTTATGTTTATTGTGTCACTTGAAACTCTACCAAAAATATCAGTTGCAGTTAAAATGTATTGTCCTGGACTATTAACATTTATTGTTGGAGTAGTTAACGTTGTCGATCCTGTTTGCCAAGAATAAGAAGTATATGAACCGGGGGTAGATAGTGTAATGTCTTCGAAACCATATGTATCAACAATATCATTACCTAAATTAACTGGTGGAGCATATTTATCCATTAAGTAATTTTCGACTTGAATTATTTCATTATTTAACAAATTACGGTTGAAAAGTATAACTTCAGCTATTTCTCCAAAATATGGTAAAGCACTATTTGTTGCTCCAATTTGAAAGTTTCCATTAGTAAAAGAATTTGTTAAAATAGATGATGAAGAACTTGTAATTTGATTTCCGTTTAATCTAATTAAAGATTCTACATTTATATTTTTACGATAGGATAAAATGCGAAATGTATAACCTGTAGAAGGAGTCTGAGAAAGAATTGTGTTGGGTTGTAGATTAACATTATTTAAAAATGAATTTACTCTTGAAGTGCTTGGTCTCCTATTAAGGCTAAATCCAGTTGATGAGGTTCCAATAGAAAAAAGCGATGCAGTTGCAGAAGTTTGATTGCCCGCATTTGCAATTACAAACAAAGTAATTGAAGAAGATTCAATACTTCCAATCGCACTTCCAATCAAAAAGTCATTTGAACCATCAAATGAAATAGTTGGTTTTCCTGATAATATGATAGAATTTGAAATAAATATAGGTTGGTTAGTTGAATTTGGTTGTGAACAATTAAAACCATTACCACTTGCATCAAGCCAACTATTTACAAATCCATTATTCTGGGTTACACCGAAATCAGACTTTAACCATAACTTTAAATCTCCAATATCAGAAGGTAAAATACCTTGAGAATTTACCAAAAATATCTTAATGACAAATAAAATAATTGAAAAGGACTTTGGAACACTCATTAATTCAAATTTTAAATGTTTAAATGTAAAATGAAATTACTAAATCTTCTTTAGGAAAGAACCTATAATTAACAAATAATAATCATAAACATCTGGTTTGATTTTTTTTAATAAGATTATATAAATGAGAATTGCAAAAAATAAGCTTAATAATTTTGTTATCAATAAGTTATTTGCAAAAGGATATAGATAGTGAGATAAAGCAAAGGGAAGTGACATTAGTAAGGTAAGTAAAATAGAAAATAAAAATTGTTTGAAATAGTAAATCTTTGATGAATTGATTTTTTCTGAGGTTAAATAAACACTTATGACTAATTCAAAAAAAGAAATTACAGTAGAAGAAATTAAATAAGGTATAAGACCGAAAAATAATGCAACTGGAATATTAATTAATTGTAAGATTCTTTTAACCATATTTAACTTCATATAAAGCTTTGAATCACCTAAACCTAAAAGAGTTTGACTAAACAAGGCTTCTAAAAAAATAGGTACTGAGGAAAATAAAATTATTTTTAGATAAGGAACTGATGGCATCCATTTTTCACCATATAATATTGCTACAAAATCAGAACTTACAAAGAAGAAAATAGCAATTAAAGGGACAATAAAAAAAACACCAATTTTATAAAATTGAAGGTGTTTTTTTTTGAAATCAATTGGATCATGATTAACTTTCGTTAGGATAGGAAAAACTGAAGATTGAAATGTTTGCATGAAAATACTTTCAGGTATTGCTTTTGTACTTTTTGCTCGAATAAATAAACCTAAAATGAAAGGACTAAAAATCTTTCCAATTAAAGCATTGTCTATATTTTGAGTAAGCTGTGTAAATAAATTAGACCATAATATTTTAGAACCAAAAGACCATAGTTTAGAAAATGAATCTTTCGAAAATTTTCCACGAGGCCGCCAATCAGAGCGCCACCAAAAAATAACAGCAGAAGAAATAGCTTGAATTAGGACTTGGGCAACAACACTATACACTCCCCAACCGTTGAATGCTAGAATTATTGCGCTAATCACGGAGATTGCCAAGCTAATAATTCTTACAAGACTTTGAGTTTTAAAGTCCAATTTGATTACTAAAATGGTATGTTGAATAAATCCAAAAGCATTGATTACAAAAGATAAACATATCAAACGAGTTAGGAGAATTAACCTTTCATCGTTGTAAAAATGAGCAATATAAGGTGCTATAAAAAACATGATTATATATAAACCCATTGCAACAATTATGTTAAAATAAAATACGGTTGTGTAGTCATCTTCATTAGATGATTTATTAAAAACCAAAGCGTTACCTAATCCAGAGGTTAATAAAGTGGTAGAGATAAGTGTAAAAATAGTTAAAAGCCCTGTTAACCCAAATTCTGCTGGATCAATCATTCTAGCTAAGACAATTGAAAGAAAAAAGGTTAGAAAATATTGACTCATTTGAAAAATCAAAGTCCATTTTGCTGTTGCTATTGATTTTGATTTAAGTTCAATCATGATATCGATATTGTTTCTTTTATTTTTTTAATACAAAGTTAATGATTCTACTTAACTTAGCCTTTCATTAAATCAAAAAAGAAGACCATGAGTGAATTGACGATACGCAAGGTAAATACTAATGATTTGACTACAATAGCTAAAATTGAAGAGTTTTTATGGAATGAACCTTTGGATTATAGAATATCAAAATTAAACTGGAAATTAAAAGACTTGAATAATTCAAAATTAGGGGCAGTGGCATTTCTTAATAATGAACTTATTGGATATAGGGGGATTATGTTTAATATAGTAAAGTTAAATGGTCAGAAGTTTAAACTTTTACATTTTACTGATGCCGTCGTTCATGAAAAAGCGAGAGGAATGAGTTTATTGAAAAAAATGAATGATTTCATTTTAGATGAATACAAAAATGAGTTTGACTTTTCTTACATTTATTTTCCAAATAATGTTTCTGGTCACATTTATAGAAGTCAAGGTCACAAGGACTTCCATTTTGTCCAGTTTTTCAGAAGATGTATGGTTATTCCTATTTCGATAAGTTCCACTAAATTTAAGACAATTATTGATATTGACCAAATAGAAACTATTCT
This sequence comes from uncultured Lishizhenia sp., assembly GCA_964506255.1. Lineage (GTDB taxonomy): Bacteria > Bacteroidota > Bacteroidia > Flavobacteriales_D > Crocinitomicaceae > UBA952. Next base: position 49,501 of record CAZDKE010000015.1, on the reverse strand, counting down.
ATCAAATTATCAAATTAATAAAGAAAATTACCATTTAGTTATTGATAGTGATTTTATAAAATGGAAACAAGCTGAACCAGAAAAAAAATATATTTTTTGTGTTTCTGAAGACGACAAAAACGTTTTTACATGGATTGAATTAAAAAAATATTCAATTGAAATTCAGATGATTAACTTTGAAAAACTAGATGACTGTTTAAAGTTAGCTAAAAGCATTGCACGAAAATATAATAAACTGATTGTAAACCTTCCAGTTATTGAATTTCAAGACACAAAGTTTCGGGAGGTATTTTTAAAGAATAGATTTCATAAATGGGAATTTATGAATAAATTTAGATCAAACACATCTTCGATTCGACCAATATTATCAAAAAAGCTAAATGATAATTTAAGCCCAGAATCAATTGAATTATTTAATAATCAAACATTGTGGGAATATCATAATATTACCTTCGTATAAAATTATGAATCCCAATGCATTTATGAATATTTTCTGAAACCGAATTATAATAAGGCTGATTTCGTGTTATAAAATTTTGTTGAGTTGTTTTTATTGTTTTTGGTACAAATTCAGTGAATTGCAAAAATTTAAAATGATCGCTTGTGAAATCATAGGCCAATTGACTAGCATCACCATTAGGAAAAGCAAATCTATCTATTTCACTCCCTAAACACTTTTCCATGATATTTTTCGAGTAGAGAATTTCATTTTCTAGCTCATTAAGATCGTTAACATGAGCTAAATTTTTATGTGATTTTGTATGACATCCCCATTTAACTAACTTTGTTTCTTTAGAAATTTGAATTAAATCATCCCAAACTAACATTGGAATAAAAATATCTTTATTCAAATGAAATTTATTCATTACCATTTCTATAAATCTTTCAATAAAAAGAATATCTCTATTTTTCAGAATATGAAATAATTCTAATGCCAATTGCTCTTTATTCTGATTATTCAATAATGTTACACCCAGAATTTCAGAAATAAACTTGGTGTATTCATTTGTTTCACAAAATTCAGCTGTACGTGACAACTTCTGTGTCCAGTGTGTTTCACCAGAATCTAAAACATCTGTAATTACGTTTTGTGTGACAGGACATTTATAATGTTCCAAAATAGGAAGAGAATTTGTTTGAAAATCTTTATATCCATCATCAAAGGTCACAACCATTTTTCGATAACCTTTTTCAGGCGCTGAATCTAATAAATCTACCAAATCAAAATTCTTTGAAAAAAAATAAATAAGATTTTCAAAATCTTCAATTTTCATCGGAGGATAACCAGGTGAATACTCGTTACTTACACGATGAAAACAAGTTGAAAAAGTCAAGTTTCTCTTTGTTTTTAAGAAAAAAGTAGTAATTGGTAATAATGAATTAAAAAATTGGTTTCTCACTCTTAATTTCTATTTATTTTGTAATGCTACTCTATTTTTAATTATTAGTGACAGTATTTTAACTTGTTCATATCTTGAATATTTTTCAACCCCTTTAAATGTAAATTTCTTAGTTAAATTATTACATTCTATTAGATAATCTTTAACCACTTTTTGAAAATCAAACTCATCATTTATTAAAATACCAGATTGAGAAGATTCAATCATTTGCACTTGTGGCCAATTACTTCTATTTGAGGTTATTTTATCCTTGAAAATAAAATCTTTATCCTCTAAAAATTTAACATCAAGAAAACAAAATAATATTGGAATTTTTAAAGCAAGATACTCATATATTTTTGTACCACTTATATTGAACTCGTTAAACAATAATGCAAAATCATAACTTCGAATTTTTAAAAGTAATTCCTCGTTTGGCATCCTATCAATAAATTTTATTTTACCTTCAGACTTAAAATATGAGTGCATTGTCTTAATTTTTTGTTCGTGTTGAGCTCCTATTCCAATAAAATCAAGATTAACATCATAACCATGTTCAATTAAATCAATTACTGTTGAAATTATTTCTTTTATTGGATGGTGTGGATAAATTGTTCCTGAATAAACAATCTTAATAGTTCCAACTTGTGAATTACTTTGAACTTGGAATACTTTATTGGTAAAATTCCAATCATTAAAACCATTCCGGATAGTATGAACTTCCTTCTTCCATTCTTTTTCAAAAATTTGCTTAAGATAATCAGAAACAGTTGTGATATCAGATGCTGAATTAATCGCCTTGGATTCTTGATATTTATTAATTATTTTAAACAACATATTTCTATTTCTTGATTTTGACAAGGACCAAGTATCTCGAAAATCACTAATCCAAGGAATTTTATACTTTGAACTTAAGTAGTTTGCAACTTTAAAAAGGGGGAAAGGACCACCAGTCACAAGAATTAAATCAATATTTGTAGAATCTAATATTTCAGAACCTTTTTTCAAAAAGGAATTATATTGATTAAATCGAATACTAAACTGAAAGAGAATTGAAAAAAAAGAAAATAATTTTCTCAGAAGAACAATGAAAAGGTTTTTAGAATTTTCATGTTTATCAATAAAACTATTTTCTAAATGAATATAAACAACTTTACCACAATTATCCTCATAAATTGATTCTTTTGAAAAATTTGAATCTTGTTTTTTGAAATTTTTAGAGTGGGTCAAAATAATTGGTTCAATGCCAAATTCCTTGAAATATTTTAACCACGATAAACTTCTAAATGAAGCAACTGTGCTATTTGGATGAAAATCATAAGTTATTATTAAAACATTAATTTTGATAGTGTTTTCCATATAGTATATGTTATAATTCAAACAACGAGGTTGTCTCTTGGATTCAATAATTATTACAACTTTTTATTTAATTTATAATTAAATAAAATACTGTTGGATTGCCAAGGTAATTTTAATTAAAAAAAGATACTAAAACTAAGTCAATTTGGCAAATTGTAAAAAAATATATCTAAATAACAATTAAAATAATCCCCAAATTTCCACCAATAATCAACAAAATCGTATTATTCATAAAAGATTAAAAATGTATATCTTATCTTTTATTATTTAAATCTTTTAAAAATATTTTTAAAGAATCTATAGATTGGCCGAATTAAATTTAAATAACCTTCATAAGACCTATATTTTTCATGCTCAATTCTTGGTTTGTTTATATATTCTTTAAATTCCTCCTCAGAAAAACCTAACTTTTTTGTGACAAATTCTAAATCAATTTGTTCAAGATGAGGGTCTTCATAAGTTCCTTTTTTCATCAATTCTAAAGCGTCATCACGTTTTAATTGACCCGCACAAATTAAAGTAGAGTAATGCGATTTTCGTTTGTCAATATTGAATTTTTTTGGTAGAATATACGCTTGATAAAATCTAGTGAAAACCGATTCATAATGTTTCCCACCATAATCTCTCCATTTGAAATTTTCAATAATTAAACGCTTTGCTTCCTCCTTGTTATATGGATAAAGATCTAAAATATTAATACTCTTAGCAAAATTTCCAAAAACATTTTTTTTAATAATGTTTCCAATTGGGAAACTATTAATTTGAATTTCACCAAATTTTTTATGTATTGCTTTAATATTAATTGAGTCTGCCTTATTATATCTCCAATTATAAGGTAGTCTACCTTCGGTAGTTATGCTATTACCACTTAGAATGTATTGGATATTAAATTCTTTTGCAACTTTTTGAAGTGTAACTGAAATTGCATGATCGGTAAGCGCCTCAATGTCGACTACATGAGCTTTAAAGTAAGAACGTTGTAAATCCCTGAATTCATTCCAATTTATAACTTTCGTATATAAGTCAAATTTTGTAACTTTTAAAATGTTTTTAATATTGACAACAGAAAGTTCAGAATTCCATCCATTATCTAAATGCACGACTAATGCGCGTATTTTATATTGTAAACAAAGGTAAGCAACATAAGAACTATCAACCCCACCGCTTAATCCAATTATAACATCGTATTTTTTTCCTTCGCCAGCTTTTTTTAGTTGTTTTATAGTATCGAGAAATTCTTTTAATTTAGGGTCGGCTCCTTTATAATATTTTTTTACATTTATTTCATAAGAAACACAATGATTACAAACACCATCTTTATTAAAAATAATAAACGGATCATCCATAGAATCCATTATGCATTTTGAACACGTTCTTACCATAATTTATCGTTTAATACCAGCTTCATAAAACTCAAATTCACTTGGATAGTTTATTAAAATCCCCTTTAAATCTGAATAATACACAAATAAACTTCCTGCTGCAGCACCTGAGAAATCGTTATCAAACGCTGTTTTTATTTCTTCGATATTTTTGCAACCACCTGCAATGATGATTGGATTTTTTATTTTGTTTGTTAACTGTTTTACAGTTTCAATATCATAACCAGAATATGTACCATCTTTATCAACAGATTGAAAAATAATATCTCCAACATTATATTCTATTACTTGAGCTAAAATTTCGTTAAGATTTAAACCAATATTATTTTTTTCAACATAAAAAAAATTAGACCCTCCAACATTCACATAATCTATACATGCAACTATGGTTGACGAACCGAACTTTTCTACTGATTCCTTCATGAACTTAGAATCAGTAAGCTTAGAACGAATAATTATTTTTTCAACTCCCAGTTTAAGTATTTTTTCAATTTCGTAAAGAGTGTTAATACCACCCCCATATGAAATTGGAGCATAACATTCGTCAACAAATTGAGATATTAAATAATAGTTTATTCCCAATTTTCTAGCTCCTCTATCGAGAATACACAGTTCATCCACCTCAAGCTCATTATAAATTTTTACCGAATTAAGTAAATCTCCAATATAAGTTGGATTATCAAATTTTATTGTTTTTATTAGTTCACCATTCTCAACTAATAAAATAGGGATAACTCTTTTAAGCATTACAATTCACAAAATTTAGTAAGTAAACGCATTCCAAACTTATTGCTTTTCTCAGGATGAAATTGAACTCCTATTACATTTTCCTTTTTAAATCCTACGCAATATTGAAAATTATTAATTTCAGCTTTCAAAATACAATAATCATTGATAGGGAAAAAATAAGAATGAACAAAGTAAAATCGCGGTCTTTCCTTACCTACTAAAATATTCTCTTTAAATGAATCAATGTAATTCCATCCCATCACAGGTAATGTTCCAGTATAATTAATATGATTTTTAAAACTTTCAACACTTAGTTCAATCCAATTTAATCCCAATTCATTTCCTTCGTCGCTTCTTTTAGCCATCAATTGCATGCCAAGACAAATTCCTAATATTGGTTTCTTCCTTACAATTACAGCTTCATTCAAAGTTTCGATTAGTCCTAAACTTTTCAAATTTTTCATACCGTTATCAAAGGAACCAACACCAGGAAGAATTAATTTATCGGCATTCAAGATTTTGTCAGGATCCCTGGTGATATCAACTTCTTGATTTAAATTTTTTAGCATATTATAAATGGAACCAACGTTTCCAACATTATAGTCAATAATAGCAATCATAATTATATACTCTTAAATAATGTAATAAGTTTATCCTTCTCACAATTCCAATTCATCTCATTTTCATGAAGAATCCTGCCATTATTACCTTTTGATTTAAGTTCATCTGTCTTAAAAATGACTTCATTAACTTTTTCAGCAATAGATTTAGGATTTATTTCTTCAATTAGAAATCCCACTTCTTTCTTTTCAAAAATCCTAACCAATTCTGGAGAATTACTTGAAATTACTGGAACACTACAAGCCATACATTCAAAAAATTTATTAGCACTAGCATATTTTTTGGAATAATTTATATGTTCAAGCAACACTAATCCTAAATCAGCATCAGCAATGAAATTAAACAAATCATCATATGGTATATGATCTAAAAAAAAAGTATTTAATGGATTACTAATCTTCTTTAGTTTATTCAACAAATATCCATTTCCAATAATAATTAGATTTATTCCTTCAGAAAAAAAATGTGCAGATTGAACTATATTTTCTAAATGCCTACCATCTCCAAGGTTTCCATGATATAATACTACTTTATTATTCTTTGGTAAATTAAAATTTTTTCTTAGTTTTTTGTTAATTATCGTTGAATTTAATTCTGGAAAATTCTGAATAGTATGGCATTTAACAGAATACAATTTTGATATATAATTACTTATACTTTCATTAACAGAATATATCAAGTCTGCTTTTCTTATATATTTTCTTTCATTCCTATAAATATTGAATTTGAATATATTAATTAGAAAAAAAGTCTTGACTCTTGAAAAAATTGAATTTCCAATACTACTAAAACCTTGGTTAATTGTTTCTAAAAATAAATCATGAATATCATAAACAATTTTTGTATTATAATTGGCTTTTAATTTCGCTCCAACGATTAATGAAGGTAAGTCATGACAATAAATAAAATCATATCTAGTTTCAATACTTTCCATATACTTTGCTAAACATTTTGTTTTTGAATAAAAAGGAAGGTAAAATCTATCCAAAATATTTCGAGTTCCACCAGATTTAATATTAAAAATAGAATATTGAAAATCGAAATTATCCAACTCATTTTCTAAATTATTAATCGTGTAAATATCAATTGAATAATACTTTGATAATGTTTTAGCTATTCTTTGAGCTCGACTATCTTTATTGAATGACCATGTTAGTAAAACAGCAATTTTTTGGTACTTGACTTCTACATTATTTTTATTTGGTTCCATCTTTAGAATCTTTGTTTTAAATAATGTTATTAATATATATTAGTAATAGTTTAGTAATTAAATTTATTTTTTAGTTAAAAAAAGGATTTGCTCTAAAGTCTTTGAATTTTTATTATAATTATAATCTGTTTCCAAAAGATTTCTTGCATTTGTACCTAATAATGGAAGATTATCGGGCCTAGAAAGTATGGAAGATAATTTTTCATACCACTGATTAGTTTGTTCAACGATTATTGCATTTTGATGGTCTTTAATTTCTTTAGGAATCCCAATTGAAGAGGTTAAAAAACATATTCCAAGCGACATATATTCAAGACATTTGAATGAAATTTTGGATTTGGATCTTTCATCGTCTTTTAACATTGGATTTATACCAATATCAAACGAATTAAGAATTCTGAAATAGTCAAATCCTTCATCTCCCCATTTCAAAAACTGAACTCTCCTTAATCCCAAATCAAATGATTGTCTACAAACAAACCTAAAAGAAACATTTGGAAATTCATTTTCTATTTCTTTTAATTGGTCAGCAATTTGAATTACATTTTTAAAATTTTCAGGAGAACCAGCCCAACCTATTATAATTGATGACGAAACATTTAGATTATAATTTTTAACAGGGTATTTTGAATAATTAAACGCAAAGGGTAAATAATAGGAATTAGCATTATACTTTGAACAGAATTCCAATAATACATGACTTGGAGCTGTTATTTTTTGCGCATAAGTCATAGTTTGAGTGACTAAATTGAAATTTCCTGTATAATCTGCATCATAAAAATCATATGTAATATTTCCTTGATTAGATATATACATTTCAAAACGTGCATCCTTAAATGGAAACAATGGAATAAAAGCTCTTTGTATCCATAAAGCGTCATAATTGTGTAATTTAGAAACTAAACGAACTCTTCTTAAAGTTATCTTCAAATAAAAAAGGTATTTTTGAAATGAATTTCCTTGCAATAAGGCTGCTTTATATTCTTTTTCTTCAGATGCCCAATGAATATCGTAAATTAACCCATGACTTTCAATAGATTCTTTCCAATCTGCAATTCTTTCGTGTCCACCAGGATAATGTTCTGGATAATAGGGCAACGCTAAAATTCTTTTTTTATCATTGGATTTAGCTGGCTTTACGCTAATTCTAACATAAAAAATCAAAAATTCAACTAGAATCAAGTAAGACTGATGGAAAAATTTGTTAATTAGCCTTAGGTAAAATTGCTTCATAACTACTTAAGATCTTATGTTTTCGATATTATCTAAAAACCATTGATACGTTTCCTTAACCCCTTCTTCTAAATCTATTTTTGGTTGCCAACCAAGTGATTGAATTTTAGAACTATCCATTAATTTCTTAGGTGTACCATCCGGTTTAGTTTTGTCCCAATTAATATGTCCTTCAAAACCTACCACCTTTTTAACCATTTGGGCTAAATCAAAAATTGAGATATCAGAACCAAATCCGACATTATACAAATCATCTGTTAAATTATGCTCCAATGAAAACAAAACAGCTTCAGCTAAATCACTTACATGTAAAAATTCTCTTAGGGGAGATCCTGTTCCCCATAAGGTGACATCGGAGGAAGTTTCCTTTGCTTCATGAAACTTTCTTATCATCGCGGGAAGCACATGGGAGGCATTTAAATTGAAATTATCATTTTGTCCATAAAGATTCGTAGGCATTAAACTCACCATATTCAAACCAAATTGCTTTTTTGCAGCCTTACATGCGTAAATACCAGAGATTTTTGCTAATGCATACCATTCATTCGTAGGTTCTAAAAAACCTGACATTAAATATTCCTCTTTAAGCGGTTGCTGAGCAAATTTTGGATAAATACAAGAACTACCTAAAAAAATGAACTTTGAAATATTATTTTTAACAGATGCATCAATTAAATTATTTTGAATTTGCATGTTTTCCATTAAAAAACTATATGGAAATGTATCATTGGCTAAAATACCACCGACCTTTGCCGCTGCATCTATTACAATTTCAATATTTTCATTGATGAAAAAATCTGAAACCATCTTTGTATCTCGCAAATCTAAAGTATCTCGATTGGCAGTAATAATATTGGTATAACCTGAATTTCGCAATAGATTTAAAATGGCATTTCCAACCATACCATTGTGTCCAGCAATGAAAATATTTTTATTGGTATAATCATTTTTTTTCATGAGAAATAGGGTTTAATCGTGGGAAATTCAAGTGATTTAATTTTCTTTTTGCAATAATTTTAAATCTGCTTGAACCATCTCTTCTACTAATGTATCAAAGGTATAATTAGGTTTCCATCCTAATAAGGTTCTTGCTTTAGTAGAATCGCCCAAAAGCAAGTCTACTTCAGTTGGGCGGAAATAGACAGGATCTACTTCTATTAAAACTTTACCGGAATTGTTGTCTATACCTTTTTCATTCACTCCTTCCCCTTCCCAAACAATATTGTAGTCCAACAAACTAAATGTTTTTTCACAAAACTCTCTAACTGAATGAAGTTCACCTGTAGATAGTACAAAATCTAATGGCTCCTTATGTTGTAAAATGCGCCACATTCCTTCGACATAATCTTTGGCATGCCCCCAATCTCTTTGCGCAGATAGATTTCCGAGATATAATTTATCTTGTTTTCCTAATTTTATAGCCGCTGCGGCACGTGTAATTTTTCTTGAAACGAATGTTTCTCCTCGTAATGGACTTTCGTGATTAAACAAAATTCCATTACATGCAAACATACCATATGCTTCCCGATAATTTACAGTAATCCAATAAGCATACATTTTTGCAACACCATATGGTGAACGTGGGTAAAACGGCGTTGTTTCAGATTGAGGAACAGCTTGAACCAAACCATACAATTCTGATGTAGATGCTTGATAAATTCTGGTTTTTTCTGTTAAACCTAAAATCCTAATTGCCTCTAAAAGTCTTAAAGTACCTATTCCATCAACATTAGCCACATACTCGGGTGAATCAAAACTCACCTTAACATGCGACATTGCTCCTAAATTGTAAATTTCATCAGGTTGAACCTCTTGAATAATTCGAATAAGATTTGTAGAATCAGTTAAGTCACCATAATGCAATCTAAATTTGTTTGATTGATTGTGAGGGTCTACGTATAAATGATCTATTCTTTGTGTATTAATAAGAGATGAACGTCTCTTTATACCATGAACTTCATAACCTTTTTCTAATAACAATTCTGCCAAATAAGCTCCGTCTTGTCCTGTTATTCCGGTGATTAGTGCTTTTTTCATAGTTAACTTTTATATTTAATCAAGGTTTTGTAATATCCATTGATAGGTCTCTTTCAATCCTTTGTCAATAGTATAAGAAGGAGACCATCTTAAAGTTCTACGAATTAATTCAATATTTACAGATCTTCTTCTTATATTATCGATATCTCTTTTGTCAACGTACTCTATTTCTGACGTTGAGCCAGATATTTCAATTATTCTTTTTGCTAAATCATTGATGGAAATCTCTCCCCCAGAACCTGTATTGAAAATTCCACCAGTTGATTTGGGATTGATAAGCGCTTCAATTGTTGCTAATGCAGTATCCTTTACAAATGTAAAATCTCTAGTTTGCTCTCCATCACCATGAATTCTAATTGGTTCATTCTTAATTGCACTTTCAAAGAACTTCGATACAACTCCACAATACGGATTTTTAGGATCTTGATTGGTGCCGTAAACATTCGAATACCTAACTATGGCAGATGGTAGATTGTAAGATTCGTAAAATGAAATACAATAATTTTCACCAGCTAATTTTGATGTAGCATAGGGAGAAAGCGTATAAACTCCTGAATTTTCGCATATTGGTAAGATACTTGGATTACCATAAACAGAAGCCGACCCAGTGTAAACAATTTTCTTAACTCCAAATTTGTGAGCTCCCATTAAGATATTTAATGTTCCCTCTATATTGGTTTTGAAATCATCAAATGGATTTTTAGTGGACGCAATGATATTCTTGGCTGCGGCATGAATCACATAATCAAACTCACTCAATAATTTAAAAATTAAATCTCTGTCTTCAACATCGCCCTCAATAAATGTTAGATTTTTGTGATCTGGCATTAATTCTACACGACCTGTATAAAGATTATCAAGCACCGTAACTACTGAACCCCTTTCCAATAGGATACTTACAATGTTAGAACCAACGAAACCTGCACCGCCAGTTACAAGGACTTTTAGTCCAGATAAATTTTCACTCATTTTATTTGTATTTTAGTTTAATTTCTTTTAAATATTCTTTTGCGTAAATTTTTTCTTTAAAGTTAGCTACACTCCAATTTAAATCCTCAGATGTAGGTTCATAAATTGTCATCATTTTGTCTTCCTTATCTATTCTAATATACGGCTTATTGTTTTGATACTTAATCTCAAATCGCTCATATCCAAAATCAATTATATCATTAATCACTTTTGGATATGGAAGAATTTTATCTTTATCATAAATTTGAATTGATAGTTCACATAACTGCCTCATATATCTATATTTCAGAGAGTTTATATCATTAGTTTGAAATAAATAATCATTCCAATATTTGGAAAAATACTCAAAATTCAAAAATGGTGAATCTTCAACTTTTTTTACTTTTAAAAAATTAACAATTTCTCTCCACTCAAAATAGCAATTCCTGTAGATTAATCTTTCATCACTTTTCATTCCGCTTAAATGAAAAAAGAAAGGTATTGAGATACTTCTATTTTCATAATATCTTGGAAAAGCGATGTAATCAAATTTATCTTTTTCAACAAACTGAACTCCTTTAATTAACTTTACAATATAATTCTCACCTTTTCCAATAACATTAGCATTTTTATAAGTATGTCTTAAATCACCATAAAGATTTACAAATGACAAACGAAAGGCAGCCAAATCATTTGACTTTTTTAATGATGAAAATAATTCTTGTACTTCTTTGTTTTTAGTATCGAAAATAAAATCTCCTCCACAATTCAATAGCCAGTTATATTGTACAGATTGTAAACCAAAATTTCGTGCATCTTTTAATGAAGTACCATTGAATTGTTGTACGATAATATTTATTCTATTCGAATATTTATTCTGAAAGTCAAGCATTTTTGAATAAGTTTGATCACTAGAATTATGGTCAATACAAACAATTTGATCTACTAATCCTAACAACGATTCAAGGCACAATGTAATATTGTATTCCTCATCTCTACAGCAAACAAGTGCAGATACACCATCCTTAAGTTCTCCTCTTCTTACGAATGGAAATACTAAAAATCTAATTATTGAATTAATATAACTAACCATAAAATTAAAAATCTATGTAAATACTCAAGGATAATTTTTATAATAATTTACAATTAACACTCATTAAACTCTATTTTTTTGAATTTTCATTGACTTATCATAGCTTCGCCTTTCTCACTCCCAAAATCAATTTTGAAAATAAGTTGTTAACAAAAAAAGGAAACCTACTTATTCCAAAGTACGAATAATTCCTTTTTATTATTTTTTTCATACTCTAATAATTCAAATTGATTTAAAATCAAGTAGTTAATTTTGCGCTCTATCAAAGTCCCTACTTTTAATATCAATTCTTCTAAATATACTTCGTCTACTTTTTCACCAACTAAAATAACCTCAATTATCCCTGAATCAATACCTTTTGCATAATCTCCAACTAAAAATGCTTTATCCAATGAACCTAATCGTTGAATTACATCTTCAACAACCTTATCGATTCCAGTTATTTTATTGACAATACTTTTTAATTCAGGATAAAGTGGGTAAGATTCCTTTGCTTGATACATTATCATATTTCCCTCTGCAAAGCTTTCTAACAAACCTGCTTCAGTTAAACGATTTAATTCGATGCGAACAGAATTGGTACTTTCCCCAAATTCATCTGCAAGCTGCCTTAAATAAGCTTTCATAGTTGGATTCAAGAAAAACTTGACCAACAAACGGACTCTTGTCTTTGAGGTAATTAGAGTAGATAGCATTGAGTTACAAAATTACTCATTAAAACAATAAATGCAAATTTTTGTTAACTATTTTTGGTTTAGCATCTTGACCTAAAACCAGTTTTGTTTATTGTTAATTATCAATAAATTTCATTTTACCAACAACCCCCAAACCCATTTTATTGCATTCATGTAAAATTTACTTTCTAGTCATTTCAAAAAATTACTTTTGTATCCTCAATTTTAAAATTCATGAAAAAGAACCAAATAATATTGTTCAGTTTGTTTTTGATAATCACTGCGTTGATTTATTGGCGTGTGGCTTCCAATAAGAAAAATGCACCAAAAGAAGGGAAAGAAGCACAAACAACACAATATGTTCCTTTCTCGATTGTGAAAAATCAAAATCGAACTTTAAAGCTTTCTTCCTATGGACAAATTGCTCCTTACACGGAATTGGAGGTTTCTTTTGAGGTGCAAGGTCGTTTAGAAAAAGGAGATGGCAGCTTAAAACCTGGTGCAAAATTTGGTTTCAATCAATTACTCTATAAAGTCAATTCTGAAGAGGCTTTTTACACTTTAAGTTCTCGCAAAGCACAACTTTCTAACCTAATTATTGCTATTCTACCTGATATAGAATTGGATTTTTCAAGTGAGAAGAATAAATGGAATAATTTCTTAAATGATATTTCACCAAGTAAAACGCTTCCTGATTTTCCGAAGTTTAGTTCAAATAAAGAGAAAATGTTCATCACTGCCAAAGGAATTTTAACGGATTATATGAGCATTAAAAGCCTTGAGGCGCGAATGGCAAAATACATTTTCCTCGCTCCTTTTGACGGAACTGTAATTGAAGTCTATGCTGAACCTGGAGCAACTGTAAATCCTGGCGTTCGCATTGCTAAAATTGCAAAAACGGGTGATATGGAGGTAAAAGTTCCTATCGCTTTATCGCAATTAAGAGATTTCAAAAAATTAGGTAAAGCAAGTTTCATCGATGCACAAGGTGTTGAAATTGGGACTGGAAATATTGTTCGAATTTCTGAAATTATCAATCAAAAAACACAATCAGTGGATGTTTACTATTCGATTAAAGCAGTTAATGGTGAGCAACTTTTCAGTGGCCAATTTGTTACGGTTGAAATTGATCAAGCCAATACGCAATCGAGTTTCACAATTCCAAGAATGGCGGTGAATGATAATGCTGTTTCTGTTTTAGTTGGTTCTAAATTAGAAAAACGATACATCACTGTTGTTGGTAGTAAACCGGATTCACTTTTTGTAAATGGTTTGAGAAACGGAGAAAAAGTAGTGCTTGAAACAGTAGAAATTTCAAAGCAAATCAAAAAATATTTAGGCGTTAAAAGAGATTAATCAAATGAAGAATTTTATCACATTTTTCGTCAAACGACCTATTTGGGGGAATGCATTTATAGCCTTGATTATCATTTTTGGCTTGTTCGCAATCTTCAATATGAAGCGTTCGTTTTTCCCAGAATTGGACCCCAATACAATCGTTATCTCCGTTTTTTATCCTGGAGCTTCTCCAAAAGAAATGGAAGAAGGGGTTACAATTAAAATTGAGCAAGCAGTAAAGGGTTTCTCAGAAATTGAAGAAATCAATTCTACTTCTTCCGAAAATTTTGCGAATGTTACATTGAAAGCTTATCAGGATACTGAAATGGATCAGTTGTTGAGCGATGTAGAAAACGCAATTAATTCCATCAACTCGTTTCCGCAAGGTGCTGAAAAACCAACCGTAACTCGCATCAAATCGGGTGGAATGGGAAGTGTGGTTGCTTTCGTCGGAATATCCTCTAAAAAGAAAAACACCAAACAAATTGACCTTATCGATTTAGCAACGAAGGTTGAACAAGAATTACTGAATACAAAAGAGATTACTGAAATCGAAAAAACGGGTTTTCCAACTAAAGAAATTGCCATAAATGTTCGCGAGCAAGATTTATTGCGCTACGGAATTTCGTTTCAGGAAGTCTCAAATGCCATAAGTTCTAAAAACTTAGATCTAACAACGGGTTTAATTCGTGGAAATTCACAAGAAATGAGCTTGCGTTCCAATGACCGAGGAATTACAGAAGAAGAAATTCAAGAAATTGTTGTTAGAACAAGTCCAAAAGGTGAAATTATTAAGGTAAAAGATGTGGCGGATGTCGTTCTTGGCTACTCTGAAGATTCGCAAGAAACTAAATTCAATGGCTATCCTGCTGTTTCGTTTAGAATAGAAAAAACCTTACAACAAGATATTGCTAAAATATCTACCGCTCTTAGAGTTTATCAAGAGAAATTCAATAAAGAACATCCCGATTACAGCTTTGATATTTACTATGAGTTTAATAATATGTTGAATGCACGTATTCAATTACTGACCTCAAATGGAATTTCAGGTTTGATTTTGGTGCTCGTTTTTCTAGGTTTATTCTTAAATGTGAAACTTTCGGGTTGGGTGGCATTCGGAATTCCTTTTGCTTTCTTCGGAATGTTTATTATTGGAACGTTTTATGGAATGACAATCAATATGATTTCCTTATTCGGAATGATCTTGGTGGTTGGAATTTTAGTGGATGATGGAATTGTTATTGCTGAAAATATTTACTCGCATTTTGAACGCGGGAAAAGTCCACAAAAAGCAGCAATTGACGGAACGATGGAAGTTTTGCCTTCTGTTTTTTCATCTGTTTTTACAACGGTTGTGGCATTTTCGCTATTGTTTTTCGTTGAAGGACTGGAAATGATGCGCGAAATGGCTTTCGTTGCGATAACTTGTCTTTTGTTCTCATTCCTGGAAGTAATTATTACTTTACCTTCTCATCTTTCTCACCGAAACACCTTGATGGAGGTTGAAAAACCACCTTTTTCATTTCTGAAAGGATTTATTTTTATGGGTGCTGGAATCGTGGTGATTTATCTAGGTGGGATTTTTATGCCGACTGATTATTCTCTTGGTGCATTATTGTTCCCGCTTTTAATTTACGTTATTGGATTTGTACTTTGCTACAAAGGATTCACAAACTCTCCAATAGAAATAACTGTTCGTGGATTAGCAGATAAAGGAATTAAACACGTTCGAGATGTTTGGTATAAAGAAAGTATCAATATGGTTGTAGGAACGAAGCGTAAATGGTATCGTTTTAGTTTCTTTATTCCAATGATTTTTACGGTTGTTGTTTTTACAATGTTATTCAAAGGAACAATTTCATCAACCTTTTTCCCAAATATTCAACCTGATTTTTTCAGTATTGATGTCGCTTACAAACCGGGGGATAACAAAGCTCAAACAAAGCGATTTATTGAAAAAGCAACTCAAATTTTACTAGAAGAGAACAAACGTATTCAAGCAGAAAACGGCGATTCTATTATGACGTATTTCACCAGTAATATTGGCTTTTCACAAAGTTTAGGTCAAGGTGGGAATCACACAGGGGCCTTGAATGTTTTTGTGAGTTTAGAAAAATCTAAAACACCACTTGACACTTTAATGAATCGCATCAATCGTCGATTAAGAGCAATGCCTGAAGGATTATTGGCAACCGATATTTACGTCGGAGGATTTAACCGATTTGGTAAAGAAATTGAATTTGGATTGACTTCTTCCGATGAAAAAGCCTTACAAAGTGCCAGATCTGAAATGAAAAAACAACTTGGACAAATGGACGGTGTCATTAACATCAAAGACAATATGCCTCCTGGAAAAAACGAAGTGAACATCCGCTTAAAACCAATGGCAGAAATGTACGGAATTACGAAAGGAGAAATTCTGAATCAAATTCGACAAGGTTTTTTCGGACAAGAAGCACAACGAGTAATTATTGGTACAGATGAAGTAAAAATCTGGGTGCGCTATCCTTTGACTGATAGAAATAGTTTGTATGACCTTGAAAATTTGCGTATCAAAAACGCCCAAGGTGCAGCAATTCCTTTAAAAGAAATTTGTGACTTCGAAATTGGTCGAGCTCCGGAAAGTTTGAAACGGAGAAATGGCCAACGCATTGTAAAAATCGACGCGGAATCAACTGATAGAGATAAAGTGGCAAAAATCAATACAGCAATTTTCGACTCATTAGTGCCAAAAATCACCAAGCTCTACCCTACTGTTTCAGCTTTGAAACTTGGACAATTTGAACGTAGTCAGAAAACTGGAGACTCTATGCAGTATGTGATATTAGCTTGTTTGTTTATGATTTTTATGATTCTGACCTTACATTTCAATAATCTATCTCAAGCCTTTTTGATTATGTTGGTGATTCCAGCAGGAATTGGTGGGGCGATTCTCGGTCACGGTTTAGTTGGAATTCCCGTTTCGATTTTATCTGTTTTTGGAATTATTGCCTTGCTCGGCGTTTTGGTGAATGACGCAATTGTCTTTTTAGACCGCTACAACGATGTATTAATTGAAGGTTTTACAACAAAAGAAGCTGTTGTTGAAGCTGCAATTTCTAGGTTTAGACCCATTTTATTAACGTCTTTAACTACTGTCGCTGGACTTTTACCACTGATTGCTGAGAAAAGTATGCAAGCTCAATTCCTAATTCCAATGGCGACCTCTATTGCATTTGGAATTTTGTTTGGAACCATTTTTATCCTATTCTTTTACCCTGCTGCCATTTTGTTTTGGAACGACCGCGCACGTTTAGGAAAATGGATTTGGACAGGAAACAAACCAACAGCTTTAGAGGCTGAACCTATTATTAGATTGCAAAAAAACCACGAAGCCGACGACCATGAAATTTAATATCCTATTTTCCTTTTTTGTTCTTTCCGTTCAGTTTGTTTTTGGGCAAACAGTTCAACGAACAATTTCAGCAAAGGACGCAGTCTTTATGGCCTTAGACAAAAACTACAAAGTTCAAGTCGCAAAAAAACAAGAAGATATTGCCATCAAAAACAATACATGGTCTGAAGCAGGCGCTTACCCTACAGTGACTTTAAATGTTGGGTTTAACAACAATATTCAAGATAATACTAATAACCCGTTCACTTTCGTGCCTGGTGTATTTTTATCCACTTCCTTTTCTCCAAATTTAAGTTTGAACTACAATATTTTCAGTGGTTTCGCTGTGAAAATGTCAAAAGAAAGACTAGAACAACTTGAAGCTCAAAGTAATGGGAACGCGCTTGTAATTATTGAATCAACAATTCAAGACGTTTTAAAAGCTTATTATACAGCTAAATTACAAGAAGAAAAGTTGAAATTATTGAAAGAAATAAAAGCTAATTCGTCGAAAAGGTTGAAGTATTACGATGTAAAAGATAAATATGCAAAAAGTAGTTCGTTGGAATTGTTACAATTTAAAAATCAATACCTTACAGACAGCACGAATTACTTATTACAAGAAATATCTTATCGTAATTCACTCAGAAATTTACTTTTATTAATGAATAATTCAGAAGATCCATCCGAAGAGGAATTTGTAGCTCTTGGCGATTCTTTGAATATTATTTATCCAGAATTAGATTTGTCTCAAGCAAAGTCAGAACTGAAAAGCAATAATCAACAACTAAAAAACCAATACATAGCGCTTGAATTGCAAAAAACAGTTACCGAATATCAACGTTCATTTTTGTACCCAACTTTGAGTTTTCAGGGAGGATTTGCGCCTTCTGAAAGTTGGTTGAGAAACTTGAATAACTCCGAACAAAAATTCAATACGCGAGTAATCAACTACAGCGGAAACTTGAATCTTCGGTATTCACTCTTCAATAATTGGAAAAACAAAAGGGCGGTTGAAGTTTCTAAAATCCAAGAGGAAATTACGCTATTAAATTCTGAAAGTTTATACAAATCTTTGGCAGTAACCTTAACAAATCTTTCTGACTTGTTTCAAATCCGAAAAGAATTAGTGAACGTCTCAGAGCAAAATTTCATCTATGCCACAAAAGCGTGGGAATTGGCTCAAAAACGTTTTGAAAATGGAACTTTAAGCTCTGTTGAATTACTAAGTTTCCAAAATGCTTATCAAAACACACTTATTCAACACTATGATAATCAATTCAATAAATTGGATACTTTTTTAGAAATCTATAAAATGACAGGGAAATTAGCTTTGGATTATAAAAAATAAGATGAGAGTTGAGAACTGAAAACTGGGAGTTGAGGGTTACGAATTATAAGAATAAAGCATTTTTTATTGAATTTAAGTTTCATTTCCCCCAAACGATAATCTTTTTATCATCGCCACAAGTTGCAAAAGTTGTTGAATTTAGAAATTGAATTTTATTGACAGAATGTATGTGTCCGCCATTTTTGAATTCTAATTTTTGTGTGACGGCCAAATTTTCAAAGGACCAAATTTTGATGCTTTTATCGCGACTTACAGTTATAAATTCTGTAGCGTTTAAAAATTGAATATCGTAAATCACAAAATTATGTGCTGGAATTGCTTTGATTTGTTGCATCGTTTCAAGATTCCAAATCCTTAGAATCGCATCTTTTCCTCCCGTAATTAGCTCTTTACTTTCAATGTGAAACGCTAAACTTGTTACACCATTTTCATGTGCATAAAATTCACCGATTTGATTAAAATATTCGGTTTCCAAAATTCGAACGTAGCCATCTTGACAAGCTAAAAATAATTTAGAACCAGTTTCATCCAAACACATCCGTCTGATTTTACCGCAATCAAATGGTAGAAAAAGTTGTAATTCGTAGTTTTCAGTATTCCAAATAGCTAGGTTTCCATCCGCATCTGATGAATATAAATGCTTCTTTGCAGAATTTCCAAGAATACTAAAAATTCCTGTTTTATGCTGAATGTAGAATTTTAATTCTTTGCGGTCTATTAAATCGAAAAAATGCAGATTACCATTATCTAAGCCAACTGCCAACTTTGAATTATTCGAAAACAAACAAATCGAGTAAGGAGAATTTGAAAATTTAATCGCAAACTTATCTTGTGTTCCAAGTTCTAAATTCCAACGCGTTACGTATTTATCAGCTGCTGCAGAATAAACAAAATCACCATCAAAAGCCAATGAATAAATTGCTCCAGCATGGCCTGTAAGTACACACTTCTTTGAAAACAAAACGGTTTTATCTTCAGTTTTAGAGGTCATTTATTTGATAAATAGTTAGTAGGAGCTTTAAGAACTTCAAACAAAGAATAAAAACGATGACTTCGAGAGCCTCAGTCATCGTTTTTTTTATTGGATAATTATGAATTATTCTTCTGTATCGTCTTCGTCATTAACTTGTTTCAAGCGATCTGCATAATCTGTAGGTAGAAACTCGAAAAAAGTATCTCCTCTTAAGCCCAATCTTAACGTTTCAAGCGGAATAATATCATTTGGAGCGATATTTCCAAGATTTACTTCAGCACCAAAAAGCTTAATGAACCAAACTTGTTGATTTTTTTGCGGTGCTTCCCACAAAATATCTTCCGGTTTCACTTTCGCTATAATTCGATTTATCAAAAGTGTGTGAGCTGTTCCGTTTGCTCTAAATACACCAACATTCCCCGCCTCGCGACCTTCTGCAATAACTTTCCAACTTCCAGCATCTAATTCTGCTTTCATCAAACGCACCCATTTTGCAGGAGAAATAATGATTCCAGAATCTTTTGACCCAACTTCAGACATCACTCTCCTATCCTTAGCAATACGTGCAATTAACTTACACTTTTCATTGTGAGGGATAATAATTGATCCGTCTGAAACTTCAGCTAAATCTAAATCATATTTATCCAAAACACGCAAGTAATCTTCAAATTTTCCACGTGCATAGAAAGCTTCAAAAAGTGTACCTCCAAGATAGGGACGAATACCCGCTTCTTTGTACAATTTTATTTTTTCAGCAAAATTTGGCGTTACGAACGATGTTCCAAATCCAAATTTAACAATGTCTGTCAAGTGACCAGATGCTTCAATAAAGTGCTCAGTTTCTTTCAAACCAAGACCTTTATCCATCATCATCGTCACTCCTTTATTACGAGGTTTTGCACTTCGTTCTGGTATAAATGGTAAAGTAAAATTCATGTTATAATTATTCGGCTAAATTAACAAAATCAGGAATATCCAATAAACTTGGATTGATCTCAAAAATGCTTTTTGCTTTTAGTTGATTTTCTTCGACGCAACTTGCGAACAAACGGATTGCATTATCTTTATTTCCTAGAAGCCAATTCAAATTCACTTCTAGAACACGAGCAATTTCATTTTGTTCCTCCGTTTCATTCAAAAATTGATTCAAGCGGTCAAAAGCAGCCAATGGTGATTTTTCGGTTAATAATTCTATATAATCGGATAGGCAATCTTCATCTGTTGGATCCATTAATAAGGACTCTTCATAATGTTCAATTGCTATTTCAATCTCTTCAATTTTCTCATAAGCACCTGCCAAAACGTGGTGAATACCTGCATTTTCGGGGTCAAATTCCAACGCTTTATGAATCATAATAATTCCTTCACGTGTATTCCCCATCAAATCTTCCACAATCCCTAATCCGAGCCAACCTTCTGGTAATAAAGGTGCTAACTCAAGACTTCGCTTATAAAAATGTTTGGCTAAATCCAATTCATTCAATTGTTCGTGTGCTTCTCCAATATAACACAGAGCCATTGCGTCTTCACCGTCCAATCGAATACATTCGTGAAAATGCTCTAGCGCTTTGTGGTATTTTTCTTGAGTCAAATAAGAATTACCAATATTAAAATGAGTTGGACCGAAATCAGGATTTATTAAAATAGAATATTCGTAGGCCCAAATTGAACGCTCAAAATTCTCCGATTTACTATAAGCGTTTCCTAAATTGTACCAAGCAGTAAAAGAATATGGATTTTCATCGATGAATGAAGTGTAACAATTGATTGCTTGCTGATAATCACCTAAGCGATCGTAACAATAAGCGATTTCATACAATGCTCCTTCATTACTAGGATTGATACGTATTGCTTCTTTTAGAACTTCGATTGCTTCTTTGAATTGATTTAAGTTTTGATATTCCATTGCGATATCCAAAAAAATCTCATCACGATCTTCTGGTTCACACAAATTTATTGCTAAACGAAAGTAACGTATTGCATTTTTCGAATCGCGTAATTGACTAAAAAGTGCTGCTTTTGTAAGGTAAACTTCGGGATTATCGAAATTCGTTTTTTCAATTTGATTCATCAATTCCAAAGCGTCATTTAAAAGCCCCATTCCACTCATTGCCTGAGCTTTACGTAGTGTAAAAACAGGGTTATATTGAAAATGATATACACCGTGATCCGCAGCTGATTTTGCTTTTGAATATTGACCATTGATAATGTAATGATCGATAATTGCTTCTAATCTGTCGCTATCTAAAAAACCGATTGATTTCCCCTTTAAATGTGCTTCAAATTGCTCGAGATCCTCATTTAAATTGTTATCAGAAAAGTCTTCTTCTTCGTCGTCGAACATATTTGAAATTTTGTGAGAATAAAGGTAAGTACTTTCAAACTACCAACGAAATTTAGTTTGGCTTATTTTCTAACAATTGGAAAAATTGGAGGAGAGAAATTGAAAATAGTATTAGTAAACACACTTAATGACTCTGAATAAATCGGAGGAAATAAATAGAATATTAGCTAATTGGCTAGAATGTGAGTAGTTTTTAGAGAAGTGCATTTTATGATATCCGCATTTTTTCCTTAATTGGATATACAAGAAGGATTCCTCTCTTCATTCGGAATGACTGGTAGGTTGGGGTATTGGCGAAAATGCAAAGCATTTTCGCATTGAATCCCATTCAAAGGTCATTCCGAGCATAGGGAGGAATCTTTCAAAAGAGTGTTTTTTAGTTAACTCAAAATTTAACTATTTGATTAATAAACAAATGTGTAAACTTGACGAAATTAGAAAACACGCGAACTATCAATTTAGTGTTTTATTAAACCAAAATTAATGCTCGTGGCAATGAACAGTATAAGTTCCTGTTGAATCAGTGTAAGTACCTAATGCTTCTAATTCTTCTAAAGCATCGCCACAAAACTCACCCATTTCGATTTCTGCACCAGCTTTGTCATAATGACATTCGTGACATTTGTTTTTTTTGCAAGAACTCATTGCAAACACAGTTACTAGAGCGATTGCGCTCGATAATACTACTTTTTTCATACTACTTTGTTTTTAGATTTTGATTAATAAAAAAATTAAGACTTAAGTAAAAATTTCTGCCTGGACTTGGCATTTCTATATTTTTCAATCGAGAAAGATGATCGATATAACTTGAGTTTAAGATGTTCTTACAACCTATTTGAAGGTGTAAAGGAGTTTTGATATTCCAAATAAATCGCAAGGAAGCATCTAACAGTTGATACGATGGACTGCGCGTTTCATTGAAAGCAACTTTGTTTTGAGCAGTCATAAACGTATGTTGCACCATTACGTCTTTAAATTGAAGTTTCTTTCCAATGTTAAAATCATAGCGAATACTATTTGTGAATCTCGCTGGTGGAATCAATGAAATACTACTGTCTGTTGCTGTTTGCGTTTGAACCCACGAAAAAGTAGATTCAAAATGTAAGTTATGTGCAAAATGCGGATGATAGTGAATCCCAATATCACTTCCGTAAAAAAGTACTTCGTCTACTTGTTTGTAATTGAAAACAGGTAAACCATTCACAATTGAATCAACAGGCTGAATGTAAATGAAATTTGTAATTCGATTTAAAAATGGATTAACAATCAAAACGATATGCTCTCCCTTTAATTCAAAGGTAAGATCTAATTGAAGTGCTTTTTCAGCTTTTAAATTCACATCTCCTATTTCAAATCGCAAAGCCCCGTGATGGAAACCATTTGCCAATAATTCGGTGGAATGTGGGGCACGATAGCCTGAAGAAAAATTAGCTCTAAACGTAAAAGCAGTAGTTGAATAAACAGCACCCAAAGCAGCGTTTGGACTAGCAAAAGTCTTAGTAATTGGAGCTTTTCCTTTAAAATCAGTTAAGGTCTTTAAGTATCGTAAATCATATCGCAATCCAGCTTGAAAATTCCACTTATTCAAGGAATAAATCCAATTAGAAAAAACGCCATTGTCAAGCGTAATCGCATTTGGAATGAGTGATTCTGTTGCTTTTGAACCATTGATATTGTTTTGATACATTCCTTGCAAACCATTGATTACTTTAAAACTATTTGAAAAAGAATGCGACCATTTTAAATTATAAACTGAATTCCATAAACTCATCTGTATCCCAGGAATTGTTACTTTCTCGTCGTATTCTGTCAATTGATTCAAGGTTTGACCAAGTAACAAACTCCATTCATTTTTACCAGCAAACCATTTATTTTCAAAAGACAAATAGTGATTATCAAAAAACTGCGCTGGAATTGTGCGTTTTCTGCGTTGAGTCGTAACTTGAAAATCAAGAGGGTTGATAATCGTATCGTGTGTATGTCCTGGAATTCCACTAATTGAGTGATTGTATGAATAACGAATATGGTGGACACTGTTCTTACCATTCCAACCTAATGCCGCTTTCACAACCAATTCATTAAAACGTGAATTTTGAGCAAATTTCTTGTCTGGCAATTGAAAATCAGCGTGATTGGTATAACTTCCTCCAAGAATCCAGCGGAATTTCTGATTTGATTCTTTATACAAAAACCTTACTGCGCCTCCTTTTGTGTTGGTTTGATAAAAAGATTGTAATTGTAAGGAACGAGAATTTACAGCAGCATAAGCTTCGTCGGAATAGTATAAAACTCCTCCCAATGCATCTGCTCCATAAAGTAAGGAAGCAGGACCTTTAATCACCTCCACTGAACCAATTCCAATTTCCGAAATTCCCATTCCGTGGTCACCTCCCCATTGTTGTCCTTCCATTCGTAAACCGTTAAGCAAACTCACAACACGCATTCCTTGCAAGCCTCGAATTACTGGTTTTGAAATTCCGTTTCCTAAACTCGATTGATACACACCCGGAATTTTTGCTAATGCTTCACCAATGTTGATACTTGCAATTCCATTGAGATCAGAAAGTTTACGTGTTTCAATATGAAACGGATTTTTGTTCTGTTGAACAGTTATTCCACTTGAAACGGTAATTTCTTCTAAATCCATATGTCTTTCAACAAGACTGATTTGTATTTCAGTTTGATCCTGAATCGCAACACCTATGATTTTAGTTTCAAATCCTGTTGCTGAAACTCGCAATTGAATGGTTTGAGGGAAATTACCTTTGAATACAAACTGACCTTTTTCATCCGTATAAGAACTTTCACCTGTTTCCACTATTTGAACATAAGCTTTAACCAACAATTGATTGGTAGCTTGGTTTTTTACAACTCCTGAGAATTGTTTTTGAGCCATTGCAGTAAATGCAAAAAGCCCAACTAATAACACACTAAATTTCATTTAAAATTTACTTTACTTCATTGATTTGAAATAAATTACAGATTTTAAGACCAAAGTTTATTTATTTAAATTAGAAATAACCGAAATCACATAAAACTTGGTTTAAAATTGTAACGAGAAAGAATATTTTTTGATTTTTCCCAACTAAAAATAGGTGCATTTATCTAAGAATAAAACACAGTCTTGCTTCTTAAAATGCTAATAAAATAAAGAAAAGAAGGGGAAATCAGCAACTACTTGGAGGGCCTCGAAGTAAAAAGGATTGTATTGCTGCTTGTTCTTTATTTGCAATTTCAGCTACTGAAACTGCAATGAACAATTGTTTTTTTGCTGTGAAAAAATGAAAATTGTGAATAGTGAATGAACCTAAATCAAATTCACAAAAATTACAAGAACCATCGTCAAAATGAGTGTCAGAATGCGAAAACTCAATTGCTTCGTGATGATCACAATGATGCCACCAGTTGCGTGGCGTGAGCAACACAAAAAAGTTAACTAACAATAAAACGGAAAGAATCCGAATTTTCATAGCTTAAAATTACAACCTATTTTCTATTACAAGAAAATTCATTGATTAAATTTATAATAATTCGTCAATAATTCGATCCATTGAATAACCTTCAGCCTCAGCTCGGTAATTTCTTACCAAACGGTGACGTAAAATTGCTTTAGCCACAGCTTTTACATCTTCAATATCTGGTGAATACTTTCCTTGTAAAGCTGCGTGACATTTTGCTCCCACAACTAAGTATTGTGAAGCTCTTGGTCCTGCTCCCCAAGTGATGAAATCTTTGGTTATTTGTGGAACTCCTGGATTATTAACACGTGTTTTACCAACTAATTTTACTGCATATTCCAATACATTATCTGCAACAGGAATACGACGGATCAATTCTTGATAATTGATGATTTCTTCACCTGTTAAAACTTTTCGCAAGTTAATTTTTGTGTCGGCTGTCGTTGCTTTCACAATCGCCAATTCCTCTACATAGC
>CAZDKE010000015.1:23287-23513 GCA_964506255.1 uncultured Lishizhenia sp. | reverse complement strand
AAATATTAAACATAAAACGGTCTAACTGCGCTTCTGGCAACGGATAGGTTCCCTCCTGCTCTATTGGGTTTTGAGTTGCCAATACGAAAAATGGAGCTGGTAAACTATAAGTTGTACCTGCCGCTGTTACGCGTCTTTCTTGCATCGCTTCTAAAAGTGCCGATTGTGTTTTAGGAGGAGTACGGTTAATTTCATCTGCCAATAAAACGTTTGCAAACAAAGGACC
>CAZDKE010000015.1:0-23277 GCA_964506255.1 uncultured Lishizhenia sp. | reverse complement strand
TCTAAAATCTCTGAACCAACGATATCAGAAGGCATTAAATCGGGAGTAAACTGAATTCTATTAAAACTCAATCCAAGTGTTTCTGCAATGGTGTTTACGAGTAAGGTTTTTGCCAAGCCTGGTACACCCACTAACAAACAATGTGCACGTGAAAAAATAGAAATTAAAACTTGATCTACCACCTCATCTTGACCAATAATAACCTTATGAATCTCTTCTTTAAGTTCCTTGTAATGAACTACTAATCGATCAATTGCTTCTTTATCTGACATACTATTATTTTAGTCTGGTTTCGTTATCCAATTACTTTTAAACTCACAACCTGAAAATTGTTTATCAATTCGAATGTATGCATTTCCGATTTTGGAATTTGTCCATTCTGTGATAATTCGTTGCTTTTTATCATTTTCAGCTGCACTTTTAATGAGAGAATAATCATCTTTTAAATTTGCAACGTGTGGCTGATATCTTTCCATCAAACGAACGATACGTATTCCTTGTTTGCGCTCGTAAATATCTACATATAAATTAGGAGAAGTGTAATCGCCTTTTTCCATTGCATCTGTCAATAAATAAATTTGTTGATCGACTTGATTTAAATCTTCCATATCCCATGTTTGGTCACCTGTGATTGGATTGGTAATTATTCCTTTGTTTTGTTTGGTTAAATCATCATTAGAAAAACGAATTACTGCATCGTCCCACGTAATTTTATTTTCTTTCAGCAATTGGTAGCAACTATCCATTTTTAGAGCTGATTGATTTATTGCGTCAGGGCTAAATTCAGGCATTTTAAGGATATGCTGCACAACATAATCATCTCCTTTTCTGGTTACTAACTTAATGATGTGGTAACCATAAGTTGTTTCAATAATTTCAGAAATTTCACCAACTTTTAGTTTAAAAACTGTCGCTTCAAATTGAGGAACCATCATTCCTCTGCTTGCTTCAATTTTACCACCTTGTGGCGCACTTCCTGGGTCATCTGAATTAATTCTTGCTTGTGTATCAAAACTTTTTCCGCCTACAACAATCGATTCTCTTATTTCTTTTAATTCATTGAATGCACGTAGTTTATCTGCTTTTGTAATGCTTGGATAATTTACGATTTGCTGGAAACTCAATTTCATATTGATGTAGGGAATACTATCTTTTGGTAAAGACTTAAAAAATTCAGCAACTTCTTTCGGTGTAACTGTAACGTCAGCAACAATTTTTTGCTGCATTTCTTGAGCTAAGATTTTGTCTTTAATTTGTTCGCGAAATTCTTCTTTAATTTGATTGATAGTTTTTCCATAGAACTCTTCTAATTTTTGACGACTTCCAATTTTACTTTCAATAATTCGTAACCGGTTTTCCATTTCGGCATCTACTTGTTCGTCAGAAACAACCAAACTATCTAATTTCGCTTGATTTATAAGTAATTCACCCATCATCAACTCTTCCAAAATAGCACACTCCATCTCACGGGTAGTTTCTACACCAGCTTGAACTGCTTGCAACTTTTGATTTTCAATATCTGAAAGTAAAATAATATTGTCACCAACTTGTGCAACCACTTTATTTACAACTTTCCCACTAGGTTGAGCAAAACAAACAATTGAAAGTAAGCAAAATGAAATCGATAAGATTTTATTCATATTTATTTATTACCAAGGTTGTAAAGCACCTCGTTATTAATTTTAATTGGATATTTAGCTTTCAACTCATCCAACCACGTTTTTTCTAAATAGGTTTGATAGTCTGAAGTTGCAACGCCTTTTGCCTCGTTAAATTCTTTTGGCATTGGGTTTAAAAGTTCTGTCACTTTCACAACATATACCTTACCTTCAAACTCAAACGCAGGATTTACACCTTTATTGAATGTTCTATCTTTCAAGAAATTAGTTTGTTCCAAATCAAATTTGTTCATTCTAACTTTCAAATTCAACTCCGAATCTTTATTAACAACATCTAAAACGTGTTTAGAATTGATAGTGTCGTTTTTCAACATTCCTGTTACTTTATTCGCAATATCTTTATTCAAACACTCATAAACTGTAGCATCCAAGCGTTTAGGCCACATATAGTTAGATCTATTTTTTGCAAAGAATTCTTTTAAACCTGTTGTGTCTTTCACCGCTTTATTCCATACTTTATCCGACATAATTTCATATAAGATAATCCCGTCGTGATACTCGTTTACCAATGCTTTGAAATCAGGATATTTTGTAGGTAACAATTGTTCTTCGTAACCCAAAATTTCTGCTTTTTCCCACGCTTTGTATTGTGTTTTAATTACTGTTTTGCTTTCGTCTCTTTTAACAGCGCGGTAATTTTTTACTAAGTAATCAGCAAAACTTTTCTCTGTAAAAGCTTTACCATTTAACTTGAACAACGTTTTATTTGATTTTAATTTTTCTGAGTTCCATTTACCTAAATAATAGGTGGAATCTAAGTTTTTCACAAACCATTTTAAGCTTTTATCTCCTGCATATTTATAGCCATAATTTGTTTTTAATTTAGCTACAAATGAATCTTGTGTCTTTTTAGAACGCTCGTCTTTATTTACTCTACCTTGTAATTCTTTTTTCATCGCTGCGTAAGGTGCAACATCTTTCCATTCTAATCTTTTAATGATATGGAAACCATAATCGGTGCGAATTGGTTTACTAATGTCACCATCTGCTTTTAGTGCAAAGGCAGCATCTTCAAACGCCGGAACCATTCTTTGAGTTGTTCCAGAACCAAAAGCTGCTAATTCTCCACCTTTTTTAGAAGAACCTGGATCGTCAGAATGTAATGGTACTAATTCTTCCCATTTTTCGCCTTTTTGAAGTTTATCATACAATTCATTGATTTTTTTCTCAGCGTTATCTTTTACTTCTTGTGTTGCATCTTTAGGTACAGCTACCATTAAATGAGCTGTTTTAATTGTCCCTCTTGCTGGACGTTTATCTGTTACCTTCAAAATGTGGTAACCAAAACGCGTTCTAAATGGCTCAGAAATAGAACCAATTGGTGTTGTATACGCTTTTTCTTCAAAAGCATAAACCATTTGGAAAGCAGTAAAAAAGCCTAAATCACCACCATTATTTACAGCAGAAGGATCATCAGAACCACTTTTCATTTTTGCAACAGTTGCGAAATCTTCACCTTTTTCAATGCGTTTTTTCAAAGCAATAATGCGATTGTAAGCTACCAATGTATCTTTTGGACTTGCATTTTGATCAACTCGAACTAAAATATGAGAGGCTCTAATTTCTGTTTTGATGCGCTCATAAGCTTGCTCAACTAAATATCTATTTTCAACAGAATCAATTAAATACGGAGTTGCTAATTGTTTTTTGTATCCTTCTAATTCCCTCTTCAATTTTGGAATCGTATCATAACCTAATGCTTCCGCTTCTGCGACTTTTAATTTAAACTTTTTAAACATTTCCACATAATCATCTAATGTTTGTTTATCAAATTTTGGATCATTGTTGTTTTTCAAATAAATCTGTAGGAATTCTGATTTTGTAACTGGTTTACCATTGATTTCCATTACAACTGGCTCTTTTTGAGCGGCTACAATCTGAACGAATAAAACACTAACAAATAGAGAAATAATTTTTTTCATTGTTTAAAATTGGGGTTTAAAAATAAATCCTTTTAAAAATTTACTTTTGATTTTAACATTTATTTAATACTATAATTTGGAGCCTCACGCGAAATAACCACATCGTGTGGATGTGATTCCCTCATTCCAGCTGAAGACATTCTAACGAATTTTGCACCTTTTAATTTAGCAATTGTTGGTGCACCACAATAACCCATTCCAGCACGTAATCCTCCCATAATTTGGAACATCACTTCCATTAAGTTACCTTTAAATGGTACTCTTCCAGAAATTCCTTCGGGTACTAATTTCTTGACATCATCTTCGGCATCTTGGAAATAACGATCTTTCGAACCTTGTTGCATCGCTTCAATCGAGCCCATTCCTCGATATGCTTTGAATTTTCTTCCTTCAAAAATGATGGTTTCACCTGGAGATTCTTCTACACCAGCAAACATTGAACCTAGCATCACAGAATCTGCACCAGCAGCAATTGCCTTTACTATATCTCCAGTGTAACGCACACCACCATCAGCGATAACAGGAATTCCAGTTCCTTCCAGTGCTTGAGCTACATCATTTATTGCTGTTAATTGAGGTACACCTACACCCGCAATAACGCGAGTTGTACATATTGAACCAGGGCCAATTCCAACTTTCACTGCATCTGCACCTGCTTCAACAAGATAAAGTGCTGCTTCTGCTGTTGCAACATTCCCTACAACCACATCAATTTTAGGGTATTTTGATTTTACTTCTTTTAATTTTTCAACTACACCTTTAGTATGACCATGAGCCGTGTCGATTACAATTGCATCTACTCCAGCTTTAACAAGTTCTGCAACACGTTCGATTGTATCGGGAGTCACGCCAACCGCAGCTGCAACACGTAATCTTCCTAATTTATCTTTACACGAATAAGGATGTTGTTTAACTTTTATGATATCTCGGTACGTAATTAAACCTATCAATTTGTTGTTTTTATCGACAACAGGTAATTTTTCAATTTTATTTTCTTGCAAAATCCCTTCTGCAGTCGACAGGTCTGTACCATCAACAGTTGTTACGATATTTTGTGAGGTCATTATTTCGACAATTGGACGATCACCTTTTTTCTCAAATCTTAAGTCTCGGTTTGTAACAATACCTTTAAGGAAGTTATTTTCATCAACGATTGGAATTCCTCCGATACTGTTTTCACGCATTAGTTTCATAGCGTCTGCTACAATCGCCGTTTCACTTAATGTAATTGGGTCGATAATCATTCCACTTTCAGAACGTTTTACTTTTCTAACGTTCATTGCTTGCATTTCGATGGACATATTTTTGTGAATCACACCAATTCCACCTTGTTGTGCAATTGCAATCGCAAGACTAGCTTCCGTAACTGTATCCATTGCCGAAGAGCAAATTGGAGTATTAACAGGAATGTTTTTAGAAAAATAACTTTTCAATTGAACATCACGCGGCAAGACCTCCGAATAGGCAGGAACGAGTAATACATCGTCGTAGGTAAGTCCTTCTGAAATTTGCTGAAGATTTGTTAGAGACATTTTGAACTTATTTTTAAATAAATTCTTGCAAATGTAAGAAAAATTCAATTGCAAAAAACGCAGTATAAAAGGAGAGATTTGTTAATATTCTTCAAAAAAGAAAGCTTCTATTTCTAATTTGATTAAACTTGTTAGACAAAAAAAACAGATTATGCGCTTTTTAATTCTTTTCCTTTTACTTTTAGCAACTTCTCAATTATTTGCACAGCGTAAAGATATTGACCAAAGTCGTATGATTCAGCTTTCTGGTATTGTGGTTTCTGAAGAGGATTTGGCTCCAATGCCTTACATCACTGTTTTTGATAAATCAATAAGAAAAGGTGTTGTTGCAGATTATTATGGTTTCTTTTCAACCGTTTCATTTCCTGGTGATACCATCTATTTTTCATACTTTGGTTATAAAACATCCACTTATATTGTTCCTGATAGCTTAAAAGACAATCGTTACAGCATTATTCACATGTTACAACGAGATACTTTAAATTTACCTGAAGTTACTGTTTATCCTTGGCCTTCAAGAGAAGAATTTGCTAACTACTTTGTGAATATGAAACCGTATGATGATGCTATAAGAAGAGCACAGCGCGAATTATCTGGTGAATCGTTAGCGTTCGTAGCTGCTCGATTAGACAATGATGCTTCGTTAGCTGCTGGATATGTCAACAATCAACGGTATACAAAACTCTATACAAATGGTCAGCTCCCTGCTAATAATTTATTGAACCCTTATTCTTGGGCAAAATTGATTAAAGATTGGAAAGAAGGCAAATTGAGTAAACAGTAGTTAATTTGAAAATTGGAGAATTTGAAAATGAAATTGCATACCGTCTAGGAATAGCCAACGGATTTGAAAATTTGGGGATTTAAAAATTTATTCATCTAATGACGATTAAAGATTAATCAATTTACGAGCTCAAATAATAAGTAAGCGCTAAGTTTAATATTGAAAAATAAAGACTTAGCTTAGTATTAAAAATAAACTTTCTTATATTTTTTCTGCAAAATATTTAATTTCAGGTTTTTAGGTTTTAGTTTTTTTTCTAAATTTATACCCTTAACCTTAAATTATTTATATTATGAAGTATGGCGTAAAACACCAAGAATCTTATTCTCGAGGAGAATTATTACTAAGAACCATGTTCGGTGGTTTATACATTGCGTTACCTCACGCTCTTGTTTTAATCTTTCTTTTATTGTGGTCAAGTTTATTGAATTTTGTTTCTTTTTGGGCAATTTTGATAACAGGTAAATATCCAGAAAGTATGTTCAACTATCAATTGAATTTGCAACGTTGGACTTTAAGAGTAAATGCAAGATTACAAAACTTAAGTGATGGTTACCCTGCTTTTGGTTTATCTTCAACTGACTCAAACATTATGATTGAAATCGAAAGGCCAGAGAAATCAAATAGAGGAACAGTACTTTTAAGAGCAATGTTCGGATTTCTTTATGTAATGCTTCCACATGCTTTTTGTTTAATCTTTTTATTAATTGGAGCTTCTTTCGTTCGTTTAATTGCTTTTTGGGCAGTTTTAATAACAGGAAAATATCCAAAAGGAATGCACGATTATATGGTTGGTTTACTTCGTTGGCAGTATAGAATTTCAATCTATATGGGTTATATGACTGATGTTTATCCTCCATTCTCATTAAAAGGTGACGAAGCTGATTTTGGTTCTGCAAAATCAAGTGATTTGTTAGATAACTAATCGTTATAAGATGAATTGGTACTTACTTGCTTTAAAGAAATACGCCACTTTTTCTGGTCGTTCAAGAAGACAAGAATATTGGATGTTCTTTCTTTTTAACGTAATTTTTAGTATCATTCTGGCAATTCTTGATGAAGTACTTGGATTAAAACTAACATCAGGTGGAATTAACAATTCTGGAATTTTAGGAAGTATTTATTCATTGGCCTTGTTTATACCTGGTTTAGCTGTTGCTGTTAGAAGACTACACGACACAAATAGAAGTGGTTGGTTTTTATTACTACCAATTGCACCATACGTTTTAGTTTTTCTAGGTATTTTTCTCAAAGGTCTTGGAAGTATTCTTATAATAATTGGCGGTCTAGCTTTTCTAGGTTTAGGTATTCTATTAATTGTCTGGCTTGCTACTGAAGGAACTTCAGGTGAAAACCAATATGGTCCTGATCCAAAAGGTTCAGATGGTTTCTCAAGTCATGAATTACTAGATAATTAAATAGAAATATCAATTCATAAAAAAACCTCCCAAAAGGAGGTTTTTTTATGCTTTATACTTTCGTTTTCTTTCCTTCGATTCGGTAAGTGTATTGAACCATCAGGGTTCTTGGTGCTTCAATTTTTAGTGGTCGTAAGGAATAAGTTCTATTGAAAATATTGCTTCCTATCAAGGCTAATTTGTGCGATTCACTTACATTGTAAGAAACACGTGCATCGAAAATCCAATTTCCAAAGCGATGAGAATTGAAAAAATCCATATATCTCAAATCTTGAATAAGTTCATTATTTATCGTCACTTCCTCAAAATCTTTGATAATTGCGTCCATATTTATCATTTTTGAAAAATATTTAGCACTCATTCCAATCGATAGTTTTTTATTGTAAATATACTCAGCATCTAGTTTTACATTGTGTAAAAAGCGATACTTTAAAATTCCGTTTGAGGGATCTAAGGAAGTTGAATTATAGGTAAACACACGATTTAAAGAATCTATTGCATAAACAAAATCTGGAGATAATGTTTTTGGAACTATATAGTTGTAACCCAATAAAAATGTCATTTCTGATTTCTTAGTCACTTTTGCGCCCCCAACAAATGAAGCGTCAATTCCTGTAACACGCGAATTTCCTGTATTTAAAAACATAAATCCAGCACTTTTCCCCATTGATTGAACGTCTGTAAGTTCGTTCCAGATACCAAACATGTATTCGATTGTGTTTTGATATTCTTGCCAAAAAACCGCAACATCTAAATATCCCATCAAACCACCTAGCTTTAAACCTTGTTTGATTCCAACTTCTGCATTCCAGCTACTTTCAGGTTTCAAATTTGGGTTTGGAAAAACTCCAAAATTTCCAACTCCAGTTCTTATAAAACGTTCAGTAATTGTTGGAAAACGATAGCCTTGACCATAAGAAGCTCGCAAATAAGTTTCTTGATACAATTTTAAACTTGCACCAGCACGAAAAATAGGTTTCATTGCAGTAACACTATCGTTTAATCTAAAGTATTCAAAACGACCGCCAGCAGACATATTCAAGGATTTATTATACTTACTTTCAACTTGTGCGTATGCAGAAATATTTAGTAAATCGTTATTAGGAGACCCTGAGCCTGCATAAATGTTTGCGAAAGAACTCGTGTAGGTACTTGTTACACCACCAATAAAATCAAGATTTTTTAAATCAGGATAACTTTTCTGAAACATATAATCTCCATAATACGTGGTCGCACGATTGGATTGATTGGCACTCATTTCGTTGTCCACATGTAAAATACGAGTGCGTAAAGAATGTTTACCGTCTGTTTGTGTAAAGAAATTAAAATAAGGATCAACGTTAAAAATAAACTGGTCTTGCATAAAAACTGCTCCTGGATAAGCTCGAAATAATCCCGAAGAATCATTCAACCAAGCAAGCGGCATTACCGTATGCATCAGCATAAAATTCCCATTCATTCCGTAATTAAGCCCTTTGATTTTTTTTGAACGGTAACGCAAATTGAAATTCAATCGACCGCGTTTTGAAATCATTTCACTTTCTGTGAAGTTCGTTATTGTATCAGGAAAAACAGTTGCTACAATTGAATCAGTAATTGGAGGACCAATATACCCATGATCAAAATTCACATTTCCACCAACAACCACATCTAAATTTCCAAACATTTGAGAATGTAAGAAATTCATTCCATGAATGCCAGGATATTGTGTCCACCATTTAGAATTTGGATGATTTGGAGCTGAATAAGCACCTGAATAAACATTGATTTTAGTTAAAGGTTTCGCTGTTGGATAAGCCGTACGAATGTGAATTGACCCTGATAAAGCAGAACTTCCAGAAAGAACAGATGCTGCACCTTTAATTACCTCAATTTGGCTGATGTTTTCAACGGGAATAAAACCCCATTCTGGTTTTCCAGCATCGCCTGAAAGCATTGGCATATCGTCAACAATAACTGAAACCTTAGAACCAACTCCAAAAGTAAAACCACTTCCACCACGAATTTGAGGTTCACCATCCAAAATATTTAAACCCGGCGTTTGATCCAAGGCTGTTTCTATGCTACGCGTGTTTTTATTCTCGATTAATTCTGGCTTGAGGACAATCATCGTAACCGTTTGCTCTTCAATAGGTTTATTGAATCGACCAACTTTAACATCTACTTGTTGCAATTCTTTAATGAAAGAAGTCAAAACAATATCGAGGTTTACAGTTTTGTTTGCAAAGACTTGAACTGTTAAAGTATCAGGATTCATACTTGTAAAGCGACAAACTAACTTACAGGTTCCAGCGGGAACTTCTAACAAGAACTTTCCGTTTTCGTCAGTTAATGCTCCTATTGTCACATCCTTCCGATAAATCACAGCAGCACCAGGCAACGCAACGCCTTTATCATCGCGCACCACACCTGTAATTTTTCCATTCTGAGCAATTGAATAATTACTTAGAACAAGAAAAACAATAGCAATAAATTGTTGGAACTTCAAATTAAGGAACTAAAATTTTCACTACTGAATCTCCTGATTTTAGGAAATAAAGCCCTGTATTCAAATGCAAACCATTCAATGTGTTTAGGTCTCCTGTTTTTTCGATTGCACCCGCTAAGTTTACTAACTCAAAGTTGGAATTTTCTCCTTTAATTACTAAACCTTTTTCGATGGAGTAATATGCTTTAAAAGAATAAGTAACTACTTCGTTTAAGCCAACTGAGTTATAGATTAATTCAATATCATCTAAAAGAACCTCGTCATTTGCTGAACCACCACCTGGAGTTGAGCTTGTTGCAAAAGTCACTAAGATGTATTCTACACCGATAGCTGGCACTTGCGCTTCATATACAAAAGGAACTGATTTTCGAACCCAATTTCCTCCAGTTGCTCCATAATTTAACTCTGCTCTGGCAGCTGTATGGGGCGCTGAATTCGCATCAATTGGATCTCTGAATTCGTAATTATCATGTAAAATTGCATGAACACGAGCTTGATGATTATTGTTTACAGGTGTATATTTCACCCAAAAAACAATAGAATCTGGTTGTCCCGTCAATGCTTCTGAAAAATTCGCATCTGAAGTTTTTGTGAAATTATAATTGTCAGGACTGCTTGCTGTTGAACTTCCCATATATACTTGACCTAAAGTTAAAAGTCCATTCGCAACAACTCCAAGTGTACTTTTCGCGTAAATTCTTGCACAGTAAGTCCCTGAAGCACCCGAACGAATTGAAGTTGATCTAGCAACTTGTTGTGAACCAAAAGAAGACAAACCACCTGTTCCTGTTTTAAAAGAATTCCAGTTTGTTGGCTCTTCAGTTGATTGTCCAACATTATCCCAAGACTCCATATTCGAGTTGCCAATTTGTTGTTGAGCAAAGGTTCCAAGGCTAGTAAACAATAAAATATTTAAAGTAATTTTTCTCATAATTTTGGTTTTATAAAAGCAAATGTATAGAAAAACTCACGAAACCTTAATCTTAAATTATTAACATCGTAACGTTTGAAATGATTACTTTTGCTTATGCATTTTATTCAAATAGATACTTCTGTTGAGCTTCCGATTATGGAGCAATTCTATACCATTCAGGGCGAAGGACATCATTCAGGAAGAGCAGCTTACTTTATTCGATTAGCAGGATGCGATGTTGGATGTGTTTGGTGTGATGTGAAAGAAAGTTGGGATTCAACAATTCATCCTTTGGTAAAAATTTCAGATTTAGTAAAAGCAGTTAAAGAAAACAACGCTGATTTTGTGGTCATTACAGGCGGTGAACCTGCTATGTATAACTTAACAACCCTAGTAAACGAATTAAAAGCTAACCATATTGAAGTAGCAATTGAAACATCTGGTTGCTATGAACTTAAAGGAAACGTTGATTGGTATTGCTTTTCTCCAAAGAAATTCAAGGATCCGACAGCAGAAGCTTATACAAAAGCAAATGAACTAAAAGTAGTTATTTTTCACCCTTCAGATTTTGCTTGGGCTGAATCACATGCTCAACAAATAAATGCTGATTGTGTACTTTTTTTACAGCCTGAATGGAGCAAACAAGATAAAATTCTACCTCAAGTTATAGATTATGTGAAAAGTAACCAAAAGTGGCGCATTTCGTTACAGACTCATAAATTCATGCACATACCTTAAACCTCATTCATGCTTAAAATTGTCTCGTTTTTGCTTTTTAGCTTCCTATTAATTGGTTGTTCAACAGCGCAATTCCCCTACTCTACTTCCAATAAAAAAGCAATCAAATTATTTGAAGAAGCACAGAAAGCACCAGAAGTTTATTACGACCAACAAAAAGGACCGAACTACTTAAAAGGAATTGAAATTGCCAATCAAGCACTAGAAAAAGACCCTAATTTTTGGGAAGCACATTTATTAATTGCTGAATTATACGAACGTAGCAATGACTACAAAAATGCAATCGTACATTATAAACGTGCTTTAGAAATTGACCCAAATCACAGCATTAGTGGTGCAACTCTGTATTATTTATCAGCTGTTCAATTAGCTATCGGCGAATACAATGACGCCAATACGAACATAGAACGATTTTTACGCAATCCAAATGCGAGTGATCAATTAATTGGTTTAGCTCGACAAATTCAAGCGAATGCAAAATTTGCCCAAAATGCCATTCAAAATCCGAAACCTTTTAAGCCTATTAATATCGGTCCAGGAATTAACACTGGAT
This sequence comes from uncultured Lishizhenia sp., assembly GCA_964506255.1. Classification (GTDB taxonomy): domain Bacteria; phylum Bacteroidota; class Bacteroidia; order Flavobacteriales_D; family Crocinitomicaceae; genus UBA952. The sequence continues at coordinate 11,250 of CAZDKE010000015.1, read as the reverse complement.
TTCCAGAATATTTCCCAACAATGACTGTCGATGGAAAAACGATTTTCTTTACTCGACAAATTAGTGACCCGCGCGTTGAACATTACTATGCACAAGAAGACTTTTATATTTCCAATTTTAGTGAAGATAAAATATGGGGAGCTTCCTTTGCAATGCCTTCTAACGTAAATACAATCAACAACGAAGGAGCACCAACTATTGCACCTGACGGAAAAAGTTTAATTTTTGTTGGTTGTTCAGATGAATCAGGAATTTATTACGGTGAGAATCGCGAAGGAAAAGGAAGTTGCGATTTGTTTTTCACTCAAAAAATTGGCAACAAATGGACTAGTCCAATCAATCTTCCTGGAAATGTAAATACAACGCATTGGGAAACTCAACCTTCTCTTTCTGCTGACGGAAAAACCTTGTATTTTATTCGTGGTTTACGAAATAGAGACGGAAAAAGAGATGCTGACATTTACGTTTCTTATTTGCAACAAGACGGAACTTGGGGAACAGCTCAACGTTTACCTAATTCCATAAACACCCCTTATGCAGAAGAGTCTGTCCACATTCACCCAGATGGACGAACGCTTTATTTTGCTTCTCGTGGTCACGTTGGAATGGGCGGTTCTGATTTATTCGTTACAAGAATGGATGACAATGGAAATTGGTCAAAACCAGAAAATTTAGGTTACCCAATTAATACTGTTAATGACGAAAATTCATTAGTTGTTGCACCAACAGGTGAAATTGCTTTTTTCGCTTCTAATCGTGCAGGAGGTTATGGAGATTTGGATATTTATTACTTCGAACTTCCAGAGGAATTGCGACCTGTGAAAACATTGTATTTTGACGGACGTGTGTTTGATGCTGTTTCTAAAAATTCTATTCCTGGACATTTCCAATTAACGGATTTAAAAACTGGAAAAGTGATGATTATTTCCGACGCTGACAAAACGGATGGAACTTTTATGGTTGCGTTACCAATCAATCGCGAGTATGCAATTAGTGTAACTTACCCCGGTTATTTTCCTTACACTTTGAATTTTAACTTGTTGATTCCAGATGGAAAAGATAGTTATCACCTAGATATTCCACTGAATCCAGAAACAAGTCAGCAAGAAAATGTATTGGCAAACGTGTTTTTTGATTTGGGGAAATCAACACTTCGTCCAGAATCTAAAATTGAGTTGAATGATTTTGTCACTTATTTAAAGAAGAATCCCAAAATCAAAATTGAATTAGGCGGACATACCGATTCACGTGGTAACAAAGACGAAAACTTAAAACTTTCAAATGATCGTGCAAAAACTGTTTACGACTATTTAGTTGCAAATGGAGTTTTAGCCAACCGACTTTCTTATAAAGGATTCGGGTCAACACAGCCAATTTATTCCGATGATGCCATTTCAAAACTTGGCTCAGACATTGAAAAAGAACAAGCACATCAAAAAAATCGACGCACAGTTTACACTATTCTTCCATGAAACATTTCCTACGATTAATACGTGTTGTCAACCTGCTGATTATTGTACTTACAATGATTGGTGTGGCTTTCAATCTATTAAAAACAAACAATTACCTCTATGTTGACTTTCATTTATTGAATTATTTATTATTGATTTTTTCTACAGTTATAATTGCTGCTGCAGGAAATATGATAAATGACTATTTCGATGTGAAAGCGGATAGAATCAATAAACCAAAAAAACTCATCATTTCTAGATACCTTAAAAAAAGGTGGGCAATTGTCATTCACTGGGTTTTGAATCTTGTGGCTGTTTTTATCTCTATTTTACTTTCCATTCGATACAATAGTTTTCTTTTTGTTTTCATTCATTTGATTTCAATGAATTTATTATGGTTTTACAGTGCCTATTTCAAAAAGAAATTATTGATTGGAAATTTTATTATTGCGCTATTGACAGCCTTAGTTCCTTTACTTTCAGTTTGGTATTTTAAAGTTGTCAACGAAAGCTCAGCACCATTTTCACCTTATCATCAAGATACTTGGTCCACTTATTTGGATTATTCATTCATCTACTTTTTTGCTGCTTGTGCTTTCTTTCAAAACCTTTCAAGAGAAATTTCAAAAGACATTCAAGACGTTGTTGGGGATAAATTGATACATGTGTATTCCTTGCCAATGAAACTCGGAGAGCGTAAAGCAGGATTGATTTCGGTGGCAATTTTACAACTTCCTTTACTAATTGGAATTGCGGCAATTACACAAAGTTGGATTGAGCTAAATTTAATCTCTGGTTTTTTATTGCTGATTTCTGCCTTACTAAATTTAGCTTGTTTGGTACTTTTCATAATTCGCAAACCGTATCCATTTGAAATGATCAACACCATCATCAAATGGAGTATGTTAGTTGGAATTAGTGCATTATTTACGAATACGTTATGAATATCATTTTAGGATCAAGCTCGCCAAGAAGAAAGGAACTTTTGGCTGCGATGGGGTTTGAATTTCGAACAATGAGTCCTGATATTGACGAATCGTTTTCAGACGAAATGCCAGTTGAAAATGTACCTGCTTTTTTAGCAGAATCAAAGGCAAATGCTTTAGTCGATTCGCTTGAAAAAGATGACTTATTGGTTTGTTCTGATACGGTGGTTGTATTAGCCAACAAAATCTTGGGAAAACCAAATGACCGTGAAGACGCGATATCCATTTTACAACAACTTTCGGGAAATACACATGCAGTAATTACCGGAGTTGCCTTAAAATCAGTAACAAAAACAATAGTATTTTCTGTAAAAACGGAAGTGAAATTCATTAACTTAAGTCAGTCACAAATAGAATTTTACATTGACAACTATCAACCTTTCGACAAGGCCGGTTCCTATGGTATCCAAGATTGGATTGGATTAATCGGTGTTGAAAAAATCGAGGGTTCCTACACGAATGTGATGGGTTTACCGACTTGTGAGTTGTATGAGGCGATTTTGAATTTTAACTGCTGATACACTGAATCGAAAAATTCAAATCGTCGATTTTTACAGATAAAAAAAACCGATATCACTACCGGCTTTTAATATTAATTTCTACTTTCTTCACTGAAAACTAATCCTCAAGAATCTGAATCGTATCAATGCTGTCTCCTTGACGAATTTCATCTAGTACATCTAAACCTTCTGTAACAATTCCAAAGCACGTGTGAACTCTATCTAAATGCGCTGTGTTTCTTCTTGAATGGCAAACGAAAAACTGAGAACCACCTGTGTTTTTTCCAGCGTGCGCCATTGAAAGAACGCCTCTATCGTGAAATTGGTTTTCGCCTGTCAACTCACAATCGATTTTGTAACCTGGTCCACCTGTTCCTGGCATTCCCCTTTCGCCTTCACGCGTATTTGGACAACCACCTTGAATCACGAAATCAGGAATAACACGGTGCCACTTCAATCCATCATAATAACCTGACTGTGCCAATTTTACGAAGTTAGCAACTGTATTCGGAGCATCTTTATCGTAAAAAGTTACGTGCATGTCTCCTTTGTTTGTTTTAATAATTCCTTTCATTTCAAATTTTTCACGAAATTAATTCTAGTTTTTTATACTCAAACATAGAGTTTTAAACAATTGAATAGTCACATGTCTGTTGAAAACTTAGTTAATAACGAATTAACATTGTACTTCAGATAGCTAAGCTTGTACATTAATTTTGTAAATAGACCAATTATTAAAACGATATCGATGTTCAGCACATTCATAAAAAAGAAACTTGGCGATAATCAAGTCGCAAATGTTTTCATCAATGCTATCTTTGATAGTGTTGACAAAGGATTTAAGGAAGTTGCTTCTATTATAAATGAAGACCCTGCATTTGTTACTTGTCCAAATATCACTGAAAAACAGAATGGTGAATTCAGTCTAATTGTGATTGTAGGAAATTTATCTTTTTTAGAAAGTACATTTGAAGCTGACCAAGCTGCACGAGTAGAGAATTTAATTTTCGAGAAACTTGCTAAAATGTATGAGATGGATATTATTTCATTCAAAAACTTGATTCGCGATTATCAAAGTTTCATCACACGTGTGAATCATCCTTCAAAAAACTGGATTTATGGAATGTCGAAAGCTGTGTTCCACAAATACAAATTGAACGATTTTCAAGATGAATACTTTAGAAGAATGCAAGCTCCTAATCCATTATTCTTAAAAAGAATGGACGAAGTGATGAGCAATTTCATATGGAATTGGGACGCGTTCTTTAAAAAATACAGATTGTAATACGACCTTAGTTATTATATAGAAAAGCGGAATAAATTAATTTGTTCCGCTTTTTTTGTGGGAAAAACTTGAGAAAGCCCTCAACTCAATTAACAAATCTTAATTTCGTAAAAAAAACCGAGTATGCAAGTATGTGTTTATTGTGCCTCAAGTGGGCAAATCCATCCCGATTATTTTGAAGCAACTGCAAAAATGGCGAAAGATTTTGCTAAAAATGGGGTTTCTGTAGTTTTTGGTGGTGGATCTTCCGGTTTAATGGGTCAGTTGGCAGATTCAATACTGAAAGCTGGAGGAACTATCAAAGGGATTATGCCGCAGTTTATGAATGAAGTTGAATGGGGACATAGAGGTGTTTCTGATTTTATTTATACCCAAACAATGCACGAGCGCAAATCAAAATTCTTAGAAGGAACAGATGCTTTGGTGGCGCTTCCAGGTGGAACAGGAACGTATGAAGAACTTTTTGAAGCAATAACTTTGAAAAAACTAGGTCAATTTTCTAAACCAATAATCATCTTGAATACAAGAGGTTATTATGAGCCTTTTAGTCAATTGATGGACCATGCTATTCGTGAAAAGTTTATGGCTGAAGATCACCAAGATATTTGGCAAATTGTGGACAAACCAGAAGAAGTTTTAGAAGCAATAAAAAATGCCCAAGTATGGAATAAAGATTTGAAGGATGCTGGGAAAATGAGGTAATTTGAATTAGTTTATTTCGCGCAAGAAAAAACAGAAGTGAATTTTGAATTATTAATATTTAATTTTTAATCAAAATCGATAGAGATTTTTGGATTTTCAACTACTACAGCCACCTCGTCTTTTTCTTACCCCAAAATTTCCACCATTTTCGTTTAGCAGGTACCTTGTTTACCATTGTCTGTTTCGTTGGCTCAAGAAGTTCGCCTTCTAAAACTTCTCCTTTGCCGTTGATTTTGGTAACCGAATTTCCATCTATCAATAGAATTTCTTCCTTTTTTTGATTTGGGATTTGGTAGCGTTCATAACTGGGTTTTATTATGACTTTACCATTCAAATCCATAAAACCATATTTTATTTCGTCGTGAACATATTCCTTGTTTTCTGAAAAATGATAATTCGGATGATTTCTAAAAGGAATTAAACCAAAAACGGGTTTTTCAAAACCTCCATAAAGTGTGTCGGCAAGCATATTTCCTGAATAATCATACAAACCCCAGCCTCCATAATGTCTTCCGACTTGAATTAAATCACAATCTGAACCCAATTCATATACATATTTATATTTCACAGGAATGATTACTTTTCCATTTGTGTCTAGCATTCCTCCTCCAGATAGTGTATAAACAGTAAACAAATTCCTATGTAAAGGCTTAATTTGTGCATACATTGACGGAATGATTTCCTTTCCAGTCCAATTTTTTACTCCATAACATTTCGGAATTTTGGAATCGTTGACAACACAATTTCCTTCAATAATTTTAAATCCTTTGGATGGGTTTTCTTGAATTTTCAATTGACTTTTTGTGTCGTCAAAATTCAAATAGTAATACTCTATTGTATTCCTTCTTTCAATCTGAGCAAAGGCAAAAAAACCATCTACTCGCTTTTGTTCAATCGAAGCGTGTACACTTAATTCTATACATTTATCATAAACAAAAGGATAGATAATTTCATTAAACTGATTGACGATTCCGTACTTGCCAGTATCTTTTTTCGGTCGAACACTTAGATAGAAATTTCCTTTTTGATTAACTAAAAAATTATTTTCCTCGTACATTAAAGGAATCGTGAAATATCCTTTTTTGTAAAGCAAGCCATATTTTCCATCTCGTCCAACACGACAAAAGCCATTTTTCACATTTTCTGCATAATCAAAATATTCAGGAGCCAAAAGTTTCCCTGTGGAATCCATTATATAGTATTGTTTATTTATTTCGATGATTGCAATTCCATCTTCAAAACACGAAACTTTATTCGCTTTAACTGGAGCAATTTCATTAAAATCAAAATCAATATATCCCCAAAATCCTTCCTTCTGAATGGCGATTCTGTTTTCGCGAACGCACTGCAAATTATCATATAAATCTGACCTTTTAATGGGGTTTTTAAGATCTATAAATAAATGTTTTCCTTCCACAACCAATTTATATACGCCATCTGAATATTTATAAACGTCAGTAATTGCAAAGTCGAGAAACCGATTTCCATCGTGGTCGGTAACCGATAATTGATTGTTCAAGTCATAAACTTTCAAGAAATATTCGTCTAAAACCTGAATCGATTTAAATACTTCCGTACTTACCTTATCAAAATTCATATCTACTAATCGCCACTTAGCACTTTTGACAAGTTGGGAAGCATCGTGCATACTAGCGTCGTAACCAATCATCAATGTATAATCATCTATTTTCCAAATATCGTGATACAATTTGTCAGAAATCATTCGGTTTTTGGCATCAACCAAGGCACGTTCTTGATAGTTTGGACCTACAACAAAGCGATTTCGATTTAAAATATTGAATACTTGAAAATTCGTTTTGAGTACATTTTTTCCCGATGAATCAATTACATTCCAATCAGTTTCAGCTTTATAAACGAAAAAACCATCGCGCGCATATAGTTCTGCTACGGGCGAAAATGGTGCTAAATAACGCTTCGTATCCCAAGAAATAAATCCATAGAGATTGTTGGCTAGAAACTCATAATTTCCGACCATATAACGGGATTTTTGCAGCACTTTATATTGAATCGGCAAAATCACTTTACCTGAGCGATTTATCAAACCAAAACTTCCATTTTTCTTAACAATCAACTGATTATGAATAAAATCAGCATAAATAACTGAATCGTAAGCCACGGAATTTATGGCTTTAAAAGTTGCATCATACAAGTAGTAGGATTTGTCTTTTTTCACGATAAAAGTGGAATCAATGTATTGAATGTGATCAAATTCGACAGGAAAAACAAATTTCCCTAAGGTATCCATCAAACCAACTTTGAAAGAGGTACAAACATTGTAATCATTAAATTGGCACGAATAAATCGGATAAAGTTGATTGTAACCCGAATCATCATTTCCAATATTGTTAGAAGTATTTTTCGCTTTTAAACGATGGACGATTGTAGGTTCCTTGTGGAGTTTATCTCTTGAAAAAGCGCGCTTATCACAGTTCTTGAAATCGTTGTAAGTGTTTGTGACTTCACCTTGATTATTTCGCAAAATATAGAGTGGCAAATTCTTAAGTTCTTCTGTGTTTTTTGCCGTTGCGATAAAAGCCTTCGTTTCTGGATACCATTGTTTTTGCTTTACTTCCAATAATTGCGTAGTGCCATAAATCGGGTGAAAAACGGTATCTAACGTTTGTTGCGCTATACATTGAAAGCTGAATATAATTGCGATAAAGAAGAATAGTTTTTTCATAAATAGAAGCAACAATTATACAGCTAAATTGAGGATTAGTTCAAAAGTAGGATAATAATAAATTAAGCTATCAATTTTCAGTGAAACTATTCTAATTTGATGCGTTATTGGTGTATATTTACACCAAAATTAATTCAAAATGAAAAGACAAAGTATTTCTTTCACCGAACCTAATGATGAATGGTTGAAAAGTCAAATTGCTAGTAAAGAGTACGCTAGCAAAAGTGAATTAGTAAATGAATTAATAAGACAAGCTCGTAAACAAGAAAAGCAGATTGATTGGATTCGTGAAAAAATTGAATTAGCAGAAGCGAGTGGATTTACCAGCGACAGTAAAGCAGATATTTTGAAGCAATCGAAAGAACTTTTGGATGGCAAAATTTAGGCTGAGCAACGTTGCAAAAAACGATTTAATTAGGATACATCACTATGGTGTTGAAAATTTTGGAATCAAACAAGCTGATTTATATTTTGAGGCATTTTTTGTTCAATTTGAACTAATTGCTAAACGTCCTTTTGCTTTTGAGTCTGTAGATTACATAAAATCTGGTTATAGAAAATGTCCTTGTGGAGTTGACACTATTTATTATAGAATTAACGATAATTTTGTTGAGATAATGACAATCGTTAGGTATCAAGATTTGAAAAATATCAAATAAGTTTTTGAACCTATTTCAAATTTAGGTGTAATCTTTGATAAGCAATTTACCTATCTTTAGATTATGAATTTTTTCAAGTTACTCTTTCTACTTTTTCCACTTTTCACTTTCGCACAAACCAATTGCGAGTTCAAGTATCAGAATAAAAAAGGAGGAAGTTTTCTCTTTTCCATTTACTATGAAACGGATATGAAAACGCCGTTGAATGGAACATGCGAAACGAAATACAACGACAATCGCATCTTTGAGAAACGAACTTTTCAAGATGGAAAATTGGTAGAAGAAATATTGAATTACGAAAGTGGAAGTTCAAAAACGAAAGTTAATCCCACTTGGAATACGCGCGATTCTGTCATTGCAACAATGGAACTATTTTGGCCAAATGGTAATCGCAAACAAACGAATATTTATTATTGGGACAAAAACAAACGACGCTGTGAAAAATATACCGATTATCACCTCAATGGAAAAATACGATTTGTAAATTTCAATGCCTTTGCGAGATTGTCTGAAATCAATGAATATCAAATCAAAGATTATCCACCTCACACTATTGATTATGATGGATACACAACTTTACGTGTTCCTTTTGGCTTGGCGCTAGAATACGATGACACTGGGGTTTTGAAATCGAAAACAACCCACAAAATGATTCTTAATGGCGGACACGAACATTCATCTAGAGAAGGTTTATACGAAGATTATCACCACAATGGAAAACTGAAAACAAAAGGCTTTTACAAAGAAGGGAATCAAGATGGTGATTGGGTGGTATATAATTTCTTAGGACAAAAAATCGAAGAGCAACATTATCAACGCAACATGAAAATTGGAACGTGGAAAGGTTGGCACGACAACGGTAAACCACGTTTTGAGTACGTTTACGATACGTTGTCTAATTTCATTTTTCACGCTAACAAAAAAGAATGGAACGAAGCCGGTTTACTTGTTTTTGAACGCTACATTGACAGAAAAGGCTTAGGTTTTGAGAAAAAATGGGCAGACAATGGAACTTTGATTCAGCACTTTGAATTGGTTTACAACTCGAAAGAACAAGGTTCAGAGAAAAATTGGTATCCCAATGGTCAATTGAAATCGTACTTAAACAATCACAGAAACGCAGACACCACTTATGTGAGTTATTTCCAAAATGGAAAAATGGAAGAAATTCACCTGAAATCGAAAAACGAGTTGGAAGATGTGATTACCAATAAAAAATGGAACGAAGCTGGTGTTCTTATTTCATCATTGACAAAAAGATCACGACCTAAAAACGAGCATTTTGAGTACTTTGACTATTGGTCAAATGGAAATCCGAAGAAGTATATTTACCAATTGAATGAAACACGTTTGGAAGAAACATACTATTTCAATGGCAAATTCAAAAGTACTGTACGCACATTGAATGGCAAATTGGATAGTAAATCAGAACGATTTGATAGTACAGGAGTGTTATTACAAGAATATTATTACACCAATAACCTGAGAAATGGCTGGTGCAAACGCTACGACAAAACGGGTAAATTGATTTTTGCTCAATTCTACGAAAACGGCTGTCCGAAAAAGATGCCTGGTGAATTGCCTGCCAAAAAACGAAACTTCGATGAGCTTTCAAAAGATGAAAGAGATTTGTTTGTAAGTTTCATTTACAATAATTTGAGTCAATTTGTATTGCCTAAGGATGCTCAATTATATTACAGTAAAAAACAAGTAGATTCAATGGCAACCTATTATATGTACCTGTTTGATACGTGGTCTAAATATGCACCTTTTCCATTTTCAAACCATCAAATCACAGCTCAAGTGATTAGTTTTCGATTGCCAAGTGTTTATTTGACTGGACTTGAAAAAAGAGATACGACGGATAAATACGTGAAGGAAGTCATAACTGCATTTGAAAAAAATGGTTGGAAAATCAGTAATTTAAAATCTGTAAACGGTTACCGCAATTGGAATTTAGAAGTAGAAGGGTTTTATACTCAAAAGTTCATTCAAACTCATTTTCCATTGCTTCAGTCCTTTATTTATATTCTGCCACAATCAAAAAATGTCGAGCCATTAGAGACATTCAGCAAGGTAAGTCGTTCACGACCGCTTACCATTGCCCCCTATTCAAATTGTGTGGTGATTGCTACATGCAGTTCTTATGAAAAGTCATTTCAATTTCTAATTTACCCCGACGGCGAAGTGGATTTATTAAACGGACTTTCCTGGGAAGACATCAATGACATCAACGATTTTTCAAGAGAATTGCCTTATGATTGAATTAGAAATAAATTGATAAATGAATCAAAAAAATCTCTCATTTGCTTTCATCAATCTAAACTTTTTCACTAAATTAATGTGAAAATCAAACAAAATGACCGTTTTCAACCCTGCAATACATCACCGCAAATCCATTCGTTTAAAAGGATATGAATATGCTCAAGAAGGTTTATATTTCATAACAATTTGTTGTCAGGATAGGGCACAATTATTTGGGGAAATTATGAATGGTGAAATGATATTGAATGAATGTGGGGAAATTGCAGATAAATGTTGGATGGAAATTCCTGAACATTTCCCGAATGTGGAATTACATGAATATATTTTAATGCCCAATCATGTTCATGGAATTATTGAAATTAAATTTAAATCAAATGTACCGACCGTTATACCGTCCGTTGCGACGGTTGCGACCGTAGGTGTGAATGATTATTCGCCCCTACGGTCGCCATCAAAAACCATTGGTTCAATGGTTCGGGGGTTTAAAATCGGGGTTACAAAATGGATGCGCCAAAATACGGACGTTTACGATGTTTGGCAACGAAATTATTACGACAACATCATACGCAACGACCAATCCTACCAACGTATTTTCAATTATATCCAAAACAATCCCAAAAATTGGAAAGAAGATAAATTTTACAAATGCTGAATTCAAGCGACAAATGCAACTTTTGGGTTAAACAATAATTTTTCCATTA
>CAZDKE010000014.1:21591-64260 GCA_964506255.1 uncultured Lishizhenia sp. | reverse complement strand
TTTGGTAATTTTTTGCTGCATTGATACCTCCTTGCGCTGCAATTGAATGCGCTCTTCTCGGAGAATCTTGGAAACAAAATGCTTTCACATTGTATCCCATTTCACCAAGAGATGCTGCTGCTGAAGCTCCAGCCAAACCAGTACCAACAACGATTACATCAATTTTTGGTCGGTTATTAGGCGCAACCAATTTCATGTGATTTTTATGATCTGTCCATTTTTCTGCTAATGGGCCTGCTGGTATTTTTGAATCTAATTTCATATTTTGATCTGTATTTAATCGTCAAGATGTAATTCACATTTCTTAAAAGTTCAATTAAGTAATGCTCAATTCATATTTTAAAGCTATTAATTATTGAAATGATGAAATAATGCAATGAAAATAAATCCAAGTGGAACTACAATCGAAAAGGCATATCCTAATTTATGTAGTTTTCTTGAAAATTTGTTGTTAAATCCTACCGATTGAAACGAAGAATTAAAGCCATGCCATAAGTGCAAAGCAAGCAACACAAAAGACAAAGAATACAATCCTGTACGAACAGGGCTTTCAAATTTAGCTACTAACTCTTCGTAATATCTAGTTGGATTCAATGCGTTTCCATCAACATATTTGTAAACTACTTCATGTGCCCAAAAATCATACATGTGCAATCCTAAGAATGCCAAAACAACCATTCCTGAAATAATCATATTTCTCGATGCCCAAGATGAATTTGCTGCTCCATTGAATTTTACATAAGAAACTGATCGTGCGCTTCTGTTTTTCAATTCCAACACAAAACCCATTACAAAGTGGAAAACAACCCCCGCAATCAATATCGGCTGCATTAAAAATTGGATTACTGGGTTGTAACCCATAAAATGTGACATCGAATTGAAAACGTCTGCGCTAAAAACAGACATTAAATTGATGAAAAAATGCAATGATAAAAATGAAATCAAAAAAAGTCCCGAAAGTGCCATCGCAATTTTCTTTGCTATGGAAGACTTTAGTAATGTAGAATTGCTCATATTAAAATTTTTGTTAACGGTTACAAAGTTACTTTTTAGAACAATTCAAAGGGAATTTAGTTCTTATTTAGAATCAATTTACATAACTAAGCGTCGAAAGTTCAGTTTCAACAACTAATTCTACCTCAGCACCAACAATTAAAGCGCGATTATCATCAATGTGTCCTGAGGGAATATCGAAAGCTATTGGAATCTTACGAAATTGAAAATGTTGCAAAACAATTTCTTCGGTTGTCATGCCAAAAGGAATGGTTGTGTCTTCCATTTCCGTCATACCGCCAATGATCAAACCACTTATTCTATCAAGGATTCCGCTTTTTCTTAAGCTGAAAAACATCCGGTCTAAATGGTAATAATGTTCCGCTAAATCTTCTAAAAACAAAATGTTTCCTTCAAAAAAATAGGCGTCACTTGTTGCAATTAAACTGTATAAAATACTGAGATTTCCACCGATAAGTTTCCCCTTCGCATTCCCTGTTCTGTTATTTGCATTCGCATTCCAAGTCAACGATTTTTGATTTCCAGTAATTGCTTCCACTAATGTTTGCAATGCTTCAGGACTGTTTTTTTCAAAATTCAATGGCATCGTTCCATGAATACTTTGAACTCCTAATTTAAAAAGTCGGTGATGAAAAACAGTAATGTCGCTAAATCCAATCAACCATTTCGGTTCGCGCAACATGTTTGCCCATTGCAATTGATCGACGATGCGTACACAACCGTAACCACCTCGTGCGCACAAAATTGCTTTTGCTTCGGGATGATCGATTCCAGCTTGCAAATCGGCAGCTCGTTCTTCATCTGTTCCTGAAAAATAATTGTAAACTCCGAAACAGTTTTTGCTGATTTCGACACGAAAACCCTGTGCTTCAAAAAAGTTTTTGGCATAAGAAACACTTGCTTCATCGATTGATTTTGCAGGAGCTGTAATGTAAATTAAATCTCCTTTTTTTAAAGGTGCGGGTTGAATCATTTTTGAATTTCTTGAATGAATAATGCAGCTATTTTTAAATCGTAAGGCGTGGTTATTTTGATGTTTTCTTCATTGCCTTCAACTAAGTGAATTGCAAGTCCCTTTTCTTCCACCAAACTTGCATCGTCGGTGATGCGCTCGTGAAATGCTTGCTGATAAGCTTCTTTTAAAACCGATGCGTGAAAACATTGTGGGGTTTGAATCAACTTAAATTCATTGCGATTGACTGCGTGTGAGCTTCCGTTTTCTATCTGACGAATCGATTCTTTGATGCCCAAAACTGGAACCACAGCTGCATGACTTTCCAAAGCTTCGAAACAATTTTTCAAAGTTTGGTGACTAACCAAAGGACGCACACCATCGTGCACTGAAATATATTTTCCTGTACAAAATTGGAGGGCGTTTTGAATAGAATGGTAGCGTTCTTCTCCGCCAGAAATTACTTGATGAGGAATTTTACAATTATTTTTCTCCAAGATTTCGTTCCAATAACTTTTCCAATCTTCGGGCAAAGTGATGAACAATTCCATACTTGAATCAAAGTGATAAAACAACTCTAAAGTATGCAACAAGATTGGCTTTCCGCAAATTTCAATGAATTGTTTGGGAATTTCGCTTCCCATACGTTTTCCAATTCCTCCTGCGGTGATGATGATAGAATGTGTTACCATGATTCAAAGATAAGGAAAAGGAGGGAAGCTTGTAAAAATGGAACTTTTAAAATAAAGCATTTAATTAGCCTATCTCCCCAACTAATGGAGTCGTCAATCGAATTTTGATTTCTTCTAGTGAACAATTTAAACCCACTAAATATTGCAATTTGGTTAATGCCGCTTCGGTGGTTAGATTTCCACCACTGATAACTCCGACTTTTTGAAAAAACGAAGATGTTTGATAGGTTCCTTGTTTTACAGCTCCTGAACTGCATTGTGTTACATTCAAAACCAAACCTCCCGATTCAATGTAATTGGTAATATATTCTTGTAAGGTTGCATCAGTTGGAGCGTTTCCGGCACCATACGTTTCTATAACAATTGCTTTTGTATTTTGCCTGTCAAATAAACTTTTATAAAACTCAACGGGAATTCCTGGGAACAATTTTATTAATCCAATTTGCTTTGAAAAGGCTGTATGCACTTTAAGCGTTGGCAAAGCACTGCGAAACAAACGATCTTTTGCGTAATCAATATTCACTCCAGCGACTGCCAACTCAGGATAATTTGGTGATTGAAATGCTTCAAATTGATTAGCTGAAATTTTGGAACAACGATTTCCTCGGTAAAGAGAATATTCGAAATAAACTGCTACTTCTTGCACAATCGCTTCGTTGTTATCATCGTAGGCTGCTGCAATTTCAACCGCGGTGATTAGATTTTCTTTTCCGTCAGTGCGAATGGTGCCAATTGGTAATTGCGAACCAGTTAAAATCACAGGCTTTTTCAAACCTTGTAACATAAAACTCAGAGCAGAAGCAGTAAAAGCCATTGTATCAGAACCGTGAAGCACCACAAACCCATCGTAAGATTCGTAGTTTTTTTCAATGATTTCAGCGATTTCTTTCCAATGTTCAAAATTGATTTCAGAAGAATCGATTGGTTTTTCAAAGCTGATGCTTTTGAGTTTTAAATTCAAGCGCTCTAATTCTGGAACGTGATCGTAAATGTATTCGAAATCAAAACTTCGCAATTCGCCCGTTCGTTGATCTTTAATCATTCCGATGGTTCCGCCAGTGTAGATAAGAAGGATGTTACGCATTATGAATTTAGTTTCTTTATCAATTCATAAGCATTTTCTGCTCTTATTATTTTACCTGAATTAACTTCTTCTATTGCTTTTATTGTTTCGTCATTAGGGATTTTAACTAATTCAACCCCTTTATTTTCAGAAATTCCAATTTTTATCAACTCCAAAATTGCTTTTCCAAATTTGCTTCTTTCAATGATGTTCAAGGTGAATATTGCCAAGATGTTTTATTTTGAATACAAAGTTAAGTTTTTACAAGATAAGTTCGGCTATTTCCTTCTGATTGTTAAAACGTTGAAATAAACTAAATAAATAGAATAGATTTGTAATAGATTTAATATTCAAATTTAAAATTGGTTGTAAGTGAATGAAGAAGTTAATACTACTATTTTTTATTGGGGTTTCAATAAGTTTTTTTGCTCAAGTAGCGAATGATAATTGCCAAGGGGCTATTGATTATGGTGTTTTAGATGGAAGTTTGAATACTATAGGAAACGATGGGGCAATGTATGATACTTGTTTCGATGTTTCTAATTTAAATGCAGTACCCAATTTCCCATTTTATTATTCTAACCAATTCTGTACACTAACAGGAACTAACACAAACTGGAACTATAATGCAAATGGAGTACATAACGATGTATGGTATAAATTAACATTACCTTCTGAATATTTTCAGTTATTATGTATGGATTTTACATTCAGTCTTGATTCTGCTAGGATTACTTTTTGGCGAGGTGATGGTAACTGTGGAAATTTCTTTAGTTCATCTACCCAGTTGATACCATTTGTAAACGGTAATTATTATAATAGTTATTATGTTCCGCAATGGGCTGGAGGAAATGCATTGTATTTTCAAATAAGTGGAAAAGAACCTAGTGATATTGTAGAATTCAGGATGTGTTTAAGGGGAAGTTCCTTAATTGAATCTCCTATTTGTAGCATGGGATTTGATGCTTCTTCATCCGACAGTTTATGCTTTATCAATACTTTATCAACTGTCAATCCTTCAACAACTGATAGCAACGATGGGACAATTTCTACACTAACTTCTATGGGAACCCCCCCATACAGCTATCTTTGGAACACAGGAGATACCACAAGTAACATAGGAAATGTTGGTATCGGAAATTACTCAGTAACTATTACAGATTCTACAGGATGCTCAAATACTCATTGTATTCAACTTACTTCGAACACATTACATGTATCTACTTGTGGCGGTTACACTTTAAACGGTGAAACATATACGCAATCAGGGATTTACACGCAAACATTACAAAACGCTGTTGGTTGTGACAGTATAATTACGCTGAATTTAACCATCACAACTATCAACAACGAAACAACTTTGGATGGCAACACAATTACTGCTAATCAAGCGGGTGTGAGCTACCAATGGATAGATTGTGCAGACAATACACCCATTTCCGATGCGGACTTTCAAACCTTCACAGCAACTCAAAACGGAAGCTTTGCGGTTGTATTATCAGACGGTACTTGTTTAGATACATCTGTTTGTACCACTTTTTCAACGATTGGGCTAATTGAAAACGATTTGTTGAATTTTAGTATTTTCCCCAATCCTGCTCAAAATGAACTAAATATATTGATTTCAGGAACAGAAAAAGAAACTGAACTAGTTTTTTACGCAATTACTGGGGAAGAGATAGTTAAATTGAATGCAATTAATTCCAACCAAGCATTCAAATTGGATATAACCGAATGGAATGGTGGTATTTATTATTGCAAAGTAAAGTTTGGAAACGATTATAAAGTAAAAAGATTTACTGTTTTAAAATAGTTTTAAAAGTCTTAATCCTAGCAGTTAATGATTGACATTGAATCGCTCTAATTGAAACAACTCTACCGCATTCTTAGTGGTAACCTCAGCAATAGTGTCCACTGAAACTTGGTAAATATCCGATAATTTCTCAGCGACGTATTTGACGTAAGAACTTTCATTTCTTTTTCCACGAAAAGGCATGGGTGTTAAATAAGGTGCGTCGGTTTCTATGACCAAATGTTCTAAGTCGATTTTCTTAAGCAGTTCGGCTAAATGAGAGTTTTTATACGTCACAACACCACCGATTCCGAGTTTAAATCCTCCGTATTTCAAGATGTGGCGGGCAATTTGTTCGTGGCCTGTGAAACAATGAAAAACACCTTTCAAAGTTGCGTCGTTCATGTCGTCCAAAATTTCTAAGATTTCAGGAAAGGCTTCTCGCGCGTGAATGGCAATCGGTAAACCCAATTCTTTCGCCCAAGAAACTTGTCGTCTGAATGCAATTTTTTGTGCTTCGATAAAGGTTTTGTCCCAATACAAATCCATTCCAATTTCGCCAACAGCACAATACAATTTTGGATTTCGAAACAATTTTTGCTCCATCACTTCTAATTGTTGTTCCCAATCTTCTTTGACATAAGCTGGATGCAAACCCATCATTTGAATACAATTCGGATAATTTGCAGCCACTTCCTCCATTTTTGGAATACTTTCAATGTCGATATTGGGAAGCAAAATATAATTTACAGAAGCATCTGAAGCTTTTTGAATCATCGCTGAACGATCTTCATCAAATTCTTCAGCGTATAGGTGAGCGTGAGTGTCGATTAACATTAAAAAAGAGAAATGCTTAAGCCAAATTGAAAGGGATGTAATTTCACACTTTCGCGACTTTTGAAAAGTGAATTAAATTGATACGAGCCAAATAATGCTAGATTTCTTGTTCCTGCTCTAAAATGTACGCCATAACTCAATAGGTTTCGATCGCTTAACACATTGGTGAAATACTCTTTTTCTCCTTCAGATTTAGTCAAAAAAACTTGATTTAAAAAAGGTTGAATACCAAAGTTGGCACCAATTATGAATTTAAAGCGACTCCATTTTTTTGAAGCAAAACGCAATTCTAATGGAATGTAAAAACGATGTGCATGAATTGTATTTGAGGTGTAATAGTCAGATACACTTTTAGGAGTTAAATTGACAGTGTTAGAAGGCGCAATTGTAAATTTTTTATTGGTTGAAACGGTGGAGTAAGCATAAGCAAATCCCCAACCGAATGAAAGTGCTTGATTTTTTTTTGAGCGTACATCAAACATAAAATTGGTGTTGATACCGAGTGAATTCCAACGATTTTCAAAAGGGGAGATTGCTCCCAACCAATCATTGTAGGTTACATCAACTATTAAGCGGTCGTATTTTCGATTATCAGCATCTTGTAAAGGACGAAAGCCAGTGAAATACCACAGAATTCCTGGTCGATGGCGTGAAATCAAATCAGGGTCTTGTTGAGCTTGAAAAGAACCACAAATAAAAAAAAGTAAAATTATAACGATGAATTTCATTAAAGTCCAGCTAATCTTTTTTCCCAATTCCATGCGTCAACAACCGCATCTTTAATTGTAAGTTTTGCTTCCCAATCTAATACATTTTTTGCTTTAGAAGCATTTGCAAAAACCTCTGTTACATCACCTTCTCTTCTCGGTCCAAAAACCCAATTCAATTTTTGGCCTGTTTCTTTTTCAAACGCTTGAATTATTTCTAAGACACTTGAACCCTTTCCTGTTCCAATATTTATAATTTCTAGACAACTTGATTGAGATTCTAAAAAAGAAATTGCTTTCACATGTGCAAAAGCTAAGTCAACAACATGTATATAATCACGAATACAAGTACCATCAGTTGTTGAATAATCATTTCCAAAAACAGTAAGTTTTTCTTGTTTTCCGATAACTGTTTGAGTAATATATGGAAGCAAATTGTTAGGTTTTCCTATTGGGAATTCGCCAATTAACAAACTTTTATGAGCACCGACAGGATTGAAATAACGTAAACTCATCAATTTCAATTGAGGGTTAGCTTTAAAAGTATCTTCAATTATTTGTTCACCAATCCACTTAGTCCAACCATAGGGAGAATTAGGAAGATTTTTTGGTGATTCTTCTGTCATTTCAGTAATGCCAACTGGTTCACCATAGACAGTACAAGAAGAGGAAAATACAAAATTATTAACATTAAATTCTATCATTTTACTCAATACATTCACCAACCCTTGAAGGTTATTTTGATAGTATTTCAAAGGGTCAATTACAGATTCTCCAACTGCTTTATGCGCTGCAAAATGAATAACACCTTCAAAATTATACTTTTCAAAAACAGCACGTAAACCGTTATCATCGCATACATCTATTTCAACGATTGTAGGGTTTTCACCAATAATTTGCGTTAAACCATCAATTACAATGCGATTTGCATTTCTAAAATCATCAAGAATTATTGGTGTATAACCGTTTTCAACTAAAGAAACAACGGTATGTGAACCAATATATCCAGCACCGCCAGTTACAAGAATGTATTTTTCCATATTTCAAATTTAAGTAATCATTAGCTTTTGAAAGCGATTTTAACTTTTTCTTTTCAAATTTAAAAAAATGATAACTTAAGAACCTATCTTTATTTGACAGCAATAGAAATTCAAAACCATACTTTCTAAGGAGAATCTTTATCATTAAGTCTTCCAACCATAGAGATTTCTTAATTTAGCAAATTCAAAAATCAATAGCATGAAATACGATCGAATTAACTCCGAATTATACATTTCTAATAGAGCAAAATTTACTGCTCAAATGCATCAAGGAACACTTGCTGTTTTCAATTCAAATGATATTTATCCAGTAAGCGCCGACAGCACAATGCCTTTTCAACAACATAGAGATATTTTAGCTTTATCTGGAGTTGATCAAGAAGAATCGATTTTAGTTTTGTTTCCAAATGCTAGTAATCCTGCTCATCGTGAGGTGCTTTTCTTGAAAGAAACAAGTGATTTGATTGCTATTTGGGAAGGAGAAAAGTTGACAAAACAAGCTGCTTTTGAAACTTCGGGAATTAAAACTGTGTATTGGTTGCAACAATTTCCAATGATTTTCAAACAAATGATGGCTGAAGCAACAGGTATTTATTTAAACACCAATGAACATTTGCGTGCCAATACTGAAGTTGAAACACGCGAAGATCGTTTCATCAAGAAAGTAAAACAAGATTTTCCAGCTCACCAAGTTTTTAAATCAGCACCAATAATGCATAAAATTCGCTCAATCAAGAATGAAATCGAAATTGAATTGATGCAACGTGCTTGTAAAATTACAGAAGCTGGAGTTAGAAGATTATTAGGATTCATCAAACCAGGCGTTTGGGAATATGAAATTGAAGCAGAACTAGCTCATGAATTTTTGCGTAATCGTTCAAAAGGCTTTGCCTATACCCCAATTGTTGCATCCGGAAAAAATGCTTGTGTTCTACATTATATTGAGAACAACCAACAATGTAAAGATGGGGACGTCATTTTATTAGATGTTGGAGCAGAGTATGCAAATTACTCTTCCGATTTAACGCGCTGTATTCCTGTTAATGGTAAATTCACAACTCGTCAAAAAGAAGTTTACAATGCGGTGTTACATGTGAAAAAAGAGGCCGAAAAGTTGTTAGTTCCTGGAACAATTATGGCAGAATATCACAAACAAGTTGGACACTTAATGGAAGAACAATTGGTGAATCTTGGATTGATTTCAATGGAAGATATCAAAACTCAAAATCCAGATTGGCCAGCCTATAAGAAATATTTTATGCATGGAACTTCTCACTTTTTAGGGTTAGATACGCATGATGTTGGTTTGTGGCACGAGCCTATTCGAGCTGGAATGGTTTTCACGTGTGAACCAGGTATTTATATTCCAGAAGAAGGTTTAGGGATTCGTTTAGAGGATGATTTAGTGGTTCAAGAAACAGGTGCACCATTCAATTTAATGAAAGATATTCCATTAGAAGCAGAGGAAATCGAAGCCTTAATGAACGCTTAATCTCAAGGTTTTGTTGAACTTTTCAGTCAGTGGAGAAGGAAACGCAATTGTTTTCTTACATGGGTTTTTAGAATCAAATTCAATGTGGGATTATCTTGCATTGGAAGAGTTGAATTTTCAAAAAATTTTCATTGAACTTCCAGGTCATGGACAATCAGCTTTAACGGATGACTCTGACAATCCAAGTTTAAATTTTTATGCCAATGAAGTTCAAGAAGTTCTTTCGTTTCTGAAAATTGAGAAATTCTCAATTGTTGGTCATTCTTTAGGGGCTTATGTGGCTTTGATTCTTAAAGAAAATAATCTTGGTTGTCAAAAGGTTGTATTGTTAAATTCCAATTTTTGGGCAGATAGTGAACAAAAGAAAAAAGATCGTCTGCGCGTTGCTGAAATAGCCTTTAAAGCGAAAAAAGTTTTTATAAACGAGGCTATTCCGAACTTATTTGGACAAGTTGAACTTTTTCGAAATGAAATTGAAGCTTTGAAGGAAGAAGCAATGAAAATTAAACCAGAATCAATTGCCTATGCTGCTTTAGCAATGCGTCAACGGAAAGATTATACACAAATGATTGCAGAAAACCCAAGTGATTTTTTTATCATTCATGGAGATTTGGACCGATTAGTAACAACTGAATTTTTGCTCGAACAGACTAGAGAGGTTTTTAAAGAAAACTTAGAAAATCAGGTGTTAGTTATTCAAGAAGCGGGGCACATGGCACATATTGAGACAAGTGAAGAGGTTATTGAATTGCTTTCTGAGATTTTCAACACTTCTAACTAGTATTCAAAACGTCCAAAAATCAACACTTAAAATTTACAGTTCGATTCGTTGAACTAATGATTATTCACAAACACCATTAAAAACTGCCTCTGAGAAAGACTCACTAATTGAGTTTGCTAAATAGGAACGTTGTAATTCACCTGTAGCTGAAACAGTAAGTGCTTGAGCAGGAAATTGATGATTATTTGAAGAACTTAAAAACTCAAAAATGACATCATTTTTCATAAAATTCTTGAATTTTGCCAATGAAATAGCATTGTTTTCAAAACTATAAAGAAGGTATTCGTTTGTATGGTTTTTTGCATTAAAGCGTACACAATTACCTAAGTTTTCAAATTCTTTTGTGCTTCCGCTCGATTTAAAATTTAGTTGGGTGTTGTTTTCTCTTTGAATACTATCAGCCGAAACTGAAATACAAGTTTCGCTTCCATTACTAATGGTGACAACAGTCATTTTGTTTGTATTAGCATTCATTATCAAGCGGGTGTCAATGGTTTCATTTTGAGCACCTTTAAATATTAATTGCATACATGCTATATCACCTTTGAAATACCAATTACAAGTAGATTCGCTACCATTTTCCCATAAACTTCCGTAAATAGCAACCTTTGATTGAGCAAATAAAAAGCTAGGAACAAGGAACAATACTGCAAAAATTAGTTGTCGTCTTTTAGTCATTGATAATACCTTTTAAGTTATTCAATTGATAAGTTCCGTTTGGAATTCCATTCAATGGGAAATTATTCTTTTTTAATGCAAAACCTGCTGCTCCACCTGCAGGAAAATTGGTAATTGCTGGTGTCGGAATATTAATTGTTCCAATAATAGGAACTGTTGCTGCAATATTTACAACTAAATTACCAGAAGTTCCAGGTAAACCATAATCACCACCATCACCACCTTGTACATCGGGATTTATCGTAATTGTAACAGGTCCAAGCGGAATTGGTATAGGTAAATTTTCAGTTCCCCCAACGCCAGGTTGAGCACTCAAACCGCCTGTTGCATTTGTACCATTATCCCAAATACCAATTACAGTAGACCCTGATCCTCCACCAAATCCTAATGCGCAACCACCTCCACCGCCTGCTCCTATTGCAAAAGTGTAGGTACCAACGAATGGTAATGAAAAAGCAGTACTTAAACCAACGGATGCGCCACCGCCACCACCGCCATAGATGAATCCATAATTCAATAAAGATGTTTTACAAGACATATCAATCGCTGTTCCTCCATTTTGCCCAACATTTCCAAAAGCTCCGAAATTTCCTCCTAAACCACCATTTCCTCCTCGTGCTAAAAATACACCATAATTTCTAATCCCAACATGACTTTGAGGATCTAAAGCTCCTTCCTTGAAAGCGGGAGATGTTGCCAAAGGACTTGTAATTTGTCCTAGAGAAGTTACGTCAACAATTACACAAATTGGATTTCCAACACCAGGTAAGTTATTGAATTGCTGTAAATTATATTCTGAAACAGCATTATTAATATATACTTGATAACAACTATCTATGGTTAGATAAAAAACTTTTACGCGAACTGAATTTCCACAAACTGCTTGAATCGCAATTGGATATAAACCAGGTTCATCAAAAATAGAAGCACTTACAACCAAAGTTGTATTTCCATTTCCGTTTACGGTGTCATTCGTAAAATAAGTTGTTGTAAAACTTGGTAAGTTATGTAGTGCAAAGAAAGAAATCGTTTGATTGGGTGAAGTAATTTGATTTACATTAACTTGAATGGCAATTGTGTCGGAAGTAACTCGGTCAATTGTTCCAGAATTTGTTGGAAGTGAAAGATTAAAAACACAATCATCACAAGAAGATAAATAGGTCGGTAACCAACAACTTCCATTGTAATATTCCATCAAACTATCTGTTGAATTAAAAACCATCAAACCTTTTGAAGGATTTGATATATTATCGCGTTCAATTCTTGACATTCTTGGTGGCAGAAATCCTTTTTGAGTTGAATTTAGTTCAAGTAAAGCAGATGAATCGGGTAGGGGAGTGTTAATTCCAACTTGACCGTTTTTAAGAACTCGCATCCTTTCAACGTTATCCGTTTTGGTAACAAAATCCTGTGGATCTCTTGTTCCAATAAAATTTTGACTATCATTTGTACCTACATTTCCACCTAAAGTCCAACCGAGCGGACCGATTGTTTGTGAAGTTCCGTCGGCATAAGTTGCTGTGAAGGTTCCGTCACCGTTATCCACTATACTTTCAATTCCTGAACCTGCAGAGTTTGCATAAAGCGCATAAGGAACACTCCAAAATTGTTGGTTGGAAATCACAACAAAATTGGAACCTGCTGTTTTATCAATTTCTACTTTTAAGAAATGAAGACCAGTTCCCCAATCTATAGCTGGAAAAAGTGAACTTGAAACAGGCGTTCCTTGTCCAATAATTAACGAAAACATTCCGTATTCGTCGGTTGTTGTGGAGTGCGTTTCTGAATAAATTGGATTTCCACTTGGGTTTCCTTGCAAGATGGTAAATCGAACCGAAATATCTTTATTTGCAAGAATCAAATCATACGTATCAATTCCTGGCATAGCACTTCCACCAATATCATAAACGACAGCTTGATAATTAATCCCTTGAGGTGGAACTTGCGCAAATGCAACTTGTATGAAATGAATCACAAAAGAAATTAGTAGTAGTTTCCGCATTTTAAGTTAATATTTTGTTACATTTATTTAATCACACTTAAAGCGATTAAAATTATTGATTTTCTGATTATTAATTTAGATTCCTCATTTCACTCGGAATGACATTTGGAGTGGGTGTTTTGCGAAAATGCGAAGCATTTTCGCCTATTAACCAACAACAAAGTCATTCCGACCGTCGGGAGGAATCAACTTTTATAATTCCATTTTTTTCTATTTTAAACACACTTAAAGTTATTAAAGTTATTGATTTTCTGTAAATTAACCTTAATTAAGTATTCAAAATTAATAATTCAAAATTTCTTTTATCACCTCAAACTAAACCCAACCCCAACAGTTCCAATATGTCCAATATTTCTTGAAACCTGTCCGTTAGTTGCATCTGCACCTTCAATTTGTCCTAAACTACAATCAAATCTGTATTCAATAGAAAGATGAACTCTTTGTGTGGCTAAATATTTTGTACCAAAAATCAATCCTCCATGAAAATTCCAATCTTTAAATCCGTTCGTTTCTTTTAAATTGTAATTCAATTTGTTTACTACTTGTTGTCCACGAGCGAGGTAGGAACATTGAAAAGTTGGACCAGCATAAATAGAAAATTCCTTTCGTTGCTCTTTATCAATGATTTTAAACAAATAACTTGTTCCAAGGGATAAATAATTCAAATTCCATTGGATAATATTTCCAGCATAAATAGCTCTACTCCCAGCTTGAAAGGCAGACCCTTCAAAACGTAATACGTTGCGATAGCGAAATTTCAACGAGTAATATACAGAATAAGTAAAACCTGGTTTGTATTCAAAATTCAGATAATCTTCTGGCGTATTGTCTTTGTACAAGAAAGAATAAAATGCTCTACCACCAACAAGCGTAACCTCTTCTGGACGCATATTTCGTTGTCCCAAACTAATGAGATTTATCAAAGAAAAGCAAAGAAACAGAAATAACTTTTTCATTGAAATACTTCAATTTTTATGGTGGAAAAAGTATAAATAGTTTTCACTTTGAGAAAGTATAATCCATCAGCAGTTTTATTCAAATTAATTGAAATGTTTTCTCCCCCGAGGCCTTCATTAGTGCAAATCAATTTTCCTTGTATATCCAATACTTCATAACTGATTTTTTCATTTGACGGTAGGGTAGTTGTAAAGCTGAAAGTTCCATTGTTTGGATTTGGAAAAGCAATTATTTCCCAGTCATTAAGGCTTTTTTTACGAAGCATTGCTTTTTGGAAACCTTGAGATAAATGAAAATTTGAATTGTTTGTTTCATTTGCTACAATACTGGACTGACCAACAGAAGATTGAATTTTAAAATCAGCAATGGCTATGCTTATTCCTCCTGAACCAATTGTTTCGCGTTGAATGGAAAGTGATTGCGTTTGCGCAAAATTACTTACCGTAAAAAGCAAGAAAAATAAAGATAGCGTATTCATCTGTGATTGGGTATGTTTCTCAAAAATAGGAAAAAAATAGGTGAATCATAAAATCAGGAATTCAATTTTATTTTTTGAATTTTAAAAACAAACTCTTCACCAAACTACTTTTCAAATTTTCGAAGGATTAAATCAAATAATAGATTATGTAATTCAAATTTTCATTTAACCTATCTCATTAGAAAGATTTTAGCGTCTTTTTCGTTAGGTTTGTTGACAACTTGTTATTAAATAATTAACTATAACTATCTATTGACATAGTTTATTAAATAAAAAATTTACATAAAAAACTAGTTAAAAGCAAAAAAATGTTGTTTCTATTTAGTTTACAAGTGTTTAACCGTAACTTTAAAAAACATTACTTTAGAAAAAAATTATGTAAAAAATGTAATAATAAGTAACAAAAGTTACACACTATTCAAAATTAATACATATATTAGCATCCTTAATTAATAATTTATTGTTAAATCTACTCGAGTAAAATATTAAATTTAATTCTTTATAAATTGAAAATAGTTAGTAAAAATATGGAATTCGTAACCTCAAAGGCAGCCACTCACTATAGCTGCATTTAATTAACCGATTAGCACATTAATTATGATTGTCTCTGAAATAAAACTTTACGAACTCCTCAAAGCTAAGCTTGGCGAAAAAGAAGCTGAGGCTTTCGTGCACATTTTAGAACAAAAAGTGGATGATAAATTCGAAGATGCAAAACAGATACTTGTAATTAAAGAAGATTTATTGAAACTTCAAGTTGAAATTGAGAAAAGATTTAACCAATTAATCCTTTGGATAGTGGGAACTGGACTTGCCGTTGCAGGATTAGTTTTAGCGATATTAAAATTTTAAATTATAAAACTGATGATTAATTAATTTTGAAAATTACTTTTTTAAACATACATACTAAATCATTAAACAATTAGCAAATTAAATATCCGCCGCGGCGGAAGCACATTAACCATGATCGTCTCTGAAATAAAACTTTACGAACTCCTCAAAGCTAAGCTTGGCGAAAAAGAAGCCGAGGCTTTCGTGGAAATATTAGAAAAAAAAGTTGACCATAAATTCGATGAAGCAAAACAAACCCTTGCAACAAAAGAAGACTTGGCCAACACCAAAGTTGACCTCATCAAATGGATGGTTGGTTTTTGGATTGCACAAATGGCAGCAATCATTGGTTTATATTTGAATAAATGAAATTGAAATTGACTTTTTTATACACACATACCAAATCTTAGCCCTTAAAACAATTAGCACATTAAATAATTAGCACATTAAAACCTGAGTACCATGAAAAACTATTACTCTTCTCAAAACAACAAATCTCTAATTGACCCTCCGAAAGTTCAAAACCCGAACAGTCGGAAAGAGACGATTTCCGCAACTTGTTTAACCAGCTCAAGAAAAGTTTCTCAAGAGTTTGCACCCCGATCTTTGTCGAGGGGTAACTTCAACCTTCTTTCTTTTTACCTATTACTTCTATTTTCTCTAATGGGTAAGGGGAATGCTTGGGGGCAATTGAGTGCTCTTGGATTTGTGCAATATAGAGGTACCTACTCACCTATTACTGGAGGAACTGCGCATAATACCACGGTTACAGATAATGCCCAATATTCTTTTACTTTACCATTTACATTCACCTACAATGGTAGTTCAATTACAATTGTGCGCCCCACCACAAATGGTTTTCTAACATTGAGTAACTCAACAACAAACGTTGCACCAGGAGCATCTAACTATTCTCCATTATCGAGTACTACTGGATACCTTGGCGCAATTTCAGCAATGGGGCAGGATTTAAGTTCTATCGTGAGATCTGAAGTTCTTGGAACAGCACCTAATCGAGTTTATGTTTGTCAATGGTCAAGCGTTCAAAGATGGTCTTCTAGTATTTTAACTGGATCGGGTAACTTTCAGATTAGATTGTATGAAACTTCAAATGCAATAGAAATAATTTATGGTGGAACGACTTCTGAGTCAGCTACAGCAACGAACCCACAAATTGGACTAAGGGGAACTTCAAATACGCAGTTTAACAATCGAACAACCACAAATGCAAATTGGTTATCTACAGCTGCAGGAACAGCAAATACTTCCACAATGTCTGCGTCAAGTACTTCATTTTACACTTCTGGTCAAACATTCAGATGGCCTGGTTCAAGCAATGGAAATCCTGCAACATTTGGTTCAAATGCCTGGAATGTTTATTGTTACGGAGAAGGTGATGCTCTCGGAAATAATGCTTGGCAACAGGTTAATTATTGTGGTTGGTATTCTATTAATTCCTTGAATTTTGATACAAGAGCAAGCCAAACAAATTCAACTGCTCAGAGCTGGGGAGATGCTAACTCACCTTCAAGTGCATCTGGGTATGCAGGAATTCCAATTATTGTTGATAATCATTCATATACTTTTAAACGTCAAGGGTTTACGTGCGGTACCTACCAAATAAATATCCCCAGCCATGATGATATTGGTATATTATATGTTGATGATATTGAAGTTTGGAGAAAAGCCGATGCTTGTTGTGCTGCCCGAACTGCTGTTTGGACAGGATATTTAGGCTCTACCTCCAAAGTGGAATTCAGAATTAGTGAAGGAGGTGGTGGCTCTCATGGTGCGCTAGAATTCGTATCGTTGCCGATTTCGGCTACCGTAACTGGAACAAACCCTGCAAATTGTGGGAATGGTTCAATCTCTATTTCCAATATCCAAAATGGACATAGGTCAGTCTTCCAGTCTGACTTTAGTTCAACTCCAGTTGGTGCGAGTTTGTCTGGAACAGCTAGTATTGCTTCTGGTGAACTTACTTTAACAACTGCTACCAATAGTGTTGTTGGCTCTGCCATTTTAACTCCATCTTACAGATCTGGCGCTTGGACAGCTAACTACTCTCAATATATTGGGGGTGGCTCTGGTGCAGATGGAATGTCATTTACTTATGGTCCTATATCCGGAGCTGGAAATGGTGAGGCAGGATGGGCATCAGGTCTTGTAATTAGTTTCGATACCCACAATGGATCCACAAATAGTCAATTAAACATTTATTGGAACGGCGCCGTTATAACTTCATCTGTTGTAAATCCAATAGCCGCTCCTGCGTTTAGAACAGCAAGTTATGTTCCTATTAGGATTTTAGTGAATACAAGTAATCAATTAACAGTAGATTGGAACAGTACCAATTTACTATCGAACTACGCATTACCTGCTGGATACATATCCGCAGATAAGTCTGCTTGGAATTTTGGTTTTAGTGCTAGAACAGGTGGAGCAAATGATATTCACAAAGTAAGCGATGTTTTCATTTCCACAATTGGAAATGTAGAATTTTCAACAAATGGGACTACTTGGGCGACCACAAATCCCATTAGTGTTACGAGTTCTGCTGCAGGATCCACATACAATTTACAGGCTAGACCTACTGCTGTGAGTTGCGCTAACAACATTGGTTCAACTGTAACAATTACGCGACCAACAACTATTGGTTTTGGTAATTTAGAAACTCAAAATGGAACGATTTGTGCTTCAACTGGTACACACACTATTCGTGGTCGCGTATGGAAAGATACCTACACAAACCCTGCAGGAGCTGACCCTAATTTTGAAGTACAAATTGGATACAGTTCTTCTAATACAAATCCATCAGGAGTTGGTTGGACATGGTCTGCTGCATCATTTTTCGAACAAAGTGGAAACGATGATCGATACACGGGAAATCTTACTGGTTTAGCACAAGGAACATACTACTATTCAATAAGATATCGCTATTGTACAGATGGGTCTTGGTACTATGGTGGATACAGCAGTGGAGGCGGTGGTGCATATAATGGCACAACAAACGTAAACGGTGTTTTAACTGTTAATGCTGCACCAACAGCAAATGCTGGATCTGCATTGAGTAATATCTGTAGAGGGACATCTACAGTTGCAATGGGAGGTGGCATTGGAGGTGGTGCAACAGGTGGTATTTGGTCTGGTGGCTCAGGTTCTTGGACAAATGCCAATAGCCCCGTAAACGCAGTATACAATGCTGCAGCAAATGAATCGGGTACCATTACTCTAACATTGACTGCAACTGCACCAACTGGATGTACAAATGTTACAGCTACAAAAAATCTCACTTTTACTGCTGTTAGTGCAACACCAACAATAACTGGTCCTGTTTGTCCTGGAGCAACAACGGTAAGTGGAACAGGGGTAAATGGTTCTTCTATAAGTGTCATTAGAAGTGGCGTATCAATTGGTACCGCAACTGTAAGCGGTGGCGTTTGGACAGCAACAGTTTCATCAGTAAATGCAGGAGAAAGCCTAACAGCAACACAAATAGAAAGTGGAAAATGTGTCAGTGACGCGTCAGCAACTTACACAGTAATTACACCTGCTGCTTGGGGTGAAATTTCGTCTCCAGCTTCAGGGATATCAATTTGTGGTTCAACCGTAACCATCCTTGGTCAAGTATATCGAGCTGGTACAACTGAAGCCGCTGGTCAAGGAGCAAGTTTAACAGCTGATCTTGGATGGAGTTCAACCAACACCAATCCAAACACATGGACGAATTGGACATCGGCTTCTTTTCAATCTCAACAAGGAAATAACGATCAATTCAGTGCAAATCTTGGAGCAGGTTTAACGCAAGGAACTTGGTACTACGCTTATAGATATTCGTATGCAGGTTGTCCTATATACAGTGGTTATGGTGGCGTTTACGGAAGCGGTGGTTCAAATGGTCAAGCTACCGTTCCTGCCTCTCAAACCGCAACACTATCATCGGCTGTTGGTACCAATGCTCAAACAGTGTGTAAAGGAACTGCGATTACAAACATAACTTATACGCTTGGAAATGGTGCAAACAATGCTACTTTAAGTGCTGGTTCGCTTCCGAGTGGGGTTTCCGCATCTGTTAGTGGTGGTGTTTTAACAATAACAGGGACACCATCCTCCTCCGGAACATTTAGTTATACATATAC
Source organism: uncultured Lishizhenia sp. (assembly GCA_964506255.1). GTDB lineage: Bacteria > Bacteroidota > Bacteroidia > Flavobacteriales_D > Crocinitomicaceae > UBA952. The sequence goes on along the minus strand of CAZDKE010000014.1, from coordinate 44,805 downwards.
TACTTCAGGAACTTCCAATTGTGCATTTAGTTTTACTGGAACTATTACTGTTAACGAAACTTTAGATTTCGCTAATCTACAATTTCCCAATGCAATCACAATTTGTCAAGGAGGAAATGCAAATATTTATGGTCAAGTTTATGAACCAGGTTTAACAGAAGCAGGGGGTGCAGGTGCTGGAATTACGGCTCAATATGGATACAGCTCCGCAAATACTGATCCTTCTGGTGGTGGTTGGACTTGGACAAATGCTTCGTTCAATACACAATCAGGAAATAATGACGAATATAAAGGTACTTTTGGAGCTTCTTTAGCAGCAGGGACATATTATTATACCATGCGCTATACCTACAATGGATGTACATTTTATGGAGGATTTAACTCTGGAGCATGGAACGGTACGTCAAATGTTAATGGAACATTAACCGTTAATGCCCCGGCAACCGCAACAGCAGGAACCGCCATTTCAACTTGTTCTAATTCAGGAGCGGTAAGCATCGTAACAGGTGCAAGTGCATCTAATAATGCAGGAACAGCATGGTCATCGAGCGGGACAGGTACATTCTCTGCTACAAATACGGTAAGTTCTTCTAGTTATACACCAAGTGCAGCCGATATAGCCGCAGGAAGCGTCACATTAACGCTTACGGCTACTGGCAATACTAGTTGTTCAAATGCCACATCTACAAAGACTTTAACAATAACCGCCGCACCAACAGCTGCCGCAGGAAGCGCTATTTCAACTTGTTCTAATTTAGGTGCAGTGAGCATCGTAACGGGAGCAAGCGCAACAAATAATGCCGGAACAGCTTGGACTTCAAGTGGATCTGGTACATTCTCTGCTACAAATACGGTTAGTTCTTCAAGCTACACACCAAGTGCAGCTGATATTACAGCAGGAAGTGTAACGTTAACGCTTACAGCTACAGGAAATGGAACATGTGCCAATGCAACGTCATCAAAAACATTGACAATTAATGCAGCCCCAGCATCCCCAACTGCAAGTAATAACTCTCGTTGTGGTACGGGTACAGTAGCCATATCAGCTTCTTCTTCAGGTGCTGTAATCGACTGGTATGCTGCAAGCTCGAGTGGAGCAGTTCTAACTACAGGAACACCAAACCCAGCTTCGGGAACAAACAATTTTACTACACCAAGTATTGCTGCAACAACAATATATTACGCTGAAGCACGAAACGCAACTACAGGTTGTTTATCCTCTTCAAGAACAGCTGTCACGGCTACTGTAAATGCAATACCAACTGTGACCTTTACCGCACAACCAGGCGCTACAGCTTGTACAAATACAGATTTAACGTATACCACGCAGTCTGGTCAATCTAATTATGTTTGGACTTTCCCTGGAACCTTAAATACAGATTACACAATTACCTCAGGTGGTACAAGTTCTTCAAATACTGTTGTGTTAAAATATTTAACAACGGGTAGTAAAACAGTTACTGTTAATTATTCCTCTAGTGGTTGTTCAGCTGTTTCAGCAACCTCTTCTACTGCGACAACTATGAGTGCTGCTCCTACAGTAAACGCTGGCGCAGACTTTAACATGTGTTCGGGGCAAACAGTTGCCATGAATGCAAGTACAAATGCAACATCAACATCAACAAGCGCAAGCGCAACTTATTCGGCAGGAAATGCAAGTACTTTATATAGTGCCTCACCGACTACAGCTACAATTTCGACTTGTCCAATAAATCTTTCAGTTACAATACCTGTCGGAGCTGTTATAACTGGGGTGAACGTTAGTTATAGTATGCAAACACAAGGTTCTACTGATCCCGGGTATATGTCTGATCAGCTTTCATATTTGAGATGTACGAGTTCAGGAGGTACAGCAGAAAGTTCAATTTCATCTGGTACTGGTACGACTGGAACTCAGTCATATACAAGAAACAACCTAACAATTGCCAATAATGTTACTGGTGGCGGAACAATTAATTTTCAATTGCATGCCTTTAGAACCTACGGTGGATCAGGTTGTGGTACTACTTTTAATCAGGTAAATAATAATACATTCACTATTACAGTAAATTATACACTAAACCCAACCTATTCTTGGTCCCCAGGAACGGGTTTATCAGCTACGAATGTGCTAAATCCAAATTGCTCTGCAACTACAACTACAACCTATACTTTAACTGTAACTGGTACAAATGGATGTTCAACTTCCGACCAAGTGCTTGCAACTGTTACGGGCTCGGCACCAGCTGCTCCAACAGCCTCAACATCAACTCCTCAAATCAACGTTGGAGGAACTGCTTCTCTATCTGCTACTGGAACAAGCATCACTTGGTATAATGCCCCTACAGCTGGCTCAGTTTTAGGTACTGGTGAAAGCTACACGTCGGCTGTTCAATGTACACCTTCTACTGTTACTGTTTATGCAGAAGACAATAACGGTACATGTGCTAGCGCAACGAGAACGGCTGTTTCCTTCACTGTTCGTCCGATGGTTGTTTCCAACCCTGCTAATGGCTTGATTTGTCAAGCAGGTGGTTCTGTAACTTTAAGTACACAGTTAACAGGTGGTTCTTCAATTACTTGGTCACCTAATACAAACTTATCGACAACCTCAGGTGCTTCAACAGTGGCAAGCCCATCTGCAACGACTGTTTATACAATGTCTGCTACTGTAGCAGGTTGCCCGGGATCAGTGACTGCCCAACAGACCGTTGGAGTGATCGATGCAGTAGCATTTACACCTACTTCAACACCAACAGCGGTTTGTGCAGGAAATACGGCAGTATTGGCATCAAATTTAAACAGTTCTAATTTTAGTGTAACCTCAACGACATATGCGCCAATAGCGGAACCTGGCGTAGGTGTCACTACGTTAGCCTCTGGCGGTGTCGCTCAAGTAGCTCTTTCAGGTGGAGATCTTGATGATGGCGGTTGGGCAAATATTCCAATCGGATTTTCATACAATTATTTTGGACAAACTTACAGTTCATTGGCTATAGGAACAAATGGTGTCTTAATGTTTGGTACTGTACCTGGTTATACAACTGCTAACGGTCAATTAGGTCAATATGCCTATTCAGAAAACGCATCAAATTGTGTTCCTGCAGGAACTTCGACAGGCCAAGTATTTCCGAATTGTAATAATCCAGCTAATATAATCGCAATGATGGCTAATGACTTGCAATTAGACGGTGGAAGTATAAAATACTGGAAAACAGGAATAGCACCTACTCAAAAATTTGTTGTTCAGTTTTCTGGTGTACCTCATTATTCTGCTACCGGGGTTTCAACAAGTACAGTAACTGTTCAGTGTATTCTATTTGAAACTACTGGAAATGTTGAAATACACATAGCATCTGCCTCTGCAGGAACTGGAAATAATGCCAAAACTGTAGGTTTACAAAACGCTGCAAGAACAATTGGAGCAACTGCTCCAAATAGAAGAGCATTTACTACAGCAATAACAACGCCTGAAGCTTGGAAATTCGTTCCAGGCGCGGACTATACGTTCCAATGGTCAACAGCTGGTTCTCCAATTCAAAATGCTACACTTACCAATTATACGACCCCTGCCTTAAATACCCCAGGTACGGTTTCCTACAGTGTAGCCGCTACCAATCCGAATACACAATGTACAACCACGCAATCTGTTAATATCACTGTTAATGCACTTCCTGCAGCACCAGTCTCAGCAGGTAATGTTACGGAATGTGCTAACGCGGCCAACCAAAACCTTGTAGTTTCAGTTGGTGCAGGTGAAACAGCAGATTGGTATGATGTTACAACTGCAGGTTCGGTATTAGCCTCAGGAGCAAATACTACTTCTTTTTCTGTACCTGCTAATGCAACAGTTACACGCTATGCACAAGCTAAAAATACAACAACAGGTTGTACAAGCAGCACAAGAACAGGGGTTACATTTACAACAAAACCTGTTCCAACAGCTCCTACGGCTTCAGCAGTTTCGTATTGTCAAGGAGCCACTTCAAGTGCCATGACAGCAAGCGCGCCGGTTGGATCCAACACACAAAACTGGTACACAGTTTCTACAGGTGGAACTCCATTAGCAGGTGCTCCAACGCCTTCCACTGCAACGGCCACCACATTAACTTATTATGTGTCCGAGGTTGGTACAAATGGTTGTGAAAGCAATAGAACTTCCGTTAACGCAACAATCAATGCAACTCCGGCTGCTCCAACAGCATCTAACCCTAGTCCGTATTGTCAAAACGCGAGTGCTTCTGCCCTTACGGCAACAGCTGGAGTTGGTAATACATTATATTGGTATACAGTTCCAACTGGTGGTTCAGGTTCTACTATAGCAATTACACCGTCTACATCCACAGCTGGTAATACTGATTACTATGTAGCTCAGCGTTCAGGTTCCAATTGTGAGTCTTCGAGAGCAACTATTACTGTTACTGTCAATCCAAATATAACTGCATCAGTAACCAATTCAGCGTCTTCAACTTCAGCTTGTGGTGGAGGAGGCATTACATTTACTGCTACACCAACCAATGGTGGTACACCTACTTATCAATGGTATTTGGAAGGAGTCGCAGTAAGTGGTGAAACAGGATCAACATATACTCTAGCTAGTCCTGCTGACGGAGATGATATTTATGTAGCAATGACACCATCTGCTCAAACGTGTTTAACTAGTATGGCAGCTACCAATAGTAATACAGTAACCTTAACAAGTACGGCGTCTACACCAACTGTTTCGATTCAGAGCTCTGCATCAACTGCAATATGCCCAGGTACTTCAGTTATATTTAGCGTAAATTCTTCTTCAAATATGGGAGCAACCCCAAGTTACGTTTGGAAGTTAAACGGTGATCCAATTACAGGAGAAACTAATGCAACATATACTACTACCGGTTTGGCCAACAACGATCAAGTGACATTGGAAATGACTTCAAGTCTAAATGGTCTTTGTGTTACACAACCAACGGCAACGAGTTCAGCTATTACAACTTCAGTAAATACTGCAACCTCAATCACATCTCAGCCAGTTGCGACCTCAGCTTGCGCATCGGGTACTGCAAACTTTAGTGTAACGGGAGCAGGTCAGGGTACGTTAACCTACCAATGGAAAAAGAACACAGTCAATATTACAGGAAATGGAACGGCAACATCAAGTTCCTTAACTTTATCAGGTGTTGGTGCAGGAGATGTAGCAGACTACACGGTGGTTGTTACGGGAGCATGTGGAAGTGTTACTTCTAATACAGCGGCATTTACACTGAATACTCCAACAAGTATATCTGTTCATCCGGCTGCGGTTACGACTTGTACAAATACCGATGCGAATTTCAGTGTTACAGCGGCAGGTCAAGGTACTTTGTCTTATCAGTGGACCTTTGCTGGGACGCCTATCACAAATGCGACCAGCTCAACCTATACAGCAACGGGTGTTACATCTGCAAATGCTGGTAACTACAGAGTCAATGTAACAGGAGGCTGTGGAACGCTTGCTTCAAATCAGGCTGCACTTACTGTTCAACCAGCAACGGTTATTTCTACTCAACCTAGTGCATCTACGATTTGTCAAAATAATACGGCGAACTTCTCTGTATCAGCAACCGGTCAAGGAACGTTAAGCTATCAGTGGAAAAGAGATGGTAACAATGTTGGAACAAACAGTTCTTCGCTTGCTGTTTCAAATGCACAAAGTGCAAATGCAGGAAACTACACGGTTGAGATCACAGGAGGATGTGGCACAACTACATCAAACGCAGCATTACTAACTGTAAATCCAGCAACATCTATTACAACCCAACCAGTTGGAACAGCAGGGTGTGAAGGTCAAAACACAACATTTACGGTAGTTGCTAACGGAACAGGGGCACTTTCTTACCAATGGAAATATGGTGCAACAAACGTTGGTACAAACTCTGCTTCTTACAATATTCCGAGTACAACAACCGCAAATGATGGTAACTATTCTGTTGTAGTTTCGGGTGGTTGTGGAAACGCAACATCGAATACGGTTGCGTTGAATGTGTATGCTTCACCAACAACAAACGCAACTATTTCAACTGCAGACATCACTGATGCAACTTTGTGTGGAAAAAATACAGTTGCCGTTGTAGCCAATAGTCCTGGAGCAGAGTCTGTAGGTAGTTGGTCAGTAGTTGGCGGTTTTGATATTACCCCAGCAAATGCATCTGCGACAAGTACTACATTTACAGCAGCTAATTCAGCACTAGGCGGTGCTGCTAAAAAACTAGTTTGGTCCCACATAAGAGAAACGAGTGGGAATTTCTGTTACACACGTGATACTATTACAGTTGATTTTAAACAACCTTCTTTTGCTGCAATCTCAGCTTTAGTTGAGGCTGGTGACGTTCTTTGGAATGGCTTGACAGATGCAAACTGGAGCACATCGAGCAATTGGTATCAATATACTGTAACGAACAATGTTGGTAGTTGGATTCGTATGTCAACAGGAGAACCATCATCAACAACTAAAGTGTATACACTTTCAAATAATGCCGCTGGTGTATGTGTAAATAGTTCTAATTCTCCAGCATTAGGAAACGGTGAAACTGCATCAAATGTTTATGTAGGGGTAGACGCAACATTGAATTTATCAAATGGATCTTTAGCATTAACAGGTGATTTTATTAATAATGGAACAATTAATCCTAACAATGGTATAGTAAGATTTACAGGAACTGCAAACCAAAAAATTAAAGGTACAGGGCTCATTTCTAACTTCAACAATGTCATTGTTGATAAAGAATCAGGAACTGTAACTTTAGAACAACCTGCTCAAATAAAAGGTACCCTAACAATGACAAAAGGAAATATTGTTTCAGATGAAACAAATATCCTTGAAATTGGTGAAAGTACTTCTGTTCTTGGTTCAATTGATTGGACTGCTGGAACAGTTGTAGGTCCAATTAAACGTTGGTTTGCATCCACTGCTAATTCATCTGGTAATTCTGCAACTGATAAAGCAAGTGGAATTTTCCCTGTTGGTACTTCTACAAGAAATAGATATGCTCAGATTAATTTTACTGGTAACTCTGGTGATGGATCAATTACTGTTGAATTCAAATTAGGTGCTCCACCATCATCATATAACCTACCTTTAGCTTACGTTGATAATGGTAATCAATATATTCAAAATACTGATGCAACAGGTTATTGGGAAATTATTCCGTCAGAATACGGAAGCGGAATAGATGTTAGAAACTATAATATCATATTACGCATTAATAATGACGCTATAGGAGAAAATCCTGTAACTGCTAACCCTCCTGGAATGAGAATCATTCGAGCAAAAGGAAGTAATAGTGGACATAGCCCATTTGAACTTTTATCAACAACTGCTAGCTTTGAAGAATACCCAGGAAGTCTTTCAGGCACTGATTATCTCGTATCGGTTTCAGCTGTTCAAGGTTTCTCTTGGTTCAATGTTGGTGGAGATAATGAGTCACCACTTCCTGTTGAGTTACTTTCATTCACAGGATTCTGTAATGGAGGTGTAACATCTTTAAACTGGAAAACAGCATCAGAGTTTAACTCTTCTTACTACATTATTGAAAAATCAACAGATGGTCAAAACTGGAGAGTAATCAACAATCAAGTTGCAGCAGGAATTAGTACTGAAGAATTGACGTATCAATTTGTTGATCAAAACAATTTAGATGATAATAGTTACTATCGTTTAACACAGTATGATATTGATGGAGAGTTTACGGTTTATGATCCAATCTTTGTAAGTTGTAATGAAAATGGAAGCTTTATCAAAACGTATCCAAATCCAAGTGATGCATCTTTCCAAGTGTTGGTAAACAATCCGTCATTGGTTGGAAAAGCAACAATTCAATTGGTTGATACAAAAGGAACAATAGTTTCAGTGAAAGAAGTAGAAGTAACAGAAGGAACCAATTTATTCTACTTGAATGAAAATATGGTTCCAGGAATTTATTACTTATCTATCAGTAATGGAACAACTTCAACAGAAGTGGTTAAACATAGCGTGAAGTAAGATTAAGTTAATTTTCAATAGATTAGGCTATCATTTAAGGTAGCTACTGAAAAAATTTATTAAGAATTGAATATTAAAAATAGGGGTGAAAGACATAAGTTTCTCACCCCTATTTCTTATGTTTAAATACCTAATAGAAGGGTGATAATGCTGGTTTCATAACTATAAATTCAATTAGTAATGATTTTCTTTCCCATCAAAATCATTTAACAAATACCTAGAAAAAAAAAGCGATTAAGAAAATTATTTTGGCTTAATCGCTTTTGTCCTTATCTATATAAATCGGTTACTTTTTCAGTGGTCTCCTTAAATGGTAGTCTTTTAAAATTTTAGATTTACACACTTTTTTATACAGTATCGTTCTCAGCTTTTTTTCCTATATTATCATCTAAATTTAACAAAAACTTAAAACAATTGCATCTAAATCTGCATTATTGCTAGTGTTTCTCCGCTTTGAACTATGAGCCGCAACAACTCCTCTTTAATGTTCATTAAGCAAAATCTCCTTACCAAATTTTTGGTCCTAATCGCCTGCGCAAGTTTTGTAGGGAAGGGTTTGGGGCAGACAGCATTGCAAATTTTCACAAGAAACAATTCGCCAATCGTATGTACTGACGCTCTTTGTTTGATTTCATTTTTTGCATATATTTGCTTGTTTAATACCAATTTAACACAAATATCACAGCAACTAAAAATAACAGAAACAGTGAAACAAATTATTCCATTTTACAGTTTTATACATCAATCTTTTTTTGAAATGAAGAACCTGTTTTGCTGTTGTATCTATTGCTTTTAAAATTTGATGAAAAACTCCCGCTCACATATCAATTGCATACCAAAAGCTTTCTTGAACTCGGGGGTTAAATTTTTCTTGTTGCTTGGTTTTGTCTTGGGAGGAAATTGGGGGTGGGGACAGGCGTGCAATCCTGCAATTTCTACCACAGGTAGTCAAACCATACTGAACTTTAATAATGTTGGAACATGTATTTGGACGGTACCAGCTGGTGTCACAGCTATTCAGGTCGAGGCTTGGGGTGGTGGCGGTGGTGGCGGTGGTGGAAGCAGAGGTGGTGGTGGTGGTGGTGGTGGATTTGCTGGTCGAGCCTCATATGCCGTTGTACCTGGAGAGCAATTTGAAATAATTGTTGGAATAGGTGGGGGGGGAGGCACTACCGATGCGGGAGTATCTGGAGGTTTCTCTCACATCAGAAAAATTTTTAATGCTGATGGAACAGCCGTGAATACCGTTGTAATTAGAGCAAATGGAGGAGGAACGGGTTCCTCGAATTCATCGGGAAGTGGAGGTTCTTGTAGTACAGGATGTACTGTAGGGAACAATGGGGGAAATGGTGGAGCATCAGGCACGTCAGGTACATCAGGATCAGGAGGCGGTGCAGGCAATTGGAATAGTGTATGGACCTCTACTACTTGTAATTCTGCAAATAACTATAGCGGTTGTCCAGGCAACGGTAAAGACGGTTCAAAATCGACAACAGGAGGTGCAGCAGGCACACTTGAAACTGGTTCTCCATCGACAGGAGGTGGCGGAAACGGAGGTGGTGGAGCATCTTCATCCGGGAGCGGTGGGAGCGGTATTGCATATGGCGGAGGTGGTGGTGGTAGAAATTCCTCGGGTTCGGGTGGTTCAGGAGGACGCGGACATGTCAGAATTACATATACAGCAACCCTTGTTCCTACAATTTCTTCATTCACACCCTCAACTGTTTGTGCTTCTAGTAGTGCCACAGTTACAATTACTGGAGCAAATTTTACAGGTGCCACAGCTGTTAGTTTTGGCGGTACAGCGGCAACTGCTTTTACTGTAAATTCCGCTACTCAAATTACTGCTACAGTAGGAGCTGGCACTACGGGAAATGTTTCCGTTACAACGCCAGGTGGTACGGTAATAAGTTCGGGAACTTTAACGGTAAACACCTTAGCATCACCAGGAACCTTTCAATATGCCAACACAAGTACACAAACTATATGCGCAGGTAGCACCATATCTTGTACAAACACTACTTCCCCAATGGCTGGTTCTGGCTCTCTATCTATTGTGTGGTATTGCGGTGAATTAAATGCTGGTGGAGTAGTCGGTGGAAATTATGCTACCCAATATGGAAATTGGAGAGAATCCACATTATCGAATGTTAGTGGAACTACTTCAAGTATAAACCTGAATGCAGCCGCAGGTGGAGGAGCTGGAATGTCTTCATCGTTAACCGACTACAATCCACAATTAGATTTTCCAGGCAAAACTAATTTTGTCATCATCCGAAGAGCATACAATAGTAATTGTGGTGTATGCGTTGGTGGATGCCAAGATCAATATTTTTATTTGAATTTAACAACAGTTACAGCAGCACCAACCATTGCCACTCCACTTTGTTCAGGTGCAACAACTATAACAGGAACAAGTGCCAATAATGCCTCTGTAATTGTTACAGTAAATGGAGTTGCTCAAACGGCGGTTAATGCAGATGCTTCTGGGAATTGGTCAAGATCTGTTCCAGCTCTAACTGCAGGTCATATTGTTACGGCAACAGCCCAAGTTGCAGGGCAATGTGTTAGTAATTCATCCAGTCAAGTAACTGTTTCTGCTACTCCAACCGCAGCTTCCGTAGTCTCGGCAACACTTAACGTTTGCGGCTCACTCACTTCGGGTAGTTTAGGCGGAAATACTCCATCTACTGGAACGGGTGCTTGGTCAATTGTTTCAGGAGGAACTGGTTCTTTCAGTGCCATCAACTCAGGGAGTTCAACATTTACTGCTAATGCTTTCGGAACTTATGTTTTGCGTTGGACGGTGAGCAATTCTCCTTGTGCTAGTAGTTCGGCGGATGTAACGGTGACTTTTTCAACACAACCCATTCTCTGGGCAAACACCCAATCGCCCGCTTCAGGTGTAAGTTGTTCAAACGACAATTTTAATGTTTACGGACAAGTTTATATTCCTGGAGTTACAGAAGGTGCAACTCAAGGTGCGAACGTCACGGCACAATTGGGTTACAGTACCACAAACACAGACCCAAGCACATGGACAAACTGGGTAAATGCAACGTACAATTCAGCTGTTACAGGCAACAACTATGAATACATAGGAACACTCTCAGGGCTTGCGGGAAACACCTACTATTATGCTTTTCGCTATTCATATAACGGATGTGCTTATGTTTATGGGGGGTATAGTGCGCCTAGTGCGCCATCAAATACATGGACAGTTAACACAAATGGAGGGAGTGCATTTGTTGGTAACTCAACCACGAATGGCGGAGGTAGCTCGGGTGGTATTAATTCATCCAACGGAGTGGCTTTTGGATTGTACAATAATTCAGGAACCACAACTGAAGCCATCAGAAATTTCCCTTCCCTTTTAGTTGGGCAAACGGTTCGTTTTGACATGGATAACGGTTGGATAAATAATGGCAATTCTGTAGGTGTAGGTCTTCAAAATGCAAGTGGTCAAAATGTTTGGGAGATTTATTTTTCAGGAGGCGCATTAAGTTATGTAATCAATGCAGGCAGTGTTTCTCCTGCTGTTAACATACCATTTACAGTCAATGGCCTTCGTATAAATTTTACCTTAACTTCTGCCACTACCTATTCTGCCACCATTCAAATTTTAAATGGAGGCGCAACTTATGGACCATACACGGGAACGCTTTTAAGTCCAGGAGGCGGGCAAAGCATAACTCGTTTTAGAGCATTTAATTTCAATGCTGGAGGGGATGGGAATTATAATTTTTATTTCAACAATATTGTTACCCCAAGTTTTTTCGATAATGCATCAACCTATTCTACATGGTCAAATGGTACGCAATCAACTACTTCTGTCGGTGGAATTTGGAACAGTCCAACAACCATAGGCAACGGCACCCTAACTGTAACAACAGCTCCCACAACCGCTAGCGCTGGCTCAACCCAAACCATTTGTGAAGGAACCTCTGCGACACTTGCTGCAAATGCTCCTTCACCGTCAACTGCAACAGGCGCATGGACGATAACTTCGGGGCCGAACAATGACCTTGCTCAATTCAACGATGCAAGTTCAAATGTGGCTGTTTTCACACCAACGTTACCTGGAACCTACGTGCTTCGCTGGACAATAACCAATGGTTCCTGTTCTTCATTTTCAGAGGTGACGATAAACGTTACCAGTGGGATTTTGGATTTTGTTAACACGCAATTTCCAGGAAGTGCTGCCATTTGTGTTGGGCAATCAGCGAATGTGTATGGTCAAGTATTTGAACCAGGTGTTACGCCAAATACCGGACAAGGTGCGAATATTGAGGTACAAGTAGGATATGTCAATTCATCGAACACTGATCCTCCAAACTCAAACAGCTGGACTAATTGGAGCAATGCAACCTACAACACAGCCGTCACAGGAAATAACGATGAATACATCGGAACATTTGGAAGTGCATTATCAGCTGGAACCTATTACTATGCTTTTCGTTATCGTCTGAACGGTTGCGCTTGGCAATACGGCGGTTATAGTATTGGAGGAGGAGGAACATGGAATGGAACGAATAACATAAGTGGAGTTCTGACTATTTATGGTAATACCTCTACAGCAATGACTCCAAGTAGCATTTGTGCAGGGGTTTCAAATATTGCAGTAACAGGCAGTAATGCAGGATCTTATGAACTACTCGTAAATGGTGTTTCACAAGGAGTACCATCAACCACCAACAGTTGGACTATTCCAGGACCATTAGTAGCAAGCGATCAAGTTTGTGTCAGAGGTTACGCTGCAACAAATTTAATTACCATGGATGGAGCGCTCAACGAAGCATTTTGGAGTCCAGCATTGGTGAATTCAGCAGGTGGTGCAACGAGCGGAACCGGGAACAGGATCAATGCACTTTACGTAAAAAACGCGCACGGTTTCCTCAATATTGGAATTGCAGGAAGACTTGTTGCAGGAGAAGATCGAAAAATTCTATTGTTTGTTGATAGTAAAAATGGAGGGCATAACAGTTTATCTACTTGGACAAATAGAAGTGGTGTATCTCAGAATAATGGATTAAAGAATTTGAATGGTGGAATGCAGTTTGATCCAGGTTTTACTGCTGACTACGCCATTTCGATTGGAACGAATAGTTCAGGAGAGAGTTTCTTGGATTTCTATGATATGGTTACCAACACCAATAACTATCTTGGAAGCACAATCACTCAACCTACTCGAATTGCTTATCAAGCAAACACAAACGCAACGGATTACACCAAAGGATACGAAATTCGAATTCCAATTAATTTATTTGGGACAATTACATCTCCCATGAAGTTTTTTGCAATGCTTACCAACAATCCTACAGATATTTCAGCCACCACCTTGTCGAATCAATTTTTAAGTCCTGCATCAAATGGTCAAGGAGATTATGGAGACGGCCCAGTTAATTTTGGAAATGCAGCACCTAACCCAGTTTCGTATGTATTAGAATCAGACTGTTACAACGATGTTTGCCGAACTGTTGTTGCTCCAACAACCCCAACGTTCACGCAACTAGCTCCAATTTGTTCAGGTGCATCACTTTCAGCATTACCAACAACTTCCAACAACGGAATCACAGGAACATGGTCACCAGCGTTGGACAATACACAGACAACAACATATACGTTTACACCAACTGCTGGCTTGTGTGCGAACACTGCCCAAATGACTATTACCGTTAACCCAACTCCTTCTGTCATCGCGAACAGCAACAGTCCAATTTGCGCAGGACAAGCTATTAATTTAACTGCAACGGATGGTTTTTCAACTTATGCTTGGTCGGGTCCGAATTCATTTTCAAACGCGACACAAAATCCAAGTATTAGCAATGCGCAAGCTGTGAATGCTGGTACTTATACGCTTACCGTTACAGATGGAAATGGTTGTCAAGCAACAAGCTCAACGGTTGTAAGTTTAACCACTTCACCTACTGCAGGGAACAATGGGCCTGTTTGCGTCGGTGGAGCATTAAGTTTATCAACCAATTCTGCTACCTCTTATTCATGGTCAGGACCTAATAGTTTTACCTCCAATCTTCAAAACCCAACGGTAAGTGCTTCAGCAACCACAGCAATGGCAGGAACTTATACCGTTTCTGTGGTAGGTTCATGTGCTGCAGCAACAGGTGTTGTGGATAATTTCAGCGATGGGAATTTTACCGCAAATCCAGTTTGGACTTCAGAATTAGGAGGATGGCAAGTTTCATCGGGTTATTTACGCGGTGATAATACCGTAACAGTTGATAAAATCAGAACACCTAGTACACAAGTTTATGGCACATGGAATTTTGATTTTCAATTTCAAACCACTTCTGGAACTACGGGTCAAGTGGTGCGCGTTTTCCCAATTGCAACTTTGACGACACTAAATTCTGGTTATTATGTGTTTGCTGATGGATCAGGAACATTTCAATTTAGACGACTTGATGCGGGAACACCTACAACGCTCATCAATTCGACATGGTCTCCAAATTTGCAGTGGCACACAGTAAAAGTTATTCGAGAGTTTGATAATACTTTTAAACTTTATCTCGACGGAATTTTAAAAGGAACTAGCGTTGCTGATGCGACTTATTTAACGTCATCCTTTTTCGGTATTTGGAACTCAGGGACAGCCGCGACTGACAATCATTACATCGATAACATTTCTTGTTCACCACCCTCCACAGCCACCACCTTAGTAACCGTCAATACAAGTCCTAGCGTTTCTGCAAAATCAGGCACAATCTGTTCTGGAAGCACCTACACGATGAGCACCGCTGCACCTGATGTCGTACCGGGCGGAACAACTTATTCTTGGACCTTCACTTCCAATCCCAACATTACAGGAGCAACAACGGGAACTACACAAGGTGCTTTTACACAGACATTAACCAACACTTCTAGCTTACCTCAAACGATTGTTTATTCCGTTACGCCAAGTAGCGGAGGATGTGCTGGAACAGCATTTACAGTTACTATCACGGTTAAACCAGCGCTCAACGGTGGAACGATAAGCACCGATCAAACGATTTGTTCTGGAGCAACACCGACAACTTTAACGAACACACAAATGCCATCGGGAGGAAACGGTTTGGGTCTAGCTAACTCGGTTGTTATTGGCACACAAATATGGATGATTAGGAATTTAGATGTCGTGAATTACAACGATGGAACAACAGTTGGAACAGATTTTACTGGAACTGCTGGTGCCTATACATGGTACAATAACAGTTATCCAACTTGGGGGCAATATTATGGCCCTCTCTATAATTGGTATGCTGTAAACACAGGAAATTTATGTCCTGTAGGTTGGCATGTTCCAACACGTTCAGAATGGAATACTTTAATTAACTATGTAGGAAACACTTTAAATGCGGGAAAAAAGTTAAAATCATGTAGGACAGTAACTTATGGTTGTCCAACTACTTTAGACCCTAGATGGGACGCAGATAACACCGCATTCGGCACAGATGATTATGGTTTTGCAATTCTTCCAGCAGGTAGAGCATTTATTTCGAATGGTATTTTAAATTTTGAAAGAGTGCGTTCAAGAACACGATTTTGGGCATCTACTCAAAATGATGTTTCTAATGGAGACACCTATGAGTTTAATGACAATTCATCAGGAGTTAATGTTTTTAATCATCCAAAAAATGAGGGTTACTCCGTTCGTTGTATGGGAGATAACGCTAATACCATTCTGAATTCATATACCTATCAATGGCAACAAAGTGTTGGTTGTAACAACGTTTGGACAGACATACCACTTGCGAATGGTAGCACTTACTCACCTGGAGCACTCACACAAACCACTTGTTTCCGACGCATGATTACAGATGCATGCGGTACAGCTTATTCCAATACAATCACTATCACTGTCAATCCAGCACCTGCAATAACAGCAATGACTGCAACGATTTGTTCAGGAGCAACTTTCACAGCAACACCTGTAAATGGCACCAACGGAACTGTTCCTGCTGGGACAACCTACACGTGGTCTGCCCCTTCAATAAGTCCTGCCAATGCTATCACGGGAGGAAGTGCCCAAGCGGTTGCACAAACTAGTGTTTCGCAGACCTTGACCAATGTTACCACTGCCAATGCCACCGCAACTTACACCGTCACACCGACTGTGGGTTCTTGTCCTGGTGCAAGCTTTACTGTTACCGTAACGGTGTTGCCACCTTTCACTACCGGAACCGTTCAAGGTATCACAAGCGCTGGAACTGCAACTAATGTAGTAATTAGTCAAATATACGGAGGGGGAGGAAATACCTACAGATATGATTTTATAGAAATTTTTAATCCCACATCATTATCTCAAGCCATAGGAGGATATTCTATTCAATATCAAACACAAGGAAATTCTACATGGTCTATACTTGCAACAATTCCATCAGGAGTTAATTTATTGCCAGGTCAATACTTTTTAATTCATGTTAATGATGGAGCCACAGGTGCTGTAGTTACCGCTGATTTAACAGCACCAACCTCAACTAATATTAGTAATTCGCAGGGGAAAATGGCTTTAGTAAGCAACAATGCAGTTTTAACAAGCTGTACGCAAGGAACAATTGTTGATAAAGTGGGGTATGGTACAACATCTGTAGTTTGTAACGAGACGAGTAATGCTCCAGCACCTAGTAATACAAATGCAATTTGGAGAGTCAGTAATGGTTGTATTGATAACAATAATAATTCTACGGATTTTTCGACTGCAAGTCCTGCTCCGAGAAATACTAATTCATTTAATTATTGTTTCACCAATACCCAAACCATCTGTGCAGGTCAAACCGCTTCTTCCATCACTGCAACTGCGGCAAGTGGTGCAAATGGTTCGTTTTCCTATCAATGGTATTCGCAAGCAGGAAATGTTTCTTGTCCAACAGGTTCGAGTACCGTGGGATGGACACCTCTTGCAGGAGAAACCAATTTAACGTTATCGCCAGGTGTGGTAAGTGCCACAACAACGTATGCTTTATTCGTAACCGCAACGGGTGCCAATAATTGTGGTGGTGCTTGGGCAACGGATTGTAGAAAAGTGATTGTAAATCCTGTGCCAATTGTTACAGATATGATAACAACTGTTTGTAGTGGTACAGCGTTTTCTGTCACACCAGCGAATGGCACCAATGGTACTGTTCCTGCAGGTACAACATACTCATGGGCAGCACCAAGTGTTCCAGGAATCACGGGAACAGCAGCAGGAACCAGCGCAAGTAGCATTTCAGGAACCTTGACCAATACCACCAATGCGCCAATTACTGTAAGTTACACCGTTACGCCAGTTGCAGGTTCATGTACTGGTACAACATTTACTGTATCAGTAACCGTAAATCCAACCCCGACGGTTACCAATATGACTGCTGTAACTTGCTCAGGAACAGCAGTAACAGTAACACCAACAAATGGAACCAATGGGAATATTCCATCAGGAACAACATTTACATGGGGCGCACCAACACAAACAGGCGTTTCAGGCGGTACAGCAGGGAGTGGTACATCATTAACAGCATCATTAACAGGAAATGGAACAGCAGTTTATATTTTTTCTCCAACGAATGGGTCTTGTTTAGGAAGTGGTTTTACAGTTACGATTTCCGTAGAGCCTTGTTTGCCATTTACTTCATGTAATCTTGTTGTATATCGAGTGGGAGATGGAAATATAGCTTCAACTAATAGTGCAGCACCTGTTTCCATTCAAGAAATTACAGCTTCGGGAAATATAGTTCAAACTATCTCTGCACCATTTACGGGTTCAACTTTATTAAACCAAAATTTTACAGCAGCATCAGTTGGTTTGCTAAATTCATTCAATGGACATTTATCTGTGCCAGGATATAGTGTATCGTCAGGTACAGCTCTAGATATAACTTCACCTATCAACGCAGATTTAATCAATAAAGTCAATTCCATTTTAGACGCTAATGGTGTCGTACAATCCTATACCTCTTTCCCAACTAGTGCACCAATTCCATTTAGTGGTGATCACTTAAGAGGTACAATTCCGATTAGTGCTACAAATTTTTACGCAACAGGAGCAGGAGGTAACCAAGGTGTATATTATTACAACGGCTCCAGTTTTAACCAATTGGTAAGTGCAAATGCACGTGGTTTGGAAATCTTTAACAATCAACTCTATTATTCTTCAAGTTCCAATGTATTTCAAGTGGGGACAGGTTTACCAACAAGTGGAACACAAATAACAAATGGATTGTTAACTACCTACTCAAATCCTGGTATTTATGGTTTCTCAATAAGCCCAGATGGATGCACGATGTACGTTGCAGATAATGGAAGCAATTCGTCTTACAGAGGGGTTAGTAAATATAAACTTGTAAGTGGAGCTTGGACATATCAATACAATTATCAAACCTGGGGAATCGGTTTGGTAGTAGATTATTCTGGTTCAAATGATGTAATTTATGTTACTACCGCAATAAATGGAAGTAATGCACCTAATAAAATTGAGAAATTAATTGATAATCCAACTGGCAATAATTTTACAGTTGTCACAACTGGATGGCCAATAATAGCTCCATCCAACTACCGTTTCGCCGGCATCGATTTCACACCAAATTCTACTTCAGCAACAATTTCCAACACCAACAATGTTTCCGCGCAAAACTCCACCGTTTGTCAAAATGGAACAGCAACAACACTAACCGTAGCTTCGGCAACCAGTTCCAACGCATTGACCTATCAATGGTATTCTAACACCTCGAACGATTTGTGTGGTGCAACAGCGATTTCTGGAGCTACTGGAGCTACTTATTCGCCACCAACAACTTCGCCTGGCACGACCTACTATTTCGCTAAAATTTCCAGTAACTGTGCAACGGTAACTTATAGCTCTATTGCAACAGTCATCGTGAACCCAAATCCAACACCCAACATCACAGGAAATGCACCACTTTGTTCGGGTAGCAGCATCACCTTAACGGCTAATCCTTCTGGACAAAGCTATGTATGGTCACCTGGAGGACAAACTACGCAGACAATTTCCGTTACTTCCGCAGATAATTATTCCGTCACGGTCACCGATTCCAATAACTGTTCTGCACAATCAACCACAGCAACTGTTTCAATTATAACAAGTCCGAGTGTGATATTTTTGAGTCCACCGTAGATATTTGTTGATTGCAAAATTAATTGAACGTTGTGCACTGATGATATTGGACAAGAAGTGGTATTTATCAAGAATGAGGTAGATAAATTGCCAATTGCAAACTCAGAATTGCGAACGTTTTTCTCTAACGATTCTTAAAAAGAAACAGTAAGTTTTTAATTCGCAATTAATAAGCAATGTTTAACTCCGTTCGCAATTCGCAATTCTTTCGTTCGCAATTAATAAGCATCACGTACATCCTAATGCGCCTCCAACCAATTTTGCGCCAGCTTCAATTCTACTTCCATCGGAACGGCTAATTGAATCGCACTTTCCATCGCTTCTTTGACCAATAATTGCATCAACATTTCTTCCGAAACGTGCACATCAAAAACAAGCTCATCGTGCACTTGCAAAATCATTTTCGATTTCACTTTTTCGTGCAACATCGCTTTGTGAACCGCTACCATCGCCATTTTGATAATGTCTGCAGCAGAACCTTGAATTGGTGCATTGACAGCATTTCGTTCGGCATAACCACGTACCACTGCATTTGCAGAATTAATGTCTGGTAAATAGCGACGTCGTTTCATAATTGTTTCCACATAGCCTTCTTCGCGCGCTTGAGCAATCACTTTGTCCATATACGATTTAATGGTTCCGTATTGCTCAAAATAACTGTCGATAATTGATTTTGCTTCGGTGCGAGAAATTCCCAAATTTTGTGCTAAACCAAAAGCCGATTGTCCATAAATGATTCCAAAATTTACTGCTTTTGCTGCACTTCGTTGGTCGCGCGTTACGTTTTCAATTTCAGTGTGGAATACTTTTGCTGCCGTTGCCGCGTGAATGTCTAATCCATCACGGAACGCTTGAATCATGTTCGTGTCTTCACTTAAAGCTGCAATGATGCGCAACTCAATTTGCGAATAATCGACCGCCATAATTTTATATTCGTTGCTACGAGCCACAAATGCACGGCGGATTTCACGTCCTTTTGCGGAGCGAATCGGAATGTTTTGCAAGTTCGGATTATTGGAACTCAAACGACCTGTTGCAGTAACCGTTTGCATGAAATTTGTGTGGATGCGTCCATCGTTTCTATCTGCGTAAGTTGGCAAAGCATCCACATACGTGCTCTTTAACTTTCGCAATTGACGGTATTCCAAAATCAATGGAATAATAGGGTGATCGTGCTCGTGTTTTTGTAGAATATCCTCTGAAGTTGCGTATTGTCCTGTTTTGGTTTTTTTCGCTTTAGAAGAAATTTTCAGGTGTTCAAAAAGTACATCTCCCAATTGTTTTGGTGAATCTAAATTAAACGGAATGCCTGCGTGTTCTTTGATTTGGCGCTCCAATTCAATCAAGGTAATGTCCAATTCTTTGGAATATTCGTGTAATGCATTCGCGTCGATTGAAATTCCTTCTTGTTCCATATCTTTCAACACTTCCACCAAAGGCATTTCCATGTTGTAGAACAAGTTATATAAATGTGGTTTTTGAATTTCTGGCTCAAATAATTGCTTCAATTGGAACGTTATGTCTGCATCTTCACAGGCATAATCTGCTATTTCTTCAGGAGCCAAATCGCCCATATTTCCTTGACCTTTCCCTTTTTTTCCAATCAAAGCTTCGATGGAAATCGGTTGATAATTCAAGTAATAATTCGCTAAGAAATCCATTCCTTGTTTCGCTTCTGGATTAATTAAATAACAAGCAATCATTGTGTCGAAAGTTGGTGCCGCCACTGTGATTCCATAGCGGTGCAAAACTTTCAAATCGTATTTTATATTGTGTGCTATTTTCTCAATCGACGGATCATCGAAGAACGGTTTGAACTCGTGAATGATACTTTTTGCTGCCTCAAAATCTTTTGGAACCGCCACGTAAAATGCTTCGCGTGCTTTGTATGAAAACGAGAATCCAACTAAATCTGCGTGCATTGCTTCAATGTCAGTGGTTTCCGTATCGAAGCAAACTTGAGATTGTTTCAGTAATAATTCCAGCAATTCTTTACGGTCTTCTGGCGAAGTAATCAAATGATAACTTGGTTTTTCAGTAACAATTGTTTTATATGAAGATGTGGCAATTGGCTCTTGCTGTTCAACCATACTTTGCATTCCAAACAAATCCAATTGCGCTGCATCTACTGGTTTTGAACCTGTGTTCGATGCAGAAGTTACAACGATATCTGTTCCTAAAATGCGTCGCGCAAGGTTGCTGAATTCTAATTCTGTGAAAATCGCTTTGATTTTTTCATCATCGTGCGGACACATAATCAACTCATCTTCATTGAATTCAACATCTAAATCGGTGATGATTGTTGCCAATTGCTTGGACTCCAAACCTTGTTGCGCAAAATTGATAACGTTTTCTTGTTGCTTGCCTTTCAATTCGTGAGCGTGTGCAATCAAATTTTCAATTGAACCGTATTTTTGAATTAGTATTTTCGAGGTTTTCTCGCCTATCCCAGGAATCCCAGGAATGTTGTCTGAAGCATCTCCCCATAGTCCTAAAATGTCAATCACTTGTTCTGGTCGTTCCACCTCAAATTTCTCACACACTTCTTTTACTCCCAAAATCTCAGGCGGATTTCCACCACGACCAGGCTTGAAAATAAAAGATGTTTCTGTTACCAATTGTCCGTAATCTTTATCGGGCGTCATCATGTACGTCACAAATCCACGTTGGTCGGCAATTTTGGCAATCGTTCCTACCACGTCATCTGCTTCGTAACCAGCTAATTCCAAAATTGGGATATTAAAAGCTTCCACAATTTGTTTGATCGGATGAATCATCGAACGAATATCTTCTGGCATTTCTTCTCGTTGCGCTTTATAGGCCGCAGAAATTTCTATTCGATGCGTTGAACCTCCCGGCGGGTCAAAAACGACTGCGATATGTGTTGGTTTTTCGTTTTTTATTACATCAATCAATACATTCGTGAAACCAAAAGCCGCAGAAGTATTTTGTCCTTTGGAATTGACACGTGGATTCTTCGCAAATGCAAAATAAGCCCTGTAAATCAGCGCAAACGCATCAAGTAAAAATAGTTTTTTGGGAGCTTCTTTGGATAACATTTTAATCTTTTTTAAATGGATTCATGCTTTTCATCGGGTTCAATCCTTTTGGCGAAACAGAACGCGTAATGTTTACAGGAAATTTTTTGTAAATGAAGAAAACGCCACCTTTCACATCGCCAGCTAAATTCAAACGAACGGAGTCTTTTAAAGCCATTCCCATCATACGCATCATTGCTCCTTCTTCAACCTCAGCATGCATTGGAGCTGCAATTGAAACCGCTTGTTTTGCTTTAATTTTCACTTTTTCATCCAAATAAACATTGGCGAATTTTTTACCGTCTATTGTTACTTCTAGCATCGATGGTTTCACTTTCAAGGCGTACCAATTTGGATTTTCAATTGTTCCTTTTAAGGTGAATTTGATATTTTTTCCATCCATTTTTAGACCTTCCATCCCGTCGTAACTTTTGAAAACAGGTTCCTTAAAAGGAGCACAAGCCAGTAAAACCAGCGTTAAAATTGCAAGATAAATAACTTTCATTTTATGCGTTTAATTCGTTGAAATAGTGGTAAAAATAAGGAATCGTTTCAATGCCTTTATAGTAATTGAACAAACCGTAATGCTCGTTTGGTGAGTGGATTGCATCGCTGTCTAAACCAAAGCCCATTAAGATTGATTTCAATCCTAATTCTTGTTCAAACAACGCGATAATTGGAATACTTCCGCCACTTCTTACTGGAATTGGTTTTTTGCCAAACGCTTTTTCATACGCCAAACTTGCTGCTTTGTAACCGATGGAATCAATTGGCGTAACAGCTGCTTGACCACCATGATGTGGTTTAACAACAACGCGCACTGCATTCGGAGCAATCGACTCGAAGTGTGATTTGAATAATTGTGTGATTTCCTCTGGGTCTTGGTCGGGCACTAAACGCATAGAAATTTTCGCAAATGCTTTAGATGCAATAACTGTTTTTGCACCTTCTCCTGTGTAACCTCCCCAAATTCCGTTTACGTCCAATGTTGGTCGAATTGAGCCGCGTTCAGGAGTTGAATAGCCTTCTTCACCCATTGTATCTTTTAAATCCAAGGCTTGACAATATGCTTCGTGCGAAAACGGTGC
>CAZDKE010000014.1:0-21581 GCA_964506255.1 uncultured Lishizhenia sp. | reverse complement strand
TTTCAGCTCGTTCTTCGTCTGTCAACTCCACCACTTTGTCGTAGAATCCTGGAATGGTAATTTTTCCATTTTCGTCGTGTAATGAAGCAATCATTTCAGCCAATACATTGATTGGATTTGCAACGCATCCTCCGTAAAGTCCAGAATGTAAATCGCGGTTTGGACCAGTTACTTCCACTTCAACATAACTCAAACCACGCAAACCTGTTGTGATAGATGGAACGTCGTTTGCCAACATACCTGTATCGGAAACGAGGATAATGTCCGCTTTTAATTTTTCTTTATTTTCTTTTATGAAAATGCCTAAGTTTTCACTTCCAACTTCTTCTTCGCCTTCGATCATGAATTTCACATTGCAAGGAAGTTCGCCACTTGACAACATTGCTTCCACGGCTTTCACGTGCATGAACATTTGTCCTTTGTCGTCACAAGCTCCACGTGCAAAAATGGCTCCTTGCGGATGTTTGTCGGTCACTTTAATTACGGGTTCAAATGGCGGTGAAGTCCACAATTCCAAGGGGTCAGCTGGTTGCACGTCGTAGTGACCATAAACCAAAACTGTTGGCAAAGAAGCGTCCACAATTTTATCTCCATAAACGATTGGATAACCTGCCGTTTGGCAAATTTCAACGTTGTCAATTCCTATTTTAGTTAGATTGTCAGCGAGGTGTTGAGCACAGGCATGAACATTCTCTTTGTAGCTTGGATCCGCAGAAATCGATGGAATTTTGAGTAAATCTATTAATTCGTTCAAAAATCGTTCTTGATTTTCGGTGATGTATTTTTGGCTATTTTCCATGTTAAAATTTTTGAGTAATCAAAGATGCGAAAAATATTTACTTTGCTTGCAATTTGTATGGAAAGGGGTAGAAAGAATTGTAATTGATGTCGAAGTTTTAATTTGCAATTATCCAAACCTTACTCTGATGTTGATTCAAAGAAATTGATCTTAATTATCTTTTAGCTAAAAATTTATGGAATTAAATGAATGCTAAAAAAGGTAAAATAGAACTGTAATTGAATTTTACATTTATTTGACTCTTTCAATTTTCTTATTGATGGCTATCGAAACTTCACTTTTCCCTATCTTTGACCTATGAAAATTGCCATTATTGGTGGAGGTGCAGCTGGATTTTTCGCAGCATTGACAGCTAAAAAAGAATACCCAAAAGCAGAAGTTACCATTTACGAAAAAGCAGCAAAAGTCTTAGGTAAAGTGAAAATTTCTGGTGGAGGACGTTGTAACGTCACGCATGCTTGCTCTGAAAATAAAGTATTGGCAACACATTATCCTCGTGGTGAAAATTACCTTAAAAAAGCATTTGAACAATTCAATGCTGACTCTACTGTTCAATGGTTCAAACATCGAGGCGTTGAGATGAAAACGTATCCCGACGGATGTATTTTTCCACTTTCAAATGATTCACAAACAATAATCGACTGTTTTTTATCTGAAGCTTCAAAGTTGGGTGTTAAAATTCTTTACAATCAATCCGTTATAGCGGTTGAAAAACAAGATGCGCTATTCGTTATTCAAACTCGTGAAAAACGATTTCAAGCAGATCGTCTTGTTATAACAATTGGTGGTCAGCCTAAACGTTCTGGTTTGGAGTTTTTAGAGAAAATAGGTCACACTATCATTGAGCCTGTACCTTCGCTTTTTACTTTCAATATGCCCGAAAATCCAATTCGTGAATTGATGGGAAATGTAGTTGAAAAAACAACTGTAAGAGTAGAGGGAACAAAATTGCTTGGAAAAGGACCGCTTTTGGTGACGCATTGGGGAATGAGTGGACCAGCGATTTTACAACTTTCAGCTTGGGGTGCACGTGTTTTGGAGGAGAAAAAGTATGAGTTTGCCGTTTTAGTGAATTGGTTAAATGAAGTAAAAGAGGACGAATTACGAAAGTTTATCGCTGGAATTATCTATGAACACGGTCTAAAAATGGTTGGAAACTTAAACCCTTTTCCTATTACGAATCGTTTGTGGCATTTTTTGCTTCAAAAATCGGAAATCTCACAAGAAATCCGCTGGAAAGACTTAGGTAAAAAGAACCTGAATAAACTGGTAAACACTTTAATCAACGACCGTTATGAAGTAAAAGGAAAAACAACTTTCAAAGAAGAATTTGTAACTGCGGGAGGTGTTTCTTTGCAAGATATTGACATCAAAACGATGGAAAGCAGAAAAGTAAAAGGTTTGTTTTTAGCGGGAGAAGTATTGGATATCGATGGAATTACAGGCGGTTTTAACTTTCAATCTGCGTGGACAACTGGATTTGTTGCCGGAAAGAATTGTGGGGTTGAATAATTGTGAAAGGAAGTATATTATGCTTATTAATTGCAAACGGATTTAATTGCTAATTGCAAACGGAAGTACGCGAAGCTTATTAATTACGAACGGAGTAATTGCAAATGGAAGTACATTATGCATATATTCCACTTAAATAGAATAAATCAATTGTTTTTGATTGAAAAAAACTAAATTTTGATTAAGTTATAGTTTAGAAAAAAGATTCTACACCTCTTTCAATTCCCCATTCTCTACTTTAATTATTCTACCAGGGAAACTTCTAACCATTTGCATATCGTGCGTTGCCATTAAAATCGCGGTTTTTTCTTCTTTCGCAACGGCAATTAAAAGTTGCATAATTTCTTCTGATGTTTCGGGGTCGAGATTTCCTGTCGGTTCGTCGGCAAGAATTAATTTCGGTTGATTTAAAAGCGCTCTCGCAATCGACACGCGTTGTTGTTCACCACCCGAAAGTGTGTTCGGATAATCATTCGCTTTCGATTCAATTCCCACCAATTGTAGGCAGCCCAACGCTCTTTTATGAATGAGATTTTTATCTTTCCAACCAGTTGCACCCAACACAAAATACATATTTTGAAGAACGGTTCTGTCCATCAATAATTGAAAGTCTTGAAATACAATTCCAATTTTCCTTCTCAAAAACGGAATCTCTTGTTTGGTAAGGCGTTTGAGGTTATACCCTGCCACCATTCCTTCTCCTTCTTTCAACAGAATTTCGCCGTATAGTGTTTTCAGTAAACTACTTTTACCACTACCCGTTTTACCTATTAAATAAGCAAATTCTGTTTCTTCCAAATTCAACCAAACGTTCTTTAAAATTAACTTTTGTTGCTGATAAATTTGGGCATTTGAAATTGTTATGATTTTCGACACGATATATTTTGTTTTTACAAAAATGCGGAGACTTCTGTAACCTATGCGGTCTTGTCCGATTTTATCTTAACAAATTCAGGTTTAAAACTTTTGAGTCTGTGAAAATTGTTCGCTAGTCATAAAGTTAATTTTACAAGCGATGAAATCTATGGTCAAACAGCTGTTATTTATAGTGATTTTGCTCCCTTGCGTGGCTTTTGGGCAGCAAACAGAGAAATATGTAAGTGATTATACAACTTTCTACAGGGCTGAGGAATTGTACGAAAAAGCACAGTTTAGCGCTGCACGTGAAGAGTTCAGAACTTTCGTGAATCAGTTCAAAAACGAAAATGATCCTCTTTACATAAAAGCGCTTTACTACGAAGGAATTTCTGCTTTGGAATTATTCAACAATGATGCGATTCCTCTTTTGCAAGCTTTCAACAAGAAGTATCCTGAAAATATCTATAAACACATTATCGGTGTCAAAATCGGAAATTACTTTTTCCAAAAGGAAGATTTTCTTAATGCGCAAGTTTGGTATCAAAAAGTACCTGTAAATGAAGTAGATAAAACACAACAAGAAGAATTTTTATTCAAACTTGGTTATTCAGCAATGCAAAACGCTGACACTGAAACCGCTTTTTCGGCTTTCCGTGATGCAAAAGATGGTAAGTCGCAATACGCAGCACCTAGTTTGTATTTCTATTCGCACTTAAGTTATTTGAAAAATTCGCTTTCAGTTGCTTTAGAAGGATTTTTGAAATTAAAAAGTGATTCAACTTTTAGTGCTGTTGTTCCTTACTACATCGTTCAAATCTATCACAAACAAGCTAAATATCAAGAGGTTGTTGATTTTGCACCGTCTGTTGTAACAGCAAATGAACTCAATAACGAAGCGGATATCAATCACATTATTGGAAACTCACATTATAAACTTGGCAATTTCAAAGAAGCTATTCCTTATTTAGAAAAATACCAAGCGAAAGCAAAAGTTAAGCGCGATGATTCTTACGAGTTAGGATATTGTTATTATAAAACTAATCAATCTGAAAAAGCAATTAAGCAGTGGGATAAGGTGACACGTGTGGAAGATAGTTTGGGCCAAATCGCGATGTATCAAATTGGTGAAGCTTATTTAGCAATCGATAAATTGTTACCTGCAAGAAGTGCCTTTGAACGTGCTTCAGAGATGAAAACGATTCCAGTTATTCAAGAAGATGCCTTGTATAATTTTGCAGTTATTTCGTTCAAAGTGGACATCAATCCCTACGATGAATCGGTTAGAGCTTTTGAAAATTACTTGAATCGCTACCCGAATTCTTCACGTAAAAAAGACGTTTATCAGTATTTGGTAAACGTTTACACTAATACCAGCAACTTCGCAAAAGCTTTGGAATCATTGGATAATCTTCCGGTGAAAGATGCGCAAATGAAAAAAGTGTATCAAAGTGTAGCTTTCAATTATGGAGTAGAAATGTTCCAAAAGAATAATTTACAAGGAGCGTTGGATGCTTTTAAATTGGTTGAAAGATACCCAATCGATCCACAAATGGTTGCCCTTTCTAGATATTGGACAGCAGATATTTATTTTAGAAACAACGAAGTAGAAAAGTCACTTTCCATCTACCGTGAATTTTTAGGTTCTCCAGCGTCTAATTCCTTAAAAGAAAAAGTAGATGCTTACTACAATATGGGTTATGCTTATTTCCAATTGGGTGATATCGAAGAAGGCGTGAAAAGTTTTAGAATTTATCTGCAATCTTCGCCAACAAATCAAGCTAAAATCGCAGATGCAACTTTCCGCGTAGCAGATGGCTATTATTCAACGAAACAAAATTTATTGGCGATTGAGTTCTACAAAGAAGCTTTGAAATTAAATACGCCTTTAAATGATAAAGCACTTTTTTACTTAGCAAAATCGTATGGTTATGATCGTCAATCAGATGAAAAAATCAAAACGTTAAAAGAACTAATCAGTAAGTACAAAAATTCTAAATATGTGATGAACAGTACGTACGATTTAGCGCGTTCTTATGTTGAAAAAGCAATGTACGATGAGGCTTTGAGTTTGTATAAATCATTCGTTTTAGATTTTCCAAAAGCACCTTACTTATTAGATGTTAAATTGAGTATCGCCGATTTGTACTATAAGAAATGGGATTACACCAAAGCAGAATTGGAATACACAAAAATCTTAGCTGAAAATGAAAAAGTAAGAGAAGTGTGTGAGAAAGCAGTGAAAGGTTTATTTGATGTTTACACTACTCAAAAATTCCCTGAAAAAGCGGCAGACTTAGCAGACCGTTACGAATGTGCAAATATTTCCAAGGATGAAAAAGAGAATATTTTCTTTAATCCAGCTTGGTCGGCCTATCAAGACAGTAATTACGTGGAAGCTGCGCCAAAGTTTGAATTGTATTTGAGCAAATTCCCTGAAGGAAGATTCGTAAATGAAATTTATTATTACTTAGGTCACAGTTACTTCCGTTTGAAAGACACCGCAAAAGCAGTAACCAATTTTGAGAAATTCTTAGAAACACCGGTAAATGCTTTTTCTGAATATGCTGCTGCTAGAACTGCTGCTTACCACTATCTTAAAAAAGATTATGTGAAAGCCTATAAATATTACGAAAAGTATGAACAACTTGGTTCTAAACCAGCATTTGTTTTCACTGCTCGTTTGGGCTTGATGCGTTGTGCTTTCTTAACAGAAGACTTCACAAAGGCAGCGATTTATGCTAAGTTTGTTATTGAAACGCCTTCAATTACCAATCAACAACGAATTGAAGCAGAGTATGCCAAAGGAATATCGAATTATAAATTAGCGAACTACACGGAAGCAAAAACTTCACTGGAATGGTTAGTTAAAAATACGACCACTGCGATGGGTGCTGAAGCTAAATACACACTTGCTTCCATCAATTTCAAACAAGCGGAATATGGAAAAGCAGATTCTGAGATTAAAGCATTGGTTAAAATGAAACCAAGTTATAATTTCTGGGTTGCAAAAGGATTGATTTTACAAACTCGCATTCATATCATTAACGATGATTTATTCCAAGCAGAATCGACATTGAAATCGGTTATCAGCTTTTATCCAGACCAAAACGATGGTGTGTTGACTGAAGCAAACGACTTGTGGGATGAATTGATGCAATTGAAAAATCCTCCAGCAATTGAAGGACCAAAAGAAGAAAAGAAAATCGAAATTAATGGCGAATAGAATGAAAAAGTTAGTAGCTATTTTTACCTTTATATTAGTCGCACTGCAAGTTTTCGCGCAGCCAGCCGACATTATAGTTGATGGAACTGGAAATCGCCAAATCGAGCCTGCTTTCCGAATTACGGAAACTCCAAAAATTATTGACACTGTAAAAGCGGCGCCCGTTGCCTCTTACCCTATGCTTGTTTATCAAGGAACAACAAAAATTTCTTTAGATACAATCGAAGCTGCAACAGTTGAAACAACTGAGAAATTGAAACAACTGTATCCGTTTTATGCGAAAATCGGTATTGGATCAGTGATTATGCCTCTTGGAGAATTGTATTTTAACTCAACGCGCTCTAGAAGCAATACGTACGGAGCGCACATTAAACATTTAAGTTCATTCGGTGATGTGAAAGATCGCGACAAGGTTACTTATGCTCCTGCAAATTTTGACAGAACTGATATTAAGCTTTTCGGGAAAATCAATGAGAGCAATTACAACTTATTGGGAAGTTTGCATTATAAAAATGATGGCTTCAATTATTACGGAATTCCAATTGATTCGATTGCTAAAGATTCGATTTCACAACGTTTCCAACAAGTGGGTGGTGACTTTGAGTTTATAGGAAATCGTGGAGATACTTCTATTTTGAATTATAAAATCAGCACAGGTTATAGCTATTTGACAACTAAAAAACCAATTATTGATTCTTTGGCAGATTGGAAAACGCAAGACCATGATTTTTACTTCAAAACCAAACTTTGGTACAATTACAAAACGGAAAAATTCTATGGAAACTTAGGGGTTCGCTACAACGGTTACCGTTACGGAATTCAAGACTCGGTAATTTCTCCAATTGATTCAGGTTTAGTACGAAACAACACTATTATTGATTTTCATCCAGGTGTTTTGACAAGGAAAGCAGGCAATCGTTTGAAAGTGAATTTAGGAGTTTTGTTAAGCATTGATATTCAAGAAAAGGCAAAAACATACATCTACCCAATGGCTGAGGTGAAATATTCATTCGTGAATGATATGTTCATCCCTTTTATCGGTGTTAGAGGTGGATTGAAACAAACAAGTTTCCGTTCCTTAGCTGCTGAAAATCAATTTGTTTTGACAAATGTACAGTTACAAAACGAACACAATCCGTTTGACATTTACGCAGGATTTAAAGGAAACTTAAGCAAACGAATGACTTTCAATGTCAATTTAAGTTATGCTAAAATTATGAATAAAGCACTATTTGTTAATGACACGCTTTATTCGCTAGGAAATAAATTCAATGTGATTTATGATACTCTGAATCAAATGAAAGTGGAAGCATCTTTGACTTATCAGTTAAATGAAAAATTGAAAATCGACGGTATTGGACGTTTTTATTCTTACGAAACGAAAAATCAAGCTTTTGCCTGGAATTTACCACAATTGCAATTTATGGTACGTGGAGCTTACAACCTTTACGATAAATTCTTAGTGAACTTAGAAGGAAATTTAGAAACAGGAAGACAAGCGTTGGTATACGGTCCTGGTCAAGATGTGAAGCAAGAAAATGGTCAGTATTACAAAGCTTTGGGAACAATTGTAGATTTGAATTTAGGTTTTGAATACCGTTACAATACACGCGTTTCTGCTTTCTTACAATTCAACAATCTTGCTGCACAACGCTACAATCGCTGGTTAAGTTACCCAGTTCAAGGTTTCCAAGTGATGGGCGGAATTACTGCTAGGTTTTAGATAATTGCGGATTACGAATTGAGAATTAGATTTTGTAAGTGTTCTGTGTAAACTTACTAATTTATAAATTTTAAGAAAGAAAAACAGCATTCCCATCACTTAATGCAATCAAATCAACAGGCTCTAGTGTACTATCGGAATTATAAACTTTTGAAAATTCTTAAGAAAAACCCCTAGTAAGGAAAGTGAAAAGCAAGATAAAGAAGTTGTTATTCTATTCATAATCAGTAAATTTAAATTAATTCAAGAGATTAAAAAATTTACGAATGATTAATTTCACTTTTCTAATTTAGTTGACAAAACTAACGCAAGACATTCACGTGCCCTGTCATCAGTTGTTCTATTTCCCGATTTGGCTTATAGATTAATTTCCAAATGTAGGTTCCATCTTGTACTTGTTTACCTTTGTATTTACCGTCCCATCGGAAATTCATATCCTCAGTATAATAAACGGATTGACCCCAACGGTTAAACACTTCCAATTTTATCCAAGCTACACCGACAAAACTTCCTAAAAAGAAATTATTAAATCGATCCCCATCAGGAATAAATGTATTTGGAATATAAATGTACAATTCTTCTTTTATGATGATTTGCTTGGTTATCGTGTCCTTACAGCCTTTAGCATCTTCGGCAATTAAGGTAATGTAATAAACTCCAGCAGTATCAAAAATATGGCTTGCATGCATTTCAGCTGAAGAACCTCCATCGCTAAAAAGCCACTGATAATCCACCGCATTTACGGAAGTGTTTTGAAAAGAAATTGGTAAATCCTCATTCAAAGTTTGACTTAAAATGTTAAAATCTGCAATTGGCCTGACAACAGTAACTGGCGCAAAACCAGAAATAGTAAATGTATTACAACCGTCTGAAACTTTTACTTCATAAAAACCTGTGAAATAAGGTCGAACCCAAGTGGCAGTAGTCGTAGCTCCATTGTGCGACCATAAATAGGTATAATTACCAACTCCACCAGAGGCAGTAGCATAAACCATTGCGCTATCTCCCGGACAAATCTCTATTGGTGGATTCACCGTAACGATAAGTGGAGGAGCAGTTATTGTGTAAAGAATAGTATCTGAAATAGTAGCACCACAATTATCACTAACGGTAACAATGTAAGTAGTTGTAGCAGCAGGATTTACTGTTATTGAATTTGTTGAACCTTGACTAAGACCGTTTAAAATTCGCCAATTGTAGGTATAAACACCTGTTCCACCAGAGACATTCGCTGTAAATGTATGCGTTATAAAAGGACAAACCTCTGTAATATCTGGTATAGGAGCTAAAACTAAAGGAGTATAAACAGGTACTTGAACAAAAACAGTATCGTAAACATTAGTGCCTATACAAACATCATTTACAATTATTGAATAATTTCCAGAAGCGTTTGGTGCAATACTAATATTAGATGTCGTTTCTCCTGTGCTCCACAAATACGAATATGGACTGATTCCTCCAGTAACTGTTGTATTCAATTGAATATTATCACCTGGACAAGAAATAGATGGGCTTTGAATATTAACTTGTAAATCAGCGACATCTTGTATAAACAAATTCACCCCAATTGGTGTAATATTACCGCATGGATCTGAAATTTGAAAAGTAAGATTAATTGTTTCTAATCCCTCCGCTACATTATCATTAATTGCATCCAATGAAAAAGTAACACTTGCTTCCCCTGGATTAAAAGTAACTGAATTTGGGATAGAAGTGTAATCAACACCATTTGTTGCGTTTCCTGTTATAACTAAAGGTATTGTCAAAGAAGTTTGTAAATTGGTCTCTCTGGTTAAAGTAACTGTTGCCGAAACACAACCTTCCGCCATCCAATCAGGATTCAAAAAATAATTTTGACTTACGGTATGAGTAACACTTATTGGTGTTTCAGAGGACAGACTATTTGCTTCTAAAAAAATACCAGAATCCCATTGTCCGTCTCCAACATCAGCTACAGCTATAACTAAATGATAGGTTTGTCCGCATTGCACACGTGAAACAGCTTCCAATACATCTGTGAATCCGTCGTATTGGATGTAAAAAGGATTATTATTGTAAGGAGCACTATTTCCATCGCCATTGAAGTTGTAAAATTGAGAATTGGTAATACTGTTTACATTATTAATAGAAACTATACTGCCATTTGTTGGGAGTCGTGCAATATTTTGCATTCCTGTAATTCCAGGGCCAGAAATAAAAAACCCGAAAACGTCGTTGTAACTTGAATTATTTGGCGGTGCAAATTCTGGATATTCGTCTGAACCAAACACATACTTGAAGCGAACTGTATCAGAGAATGGAATAAAATCAAATTCTAAAATTGCAGCATTAAAAGTTTGGGTTCCGCCTATTAAATTAGATAAAATAGTCGATCCACCCGTGTTATTATCCATTCCACAACCAGCTTGGTTGTTAGGACCTTGAGGACCACTTCCATTGTTAATAACAGTTCCTGTAGTTAAAACTATTCCTTGATCAATTCCGAGATTGGTATTTGTACCTGAAAAAGAAGCAATTGCTGAAGGGCTCCCATTGTACATAATATTCGAAACAATTACACCTTGACCAAGCAAGACATTTTCAACCAAAGCTTGAGGGCTTTGTCCCGTACTTGTTGTAAGCTGTGACAAGGCAGGAAAGGCTAAAACCAGTCCCAAAATAGTGGTGATATGTTTCAATAAAATCCTCAAAATACTTCCTCCTTAACGGATAAAATTAGAAAACGTTGTGGTTTTTACTAAAATTAAGGATTTTTTGTGAAATAAAAAAGACTGCCCTTTTGAGACAGTCTTTCATTTTTGATATTAATTCGAATTACTTTCTGATAAATATCGGTTTAATAGTATTCCAAACTACGATTGGAAAGAAATGCATAGGTATTGCAAAGCCATAAATCAAATAATAGTAACTTTCGTCGTCGTTATCTGGTAAAGTAGCTTTAAAAACTCCCAGAATACTTGCAAAACTTATCATCGCAAACAAAAAACCAAAGATAATATCACCAATTTTTGGCATTAACTTAACTAAAAGAGCATGTCCAGCAGAAGCTAAAATACAACCTACGAAGCACGAAATAAACATGGCACTCGGTGGAATAAATCCGCTGTAATCAACAACAGTTAAATCTTGATAAACCATTGCATAAAGAAAGCATCCTAACCCAGATAAGGCTCCAGAAATTAGTGCTAAAGAAGTGTATTTTATTATCATATCATTTATTTTATTAATGTTGCTGGTATGGTTGCAACTATTTTTAAGGTTTCGGCAACATCATTACCTTTTTTACCTACTCCGAAATCTGTTCTATCTACACTAAATCTCGCAACAAAAGTTCCTTTAGAGCCTTTTTTGACGAAAGAAAAAGGAATGGTAATATCTTTTTTAACACCATGTATTTCTATTTTCCCAATTGCTTTATATCCTGTTTCAGTTTTTTCTATTTTTGAAGAAATAAATTCGATATTCGGATACTTATCTGCATTAAACCACTCTTCACCTTTTGCGTGTTTGTTTTGAATACCATTTCCTGTACTAATTGATTCAACTTTTATTTTTAAGTCAAATTTTGAACTTGAAAGTTTAGTCGCATCAAAAATAATACTTCCAGACATTTCTTTAAAAACACCGCTTACATCTTTGTTTGAAAAGGCAATATTATAATCTTCAGAAATCTTCCAACTTTGTGCTTGTACTGCTATAGACGTTAAAGTTAGAACAAATAAAGCAACTATTTTTAATACTTTCATCTCTCGAGGTGTAATTTATTAGTTTTTAGATACTTCTAAATCAGCATTTAAATAAACTTCGTCAGCAACAACTGTGTTTGGCATTGTAGCTCCAACTCCGTATTCTGATCTTTTTACCATTCCTGTGATTTTCAATCCAGCTAAATCTGCACCAGCTCTGTTTTTAGTTGTTCCCGTATGAACACCTGCTAAAACAACTGTTTTTGTAACGCCATGCATAGTGAAATTACCAGTGATAACGTATTTGTTGCCTTTTGCTTTTTTCACTGATGTACTTTTAAAAGTGATTGTTGGATATTTTTCAACGTCAAAGAAATCAGCAGAGCGTAAATGATCATCACGCATTGAAAGGTAAGTGTTGATTGTTTTTGCTTCAGCAGTTAATTCGATTGTTGCTCCTGAGAAATCAGCATTTGGAGTAGTGATTTTAACGTCGAATTTATCGAATTGACCTACTGTTTCAGAAATTCCCATGTGTTTTACAGTAAAACCTAAACGAGAGTGACCAGCATCCAAAGACCAAGTTGACGCTTCTAATACAACAAATGAAACCAAAGCAAATGCTGCTGATAAAGTGATAAATAATTTTTTCATGTTTTTATTTTTTTTTTGTTAAACAATTAATTAGGTACAAAGTTGAGGTTTTCATTTATTCTGATTAGTTAACGTAGGTTAAGACATCTAAAATTCTTTTTTTTCAATTAATTATTCTAACAAATGTTAAATGATTCTTAAGAAATGTAATGATTGAATAAATGCTACGTTATTTTTTTAAAGACGTCCAATTTTGGATTCTTTGTTCATAATTAAGTAGTTTAGGTTGGTTGAAAGAGGAGTGAAAGCTCCTCTTTTTTTGTTTAGTAATTAAAATAAAACTGAATTCTTAATTAATTATCCTCTACTCATCCACTTAGCAACGTATTTTCCAATAATATCGAACTCGATGTTTACGATATCACCCACTTTTAATTGATGAAAATTGGTGTGTTCATAGGTAAATGGAATAATACAAACTGCAAATGAATTTTCTTTTGAATCAACAACAGTTAAGCTAGTACCATTCACAGTAACAGAGCCTTTTTCAACGGTTAATTGATCATCATTGTATTTAAAAGTATATTTCCAGCTTCCGTTTTGATCTTCAATATTTGTACAAGTGGCGATAGTATCTACATGTCCTTGAACGATGTGCCCATCCAATCGACCATTGAAAGCTAAGCATCTTTCCAAATTCACTTTGCTGCCTTTTTCCCAATAGTTCAAATTTGTTTTATCCAATGTTTCTTGAATGGCTGTTACAGTATAATTCTGTCCCTCTATGTCAACAACTGTTAAGCAACAACCGTTGTGAGCAACACTTTGATCTACTTTCAATTCAGGAGTCATTTGTGCTTGAATCGTAAAATGAATATTTCCTGCTTCACGTACAATTTTTGTTACTATACCAATTTCTTCAATAATTCCTGTGAACATAAGCTTTAGATTTTTGAGACTACGAAAGTAAGGTAGATTTTTTGTTTTGGGTGAAAAATGTTGACTTCGAGAGCATCAGTCAGCATTTTTTTAAATCTTATTCTACAGAAAAACCTCAGTCAGCATTTTTCGAATTATTAATTATAAAGAAGACCTCAGTTAATTATTTGAATTATTGCTCACAAATTTATATCCAAAAGCTCTTTGGAATCCTTAATAACTTTATCTCTGTATGCAATTGCTAATTCTGGCAATATTTCATTTTCTCCTTTCATCAATGTTTCTTTTTTCTTTCTACTCCAACCTTGAATTTGTTTTTCACGATAAAATGCTTCGGCAACATACTTATATTCTTCAAAATATATCAATTTAATTGGTAAAAATTTTTTAGTATGATTTGCACCTTCTCCTTTTTGATGTTGATTAAATCGCCTTACTAAATCAATTGTGCTCCCTGTGTAATAACTTCCATTTGAACATTCCAAAATATACATCCAACCTTTCATAATAAATCAATTTGTCAATTATAAAAATCTCCAGTTATTGTTGACTGAGGCTCTCGAAGTCAACAATAACGAGTCTTTCAAAATAAATAACAGAAAACTGTTTTTATAATTTCTAACCCTAATATACAAATTCCCTTTCTGAATACCTAGAAATACAATGTATCTCGAATCACTTCCATTGATTTTGCAACGTTGAATTTTGGGGTGTGAATTGTTAGGTATTCCAAAAGAATATAGAGTGCTTTTTTTGTTGTTTCATTAGAATAGTTGGTTTTTAATTCATCTTGAAATAATGAGCTCAACAAATCAACCACTTCTCCTTCAATGCCAATTGAATTAATGGATTTAAAATCGGAAAACTCGCCTTTTTTGATATCAAAACTTATCGGATTGTCGGACTCAAATAGGGGAGAGTAACCCAATTCTCTAGTTAAACCAGCCAAGAAATGAAGTGGGAAATTAAAGCAATCTTGTGCTGATTCTAACACTAAAATCTGATTTTTCAAAAATTCAAACAGCGAAGGATCGGCCTCCTCCATTTTTATGGTTTGTTTCAAAATGTCAGCAATAAAAAAGCCAAGAATGATCTTTTGAGGATTGCTGTAGAAGTCATTTAATGGAACTGCATTATCCAAGGAGTTGATAATTCCCATGTCACTTTCTGGTCGTTTGAAATAGGAAATTTCATATATCCCCAAAGCGAAAATGGCTTTTTGTTTCTTTTTCGCACCTTTAAAAATATAGGTTGTAAGTCCTCCCTTTTCTGTGAAAAATGTTAAGATTAAACTACTTTCAGAATAGTTTTTTCGGTAGATTAAAATACCAATATCGGTTTGTTTCACAGTATTTATTCCTTTTTGGAAATCTTAAAATCAATTTTATAATAGAAGATTGGTAAGAAACCTAATTGTGTTTTTTGTGCAGTAGGCTGATAACCTGGTTGTGCAACCTCATTTGGGTCAAGACTTGGAGCATAAGCTAAACTCAATAGATTTCTTGTGTTAAAGATGTTTACTAAATCCAAACCAATTTCATGTGTTGCTTTTGCAGCGTTCATTCGCCAACTAATTTTCAAATCCATTCGGAAATAATCTTGAAATTGTAAATCATTGAACATAGAATCTAAAAAGATGATTTCTTTTAATTCTTCTGTTTCGGCAATGTTCACCAATCCATATCTTCTTCCGCCAGCAACGGTAACTTTCCCTCCAATTCCCAATACATGTTTAGCTCCCAATTTGAATTCTTTCCCGATTAATAAATTCGCAACGTATTTCCCATTATAAGAAGTGTTTCTTAAAATACCATCGCTACCAGTGTATTTAGAATCGTACAGGGTTCCTGAAAACAAGAAAAAGAACGATTTATCAAAATATTTCTGAACGGTCAACTCTAAACCATAATTCAAACCTGTTCCTGTATTTTGCAATGAATCTGGAAAAATTCGAGCAAATCCACCACCCATATTAATCATTGAAAAAGAAGATGGCGCAATCGTTACCGGAACATCATATAAATATTGATAATAGGCTTCTGTACGGATATTCAGACCAGCTTTAGCAATTGATTTTTCATAACCAATTCCAGTGTGTAAACTTCGCATAAAATCCATGTTTTTGTTGTGGTAGATTTTCGAACCATCGTTTGCAGTCAAGTGGTAGGTGTAAGTGTAAAGTGGTTGTAATTGGCTATGCATTCCAGCACCCATAAAAATAGATTGATTGCCATTCATACGGTATTTTAATCCCATGCGAGGTTCGGCAATACTAATGCTATTTGACATTGAGAAATATTGAGAATGGATTCCAGCAGTGATATCTAAGTTGTCATTTGCGCGCCATTTCCATTGAACAAAAGGTTGTATTAACGCAGAGTATCCTTTGTAATCCCAGCGAACAGCAAAATCATTTGGAACTAAGACGTTCTTTAATGCAGAATCTAATTGATTCATATAAAATCCATCCACATTAATTCCTGCTTTGATTAAATGTTGTTTGTTGAATTTATGATTAACACTGAAATAACCAGACATTTTATTAATTGAAAATTGATACGACATCAATTGATAAATCGAATCAACGCGAATCGAAACTGCATTTGTTGTTGCGTTGGTATCTAAACTTCGCTGTAAATAATTGTGTAATGAATGTTGTTCTTCTACTGAATATGCTAAAGTTGATGCAATAAATGTTTTTTCATTCAATGCTTTTTTATAGTTCAATCCCGTTACAAACATCGAGGTTCCAAAATATTGGTCGCGGTCGCCTTCACCATAAAATTCTTTAGAATATTCAGTTTGTTCAGAAATCATAATTGAAATGTTGCTTTTTCCTCCGATTCCGAAAGCCGAAAGTTGACCTCCTTTTTTTAATTGCCAATTGAATTTAAAAGCACCATCACCATAAACAGGAACGGCATCGGTTCCGATTTGAATTCCCAATTGCTGAAACAAGGAAAGGGTAGAATATCTTCCCATCACCAAATAGCTTGATTTTCCATTTTTGCTCATCGGTCCTTCAGCTAAAAGTTCTGTGCCAAGAAAACCAAATTGTCCTGTAAATTCATGCTGGTTATTATTTCCATTTCGCAACTTTAAATCAAATATTCCGGAAGTACTGTTTCCATACTCAGCAGGAAAGGCGCTCATAAAGAAATCGGAATTACTTAAAATTTTATTATTCAAGACCGAAACAGGTCCTCCAGTGCTACCAGAAATTGCAAAATGCGAAGGATTAGGTATGTCGATACCTTCCACACGCCAAACAACTCCAAGAGGTGAGTTTCCACGGATTACAATGTCATTTCTGGAATCGTCGGCACCTTGAACACCAGCAAAATTGGAAGCCATTCGAGCAGGATCCATTCGTGAACCTGGATAACGATTTGTCTCTTCCACACTGAATTGTTGCGCAGAAATCACAGCCATTTCATTAATTACATCTCCTTTTTTACGAGCAGATACTGTGACTTCTTCTTGCGTTGAAATCGCCTCTGTCAAAGGAATATTGATAACCATTTCACGACCAGAATTCACTTCAATAGTCACTGTTTTACTTTCATATAATGAATAGGACGCGGTTATTTGATGTTTTCCTACTGGTACTTTTTTAATCTCAAATTCTCCATCTGGATTTGAAATTGAACGAAAGGGTTCACTATTTGGAATTTTTATCTCCAATTTAACGCCAACTAATGGAAAGTTCGTTTCGCTGTCATATACTTTTCCGCGCACGGTTTGCGTTGGTGTTTGTGAAAAACTGTAGCTAATTAAACAAAAAATAAATAAGAATAGGTGTAATGATTTAATCATAATCTAGATTTAGCAGAACGAAATTAGGGACAAAATCCCTCAGTGCTAAATGAACGTATACTAAGTTTATAAAAAGGAATTGTTAAAATCATAAAGTTCAATAATAATAAATTAGATTTTACAAATAACTTTTTATCGACTAAGGCAAAGGCAATTGTGTGTATTATTTAGCTATATTCTTATATCAGAAATAAAATTTACCTGCCTTTAATCTGTTATTTCAAGTAGAGCTCAATTACTTTTTAATTGATAATGATGACCTTTTGAAAACTACTATATTTTTCCTCAAAAAGAAAATTGAAATAATAAACTCCGTTTGTTAAGTTGGCTTTTTTGGGTAAATCAATTGCTTTTTGACCCACTTTAACCTTTTCAAAATAACGTTCATAAACAATTTTTCCATTTTGATCGGTAATGAAAAGCTCAACGTTTCCTTGTGTTGGCACTTGAAATTGAATTTTCACGTTGCCATCACTTGGATTAGGGTAAACTTTAGTACTAAATGGATTTACACCGTCAATGGTAGTGATAGAGTTGGTTGAATCTTTCATCAGCCAAACTTCATAAATCACGTCGTGAGCACTTGTCGCCGCTGTATTGTTGTTGGTAAACGCACTTTTGTCGGTGGAGTAAATTCCTCCTAAAACATAACCAATCATAATAGAATCACCCGTAAATGTTTCCATCTTCAATACTTCATTGCTGTGATGAGCTAACGATTGGTTTGGGATAAATTCAGAACTTGAACCTATTAATTCTGGCATTTCCGTTCCAAAAACAAACTCTTGCAAACCACCGTTCGAATCGCGAGCAACTAAGCTAATTGTTTTCACAAAAGGAACCGTTTGGTCATTTACCAATTGTCCGTTGGAAAGATAATATTGACTAATTCCACCAAAGAAAATAGAATACATTTTTTCTAAATCAGCATCGTATAAACCAACATTTGCAGAGTGGTAATTACTTAAATATTGATTAAAGGTAGTGATTGGTGTGTGTCCAGAAGCCTTTACATCAACAGGATAAAGAAAAGGTAAATCAGCATTTATCTGAAAAACACCCGAGGAAATTGTGTAACCAAGTTCGTTGTTTGCAAAAACTTGAGGCACCAAATTGTAATCGCGACGGTGAAGATTAACTTCATCCACAATGGAACTATAGTTTGAAATTGATAATTGCGAACCAGAATTATTGATTTTAAACTTGCGAATCGCGCTAGTATAAGTTTGCGTGTAAGTTGGATTTCCCATCGGGTTGTAACGACCATCAAAACGATGCCCACCAACTAAGTAAAAAGTATCTCCAATTTTTCCTAAATGTCCACCTGTAACTGCAAAATTCTCATCGCTCATTTGTTTGAAAAAACCATCAATTGCTTGGTCGTTTATGATTGCGTTGATTAAACCACTTACATTGATAGAAATCATTTTCGGGAAAGTGATATGATCGTTTGCCGTAGGACTAAAAGCGTATCCTCCAAGAAAATACAAAGTATCTTCATCTTGATAAAAATTCATATTCGTGGATTGCAATTGCTCTTTAATCGAAATATCTAAAGCATTGATACTCGCCGTCCAAGATTGATTGGTGTTGATGTCTAAAATATAAATGTCTGTATTGTTTTGATTTTGCGGAAATGCATTGAAAGGTTGACGCGTGTGTAAACCGTCTTTTCGACCACCGATTAAAAGTACTTTATCTCCAGATTGAGCAAAAGCATACGAATGTAAACCGTTAAAACCGTTAACCGTTTTTGCAACCAATTTTACTTCATAAGGAAAGGTGTTTTGTTGCGAAAAAACAACGTTAAAAAGTCCTTGTAATAGTAGTAGTACTGTAAAAATAGGTGCCTTGCTCATAATTAAAAATTTTTCAAAAGAAACAAATATGTGCTTAACAGAATGTAACCAAGGTTACCTAAGAGCAAGGTATAGTATCTATTTATTCTTAAGTGAAGAAAAAAAGGCGTTCAATAATTTTGAACGCCTTTTTTTAATATTTTGATTGAAATTATTTCAATTGTTTTTTATCAGCATTTTCTTTGTACCAACCTTCGTTATCTTTAATTTCAACAGGCACGTTAGAAGCAGCGTTTAATTTTCTTTGAATGTTCATCCAATATGCGAATCCAACAAATCCTAAAACGATCACTGCATTATTGAAATAATTACCAACTACATCGTAAAACAAGAAAAATTTTTGAAACAAATCGCCTAATGCGTAAAAGAAATCTGTAGAGCTCATAATAAATGATTTTATAGACTACAAAGTAAATCATTTATTTAAGAAAAAACAAGTGATTTTAAATTTCACCAATTAATTGTAAAGTTTGTTTTGCCGCTTCTTGTTCGGCTGTTTTTTTGGATAAGCCAATTCCTCTTCCGAACTCTTTGTGGTTGATGACCACTTTAATTTCATAATTCCATTGACCATTTTCGTGGTTTTCTTTTACTACTATAAAATCAAGATTGAGTTTTTTTCGTTGACACCAAATGAATAATTTGGATTTAAAGTCAATTTCCTCTTCAAGTAATTTATTGAAATTTAAATATTTACGAAAAACATAATTGTTCAGGGATTGCTTTGCTTTATCATAACCCCCATCTAAATAAATAGCACCTATAATCGCTTCAAATGCATTTCCTTCTAAGGTGGAAACATTGATGGTTCTCGTTTTATTATAATTTAAAATAAGCCTGATTTCCATATTTTCGCCAATATCAGAAAGTGTTTTACGATTAACAATTTTTGATTTTAATTTTGTTAAATAGCCCTCGTCGTTTTCAGGAAATTTTAAAAACAAATGTTCTGCAACAACAGCGTCAAGTATTGCATCACCCAAAAACTCTAGACGTTCGTTAGAAACATCATTTTTCGAATCGGAAATAATTGAT
This sequence comes from uncultured Lishizhenia sp., assembly GCA_964506255.1. Lineage (GTDB taxonomy): Bacteria > Bacteroidota > Bacteroidia > Flavobacteriales_D > Crocinitomicaceae > UBA952. Next base: position 1,537 of record CAZDKE010000014.1, on the reverse strand, counting down.
TTGTGTGTTATCGCTTTTTGAAAGTAGGTGACATTTTTTGGTTTATAACCAAAACGCTTGAGAATGAAGTGAATGAGCTTGATTTCATCCTCTGTCCTCTTACTCGAAAATAAAGGAATTTTCAGAACTAATTAGGATTTAAATTTTTTAACAATCACACTTGTGTTATGTCCACCAAAACCAAACGTGTTGGATAAAGCAATATTTACAGTTCTTTTCTGTGCCTTATTGAATGTAAAATTCAAATTAGGATCTAATTCAGGGTCGTCTGTAAAATGATTTATTGTTGGAGGAATAATATCGTGAACAACAGACATTACACAAGCAATTGCTTCAATAGCACCTGCTGCACCTAATAAATGTCCTGTCATTGATTTAGTTGAACTAATGTTCAAATTGTAAGCGTGTTCACCAAAAACAGCTTGAATAGCTTTCACTTCTGCGATATCTCCAAGTGGAGTAGAAGTACCATGAACATTTACATAATCAATATCCGAAGCACTAATTTCTGCATCATCAATAGCAGCAAGCATCGTGTTTCGTGCGCCAATTCCATCTGGATGGGGAGCAGTCATATGATAAGCATCTCCTGACATTCCACCACCGATAACTTCGGCATAAATTTTAGCACCTCTTTTTACAGCGTGCTCATATTCTTCTAAAATTAAAGCACCAGCACCTTCTCCAAGAACAAAACCATCGCGATCCACATCAAATGGACGAGAAGCAGTTTCAGGAGAATCATTTCGTGTTGATAGCGCCTTTAAAGCATTAAACCCACCCATACCCATTTCGTTTACTGCAGCTTCAGAACCACCTGTTACAATAGCGTCTGCCTTTCCTAAACGAATTAGATTGAAAGAGTCGATTATTGCATTTGTGGAAGAAGCACAAGCTGAAACGGTAACGTAGTTGGGACCGCGCAAACCATATTTAATTGAAATATGACCAGCAGCGATATCAGCAATCATTTTTGGAATGAAGAATGGATTAAAGCGTGGAGTTCCATCACCTGCAAAGAAATTTTTAGATTCCTCTTGAAAAGTTTTTAGACCACCAACACCTGAACCCCAAATTACACCAATACGATCTAAGTTTGGGTTTGATTCCATTAAGGCCGCATCTGCCATAGCTTCAGTTGCAGAAACTATGGCATATTGCGAAAATTGATCTAGTTTTCTAGCTTCTTTTTTATCAATGTGGTCTTCCACATTAAAACCTTTTACTTCACAAGCAAATTGAGTTTTAAAAAGAGTGGCATCAAACTGAGTGATTGGAGCAGCACCACTTTTTCCTGCGATTAATGCATCCCAGTATTCAGTAAGTGTATTTCCAATTGGAGTCAATGCCCCCATCCCAGTAATAACAACTCTTTTTAATTCCATAATTTGTTTTTGTTGTAATCGTAATAACTAAACGTTAGCCTCGATGTAAGTGATTGCGTCACCAACAGTTTGGATTCCTTCTGCTTTATCATCTGGTATAGAAATGTTGAATTGCTTTTCAAATTCCATAATTAACTCTACGGTATCCAATG
>CAZDKE010000013.1:0-64320 GCA_964506255.1 uncultured Lishizhenia sp. | reverse complement strand
GGTAAAACAAAATGCGTTTATCGTCGGGAAAAAGTCCTTCTAAATCGTTGAGGAAATAGGCGGCTTCTTCTTTGTCGTTGAGAATAAACAATTGGTGACTTGGCAACTGCTGTGCCACCGAAACTGCGGCTAAACTGCGCGACGAACCGACGTTTCCTTTCCAGTGAACACGTGCGTTTGCCTTGCTCAAAGCGGCTGCCGTTTGATCGACTTGCTTTAAGTTTTGAAAGGTCTTAAGTAGTTGTGAAAGCTCCATTTTTTGTTGAGGGTGTGAAATTAGGTAAATAATTGCGAACGGAAGTGCACATCGCTTAGTAGTTGCAAATTGCGAATGAAGTTGAGAACTGAGGACTGAAAGTGGAACTGAAAAGTGAAAAGTGAAAGTGAAAAGTGAAAATTCTTACTCGAAGTGAGATTAGAATTTTCCCCCTTTGAAGGGGGATTAAGGGGGATGACTTAAAAATATTCATTTTAGAAAACAAAAAACATTTCTAACTTTAAAATTCATCATTAAAAATTAACCATTAAAAATTCAATTTTTCTCCTCTTTCTTTTTATTACCTCATTCACTTGGGGACAAAAAGCAATGCCTGAAGAAACGCTTCTGGCGCAAGATGAACTATTGGGTGTAAAAGTGATTCTAATAAGTGATTGTGAGCAACAAAAAAGTGACTATTACGTCGTTCATAAAGGTGACACACTGCAATTTATGTACTTCGCTTCTTGTAAAGTAATGCATCCTTTTGAATACAAAGAAGCGGCAAGAATTAGTTCACAACAAGTTGATAATAAAGGAATGCCAGAATTGATTTTGGAATTTAAACACAACGGAAATGGTTTTCACAAAGAGTTATTTGTCATTCAGTTGAAAGAACTAAAAATTCTTTTTGTAACTGAAATGGAAGCTTATGGCCAACACGTTTATGGTGAAGAATTAGGCGATTATTACGGCTTTAAAAACAAGATTTATTTCAAGAAAAATGGAGAAATTCATCTAGAAAAGCCTGTAAATAACGGAGGAAAATGGAAGAAAGAACGTTATAAATTGGTGGATGGGAAATATTCCCTTGTAAAATAGAACTAGGGGCTACTGAGACACTCAAGCAGTTATTACGAAGTTTAACATTGCAAAACTAATCAAGCCACCTTATTAAACCCATTCACGAACGTATCAACGAAAGCTATGATTCTGTTGAGGATTCTGTCGCCAACTGATTTGCGTTTTAGGATGGTTGGTTTTTCTCCTTCAATTAGTTCAATGATTTCTTCTCGGAGAGGTTCTCGTTCTGCAAATAGATAGTTTTCAATGAGTAGTTCTGTTTTTTCTTCGGAAAGGTTTTCTTCTTTTACAAGAAGTTTGAATGCTTTTACTTGTTCTTCATTCCAGAATTTTTCAAACTTATCAGGCAATGTGTCAGTATCTTCGATTTGTGGAAGGCTTTCTAAAATGAAGCGTTCTATTAATTCTCGTTTACTTCTTAAGTTTGCTTCTCCTGTTAGTAAGTCGATTATCTCTTTTTGTTTTTTGGCTTTATCTCCTTCTTCTGCATTTTTTAGATTAGCCAATAATTTCAATATGTATGTGACATTAATTTCATCACGGTGGATTAATTCTAATTCAAAATCTACATCTTCAAGAATTGAAACTTTTTCTTTTGCAACACCTGGTTTAACTTTCTCGTAGAGGTCTAAGTATTTGCTTTTGTAATCTTCGAATTGTTGTTCCTCCATATCAAGGTCTTCCAATTCAAAATCTGAGAATGTGTTTAATACGTTTTTGATACGCATTAATTCACGAAATGCTTTTATAAATTCTAATTCTTCTTCTTCATTACGGAGTTCGTTTACACTATCAACTGTTGGAGTGATTTCTAATAATGCCTTGAATGCATCGTTGAATTTTTTGACATAATCTTCATAAGGTTGCATAATGATAATGTCTTTCGCATCCTTGTTAGAAAATAGGGAAATCGCTTGGTCTGTAAGGAATTTTAAGTTTCTAAAGACTACAATGTTGCCTTGTGATTTTAAGTCGTTAAGAATACGGTTTGTGCGTGAATATGCTTGTATTAAACCGTGGTATTTCAAATTCTTATCAACGTACAAAGTATTTAATGAAGGACTATCAAATCCAGTTAGAAACATATTGACAACAAGCAGAATATCAATGTTCTTTTCTTTTACTTTTTTTGAAACGTCGTTGTAATAATTATAGAATAATGTAGAGTCTTTGGTTGAGAATTTAGAGCCGAACATTTTGTTGTAATCTTCAATGAATTGATCTAATTTTTCTCTGGAATGTACGTTAATGCCATAAGCTGATTTTGGTTCTGCTGCCATTCCGAAAGTTTGTTCTTCTTCAAAATCAGAAGCCATCATCCCATTTGCATCTTTGTCTTCTTCATTTGTACCGTAACTGAATATGGTAGCTATTTTGAGGTTGTGCTGACCTGCTAATTTTTTCGATTGAAATAACTCGTAATACTTTATAAGCGCATCAACACTACTTACACAAAACATTGCTGTAAATTCTCTGCTGTGGGTTTTACGGTTGTGGTTGGCAATAATGTAATCGGTTATTTTTTCTAAGCGGATTGGAGAATCCATTAATTCCTTTACATCAATGTCTTCGACTTCAATATCTATTTCTGTTGCCGTTTCTTTCTGTCTGTAACGACCTACATATTCTACAGAGAACTTTAATACATTTTCATCTTTGATTGCATCGGTGATTACGTACTTGTGTAAACATTCTCCAAATAGTTCTTTAGTTGTGCGTTTACCTAATTCGTTTTTTACAGCATTATCAGCAAATATTGGTGTACCTGTGAAACCAAATAATTGGGTGTTATTGAAGAATGATTTTATTCTTGCGTGGGTTTCTCCAAATTGTGAACGGTGGCATTCATCAAAAATGAAAACAATTCGTTCATCTTTTAATTTGTCCATTCTTGCTAAATACTGCTTTTTACTTATTGCAGTGTTTAATTTTTGAATGGTAGTTACAATTAATTTAGTGTCGTCAGCGAATTGATTGACTAATGCATTTGTGTTGTCAGTTCCGTCAATGCTCCCTTTACTGAAGCTATTGAATTCTTTGGTTGTTTGGTAATCTAAATCTTTTCTATCAACTACAAAAACCACCTTTTTAACTTGGGGCAAGTTCATTAATATCTGACTTGCTTTGAATGATGTTAGCGTTTTACCTGAACCTGTAGTGTGCCAGATATAACCGTTTTTGTTGGTGTTTTTTACTGTATCAATTAATGATTCTACGGCATAGTATTGATAAGGACGCAAGACCATTAGAATCTTATGAGTTTCGTTTAAAACAATGTATTTGCATATCATTTTTGATATGTTACAAGGTTCTAAAAAATCTGATGTGAAACCGTTTAAGATGTTGGTTAATCGATTGTTTTCTTTATCAGTCCAATAGAATGTTTGTTTGAATGATTGGTGTCTGTTGTTTGCGTAGTATTTTGTATTTACTCCATTACTGATTACAAATAGTTGAATGTATTGAAACAATGCAGCATTAGCACCGAATGAATGGCGTTGATAACGGTTGATTTGATTGAATGCTTCTTTTAATTCTAAACCTCTTCTTTTTAGTTCTATTTGAACCATTGGAAGACCATTAATTAAAAGCGTGACATCGTAACGGTTTTTATAAGTGCCCTCCATTGTTAATTGGTGAGTTACTTGGAATTGATTTTGACACCAGTGTTCAGAATTGATAAATTCAAAATGCAGGTTATCACCATTATCTCGAAGAATATGATGTTTTTTTTCTCTTAATGTTTTGGCTTTTTCAAATACTGAACCTTTACTTAAAATATTGAGCACTCTTTCAAATTCTTTATCTGAAAAAGTTATGTTATTGTGTTTTTCTAATTGACTTTTAAGATTTGATATTAAGTCTTTTTCGTCTTTTAATTGCACCAATCCATAATTCAACTTTTGAAGTTGGACTACCAATTGTTCTTCGAGTATTTGTTCAGGTTGCTTTGCCATTGAAAAAAAAATGTTAAGAAAGATGAATGATTGTTGATAAACTTAAATAATTGTATATCTTTGATGTGTTCTTTACCCTTGGTAGGGAATCTACAAAGGTCTTAAACGTTGAACCCGAATCAACGTTTTTTTTATGCTTTATCGTTTCCAAAATAGGGTTTAGTCTTTTCAAAATCAGGGCCTTGCAAGATGTTTTCAATGTCATTTTTTTCATAAGCAGTAACTAATTTAGCTTTGAGAAATCCTGTAAATCTTATTACAACAACATAGTTACCTTTTACAATAGCAACTCTTCTATCTGTAAAATAATCTTTCTCTTTGTTGTCCCATCCTTTTTTTAAAATAGCACTTGGATCTTGTAAGGTATCCTTAATCCAAAGCATTTTTTCGAGTCTATTCAACGATAAAATTGATTTGTCATTTTTTTTTCTGTTTTCACTTTCAAAAAAACAATGATCAAACATATCCTCGTAAAACTTCACTTTAACATTATCAAAAGTAATAATTTCAGATAGGCAATAAGTTTCCCTCCAAAGGGTTCGCATTTCTGTTTCTCTTAATTCTTCGGGAATCAAATGTGGTTTTAATTTCTTATAAGTCATCACCAACCACCTTTCAGATTAATTTTGAATACATTAAATTTTTCTTCCCATTTGGGAGTCGGACTAATGTCATTGCCTAAATAAGTGTTTTCAACGTATTCAATCAATCCAATTTTTGCAGCACCCGTTATCTCACAATTAAATTTTGCATTTGCTAAGCCGGTTAATATATCTGCTAATTGAATACCAAGAGATTCATCAGAGGGCAAGCCTTGTACCTGAGTAATAGTGGACGTAAGATTTGCTAAGTCCAAATATTTTTTCAGTTGATTTAATCTACCCTTGTTTCTGTTTTCTTTAAGGTCTAAAAAAATATCGTATTTGTTGTTGTCAAAAATCCAATGATGAATCAATTGATAGTAAAACTTATAAAAACCTAACTCTGCATCTTTATTGTTGAATTTATAGTTGTCAACTTTTTGAGATTCGATAAGAATAACTCTAAAGCGTAATTGCTCTGTTTGAAAAAAGTAATCAAGTATTTCTTTATAAAGTGAAAAAAACTTAGGGGAAACTTTATTCCATTTTAATTCTCCATAAACCTTATGCTTATGTTTTATAGCGGAAAAGCGCTCTTTGAAAATGGGTCTGTAATCAGCAGGCATCCAAATACCACCAATGGCAGTATATAAATGAGCTTCTTTCTTAATTAGAGCCTCTAATCCACTTTCATCACAATAGATCTCAAAATTCATATTTTAATAGTATTAAATTTCAACAAAATAAGTTTTGTAATAGACCCTTTTTGAATTTCTGTGTTTCTTCTAATTGCTCATTTACTAAAGCAGTTTGTTTGCTTATTTCATTGAGAAATGAAGCTATCTTTTCTTGTTCTTTGATGTGTGGTTCTAAAATATCAATGTCTTTGAAAAATTCAACAACACTTAAATTCAATAAGCCGTGATTTCTCGCACCTTCCTGAGCTATTTTGTGAATTTGCTTGTTAATTTTCCCGCTTTCAAAATAATGTTCATAGAAGTCGGGATTGCTATTGTCTATTAAATTGAAACAGATGTAAAGAGTTGAAACAACTCCCTTTTCGTATTTCTTCAATGGTTTAATAGCGCCCATTGGATAACCTTTTGAATAGCTTTTGTTGTATGCAAAATCCCCTTTTTTAATTAAATAATAACCTGTTACATCGTTTGCTGATACTGACTTATTAAAGAAATCTTGCTGATTAATTAGACCATGTTGAGCGGAAATGGTGAGGACATTATCATTATTCTCAATATTCTTTGTCGTTACTCTTTTAAAGATTTTTTCAAACTTCTTTGTCTGCCAATCAGGAAAATCTTTATCATTTTCATCTTTAAAGCGAAGTTTTTGGGAGAATATTTTTTGCGTAATTCCTTTTTTGTATAGCTCTAAATACTCTTTTTTCTCTGATAGCTGAGTAATGCGGTTGTCTATCTGAATTAAAAAATTTGCAATTTTTTTCTGTTCTTCTATTTGAGTTGGTAGTGAAATTTTAGCACCATTTAAAAAATCTTCATTTCCAATATTCATAGTGTTTTTAGCACCTTTATGAACCAGAGGAACGAGATAATTATATGTGTTTACCCATGAAGAAAAATAGAAGTCAAGAAGTAAACCCAATTCAATGTTTTGGGGTTTAAATACTGCATACAATACAGAAACAACTCCAGCACGTTCTAATTTATTTTGCTTTATAATTCCAAAGGGAAAACCTGCTGTTGGGCTTTTTGTATAAACAACATCACTGGGATAAACAACTTTGTAATTTGAAATATCTTCAGAAGCATAAGACCTTCCTAAATGCTCAATTTGGTTAATAACTCCTTTTTCTTTTGCAACAGAAAACACTTCATCTATTTGTTTATTTGTGTTTCTTGATTTATGTTCTTTTAATATGTCCTTAAGCTGAACAGGTTTCCAATCTTCTTTAAATTCTGGAAATCTCAAGACTGGGTTATTGCTTGTATTTCTCATTATTAAAAGGGTGTTGAAATATTCAGTTCCTTACAAAATTCCGCAATCTCACTTTCGGTAGTTTTGATTTCTTTATCTAAGGCAACCAATTTATTAGAAACTTTATCTAAATCAATTTCTACTTCTTCCTCAAAAGTATCTACATATCGAGGGATGTTCAAATTATAATCGTTTTCACGAATCTGTTCAAGTTGAGCAACAAAGCTATATTTGTCATCAGGAATTCTATTCTGATAAGTGTCAATGATTTTATCAATATCCTCTTGTCTTAAATAGTTTTGCGTACCTTTTCCATAATGTTGGCTGGCATCAATAAAAACTACATCATTTGGATTTTCTCTACATTTTTTAAATACCAATATACAAGTAGGAATGTCTGTTCCAAAAAATATCTTTTCAGGTAACCCAATCACAGCATCTAAATAATTTTTATCCTCTATTAAATACTTGCGTATGTGTTGTTCCGCTCCACCTCTGAACAATGCTCCATGAGGTAATACGAGTGCCATTGTTCCATTGTCTGCTAAATGGTGAATCATATGTTGCACAAAAGCCCAATCTGCTTTGCTTGAAGGTGCTAATTTTCCGTATTGAGAGAAACGGTCGTCAGAAGTAAACAAAGCGTTGGCGCTCCATTGAGCTGAAAAAGGAGGGTTTGCTACGATTGCTTCAAATTTATGATTTATGTGCTGGGGGTGTTCTAATGTGTCTTCTTGTTTAATGTCAAACATACGATAATGGACACCGTGCAAAATCATATTCATTCGTGCTAAGTTGTAAGTTGTACGGTTTAATTCTTGACCGTAAAAATTGCTTACTTCTTTAACTTCTTTCTTTACACGAAGCAAAAGTGAACCTGAACCACAAGTGGGGTCATAAACTGATTTGAGTTTTGTTTTGCCTGTTGTTACAATTTTTGCGAGAACGGTGCTTACTTCTTGAGGGGTGTAAAATTCACCTGCTTTTTTTCCTGCTCCACTTGCAAACTGACCAATCAAATATTCATACGCATCACCCAATACATCAATTTCTGTGTCTTCTAACGCAAAGTCAATTTTATCTAAGTGCTGCAATACTTTAGAAATGATTTCATTTCTTGCATCAGGTGTTTTACCCAATTTGGTACTGTTCAAGTCCATATCTTCAAAGAGGTTGTCGAAATCATCTTCGCTCTCAGTCCCCATTGTACTTTGCTGTATATTGATTAAGACTTTTTGTAAATCTTCAATGATGAAATTACTTTGTCCTTCAATATCACTGTTTCCACGTTTTGCAATTTCCGAGAATAATTCACTTGGTTGTAGAAAATACCCTAACTGATTTAAGGATTCTTCACGTATAGCAGTAATGTATTCAACTCCTAAGTCGCTCTTTTCTTGAATTTCTCTAAATATGATTTTGTCTTGCTTAAGGATGCCATTTGCAAATAATTCCATTTTTTCTGAAAGGTACTTGAAGAAAATAAATCCAAGTATGTAATCACGAAATTCATCAGCATTCATTTTACCTCTGAGGGTATTGGCAATGTTCCAAAGCTGTTGCTCTAATTGTTTTTTTTGTTCTTCTGACATCGGTTGAATTTTCTGATATTTTCAAAAATAGTTAATTATTCTTCTCTTTCTTTACTCCATCCCTTTTATAAAGCGTTCTATGGGTAGAAGATTATTTACTTGAACCTTTAATTCGTAACAGTTTTTCTTGGTGTTGTAGTGAATGAATGGAGCAGTTAACGGATATTGGTCTTTGAGTAAAAGCACTTGTTTTAAGTCTAATTCTAATTGAATGGGAAAGGTTTCGCCTGAATGACTGAATCCAAAGACATCGGGGATTTGATTTTCGAAGTGTTCAGTATGTTGAAAGGATTTACCTGTGAAATCAATGTATGCAATTCTATCTATGTGAAAGGTTTTGTTTTTTTTGGATGCAATTTCATAAGCCATAACGGTTGTGTAGTTTTCAGTAAATCCAAAAGGTTCAACGAGTCTATCTGTTATGGTTTCAGAATTTATGGATTGGTATTTTTTAAGATAAACTTGTTCTTGATGGCTTATTGCTAATGCAAGCTTCTCAATGACTTTACTGTTTTTAGCGTTTACTAAATGGCTGGCAACCATAGGGATTTCAGAACCTAGATATATTTTTGTTAAAAGGGAATCTTTGAGTTTATGTTCCTTTGCATAGGTAAGAATTAATTGATTTAATAGGTTTGCTTCTTCATCTGAGAACCGAACACCATTGGAACGTTCATCAACAATAAAGAAGCGATTGAATTCATCACGCTGCAAATCAAATCCACATTCACGTATTAAATCCAAATATCTGTAAACTGTTCTTTCGGTTGTTTCAAGCAATTGAGCAAGGTGCGAAATTGTTTTTGAAGGACTTTGTTCCAAGTAAGAAATCAATTGTAAGACACGTAGAATTTTATGTTGATTGAGCATACTCTTATTTTAGGGTGTCAAATTAGAATTAATTGTAAAGGTAAACAAGTGATTGACCTTAGTTGTCTGAAAAATTTTGAGTAGTTATTTTAAATTGACTTTAGTTGTCGGAAGGAGGAGTGAGATTTGTGGAAAATTAAATGATATGAGAAAGATAAAAAGTTTACTATTAATGACATTATTGATGTCTGTATTTGTTTCATCTTGTAAAGATGGAAATGAAGAAGAGGGAGAAAAAGTTACCAATTCTGGGAAAACAATTGCCGAAAATGGACAAGGAAAAAAAGACTCTATTGATTTTGATTGCATCGGATGCGAAGAAAATATCAAAGACGTTGATTTGTTTAATGATATTATAGAAGAGGCCACTAAGCTGACAAGAGAAGGATTAAATTATCCATTAAGTTTTATGCCGAAAAGCATAAGTCTTTCAGTTGCTAAAGAAGATTCATTGTATTATTTTGACAACAAAAAAAAAATAGAAAATGTACTATCTGTTTTTGCAGAATATAAATACATTGGAAAAAATGGATACGGAAATGAATTAGAGGGGGATGCTTTAAAAACGTTTTATGTTAAAGATAATAGAGTAACAAATTTAGAGGATGAAATAAGACTTGAAAAACTTAGAATGGACGAAAATATAAATCGTTCATTGAATGGTTCTTGGAAAGAAAATTATATGGAATTTACACCAACTAAAGATAAATTAATAATTCTAGAGACTAGCTTATCTTGCATCGAAGAAGATGCTAAACTGACCATAACCTTGGAGAATGATGAAGAAATAGAACTTAATAATTGGAAGGATTTCAATTGTGAAGGTCTAGCTTATTTCCGTTGGTTTAATAGCGCAGCAATAGAAAAAATTAAAAAAAGCCGTTTGAAATATTTAATTATTACAAGTGGAAGCGATGTTGTTCTTGTGAATGTGCCAAAAAATAATAGCGATTATCTACAACAATTGATTGCTTTATATTAAAATCAATTACAATCAAAAAACTAATTATGAAAAAAATACTATTTGTTGCATTAGCGTCTATTGTTTTACTGAACGTAAATGCTCAGGAAATAAATTTTAAAGATTTAGCAACAGCTGAACGCGGTGAATACACTTCTTATGTAGGAAGCGATGGAGGTGTTTATAAAATCGGCGACAGAATAAAGATTGGCGTTCCTTCATCTAATAAAACTTTTGCATTTATTACACAAGGTGATGGGATTTTGTTGCCTATCCAACCTTTACTTGCGAGCTCAAGCGGAACTGAAACAGAGATAAAAAGGATTTTTATTATCGGGAATAAACGTTCTGGTTTCTCAGTTGCTATGCGAACAAAAGGAATAAGTGGACTTATGAATTACACTATTCAATTTGAAAATGCTTTGTCTACTGGCGAAATAAAAGGTACTGGCAAGACAAGTGATGAAGCACTGGCAGAGTTGAAAAAAGCAAAAGATAAGTTAGACTTAGGATTGATAACGCAAGAGGAATATGATAAAATCAAGGCTGAATTGGTGCCGTTTATAAAGTAAGAAGGGTAAAATGTAGATAAAATTCTTTTGATAATTAATTCTTGATTTTAAAGTTGAGTCCAGAAACAACAAAAAACGGGGCGTATCTGAAAAGCCAAATGAGTAGGGAAATTTAAATTTTTAAAAATGGAGAATAAGTTTTTTACCTTTATTAAGCCTTATCTAAACTACATAGATAATGGACATCTTTATCGAAAACCGTTTAGTTGGTTGTATGTATTATTGGCTATTATCAATTTAGTAGCACCACTTTATGTTTTTTATATGGCGGTTGACAATAATATTTTTGAATCACCAGCAAAATTCATCATTTCGTTCCTACTTGTATGGATTGTTGTAGCTTTCGCAGGTTGGGTTAGTTTTCAGTTATGGTTAGATCGCAGAACTAAAGTAAAAGCAACATCCGCTGAAGGTGATGATTTTGTTGCAACTCCTGTTTTTTCTCATTTGATTCAAACTTTTGGCGAATGGATCGGTACTTGGATTGGAATTGTAGGGTTTTTTATCTCTCTTTTTACAACCATCATTTTAGGTGATGAAGCAAATACCTTATCTTATCAAATAGGTTTACCATTTATGGAATCGGGAATCGAATTTATAGTTCTATTTCCAATTTTTGGTTTCCTTATTGTGGTTTTCACTAGGTTTCTTGCTGAACAGTTTAGAGCGCTATCTTCAATAGCAAACAACACAAGAAAAAACTAATTGAATTACCCAGATGTTTCCCAATGAGTTGTTTAAATTAAATTCTATGTTTAACTTACAATAACTATTTCTTTTGAAAACTTAATAATTATTGATTTTTCTCCCGCAGAAAACTCAGAAGTCGCTGAAAATTGAATCGTTAGAAGCCTTATCATTTTTCGATTAATCGAAAAATGTCTGCGTTTTCTGTGTTTTCTGCGGGACTATTAATTCAGTTTAGCCTTGTTTATAAAGTCTTCGGGAATTAACTCTGAAATTCAGAAAACTAAATTGCCAGTTGGTTCATAAAAGCCAATTCAAAAATTGAGTAATCATAATTCAAAAATTCACAAATTAAGTCGTCAAAATCAATGGCGACTTTTTTGTTTTAAAATGGATGTAATCCATATCATCATTGGGTTTTGTAATTAAAAATCAAATTTTCTAAACCAACTGAATTGTTGAGTGGATGGGAAATATGAATTGATACCTTGAAATAATTATAAGAACTCATCTTTAACGACCAGTTTTGGCAGTTTGTTCATTTACTTTTGAATTCAACTAATAAATAATTCAAAAATCATGAACGAAAAAAAATTAATCGCAAAACTGGACAAATTAACGGCATTAAAAAGCCAAGCAATCAAGGACCAACTTTATGAAAAAGCGGCTGCATTGCACGACGAGATTAGAAAATATAAGGAAAAATTGGAAGATTTATTGAATAAAGACCAACATCAGGCGAATTCATCAGGAAATCAAGATTGACTTTAATTCAGTCTATTTGCTCGATCTAAACATTCCTGCATTTTGGCTTTGTTACCTAACTTTTCGTAGTTAATCGCGTTGTTTTTCCACGGACGTTTGTCGTTTGGATGGTATTGAATTACTTTGTTGTTAAAGTTGATGGATTTCTGATAATCTCCCAACATTCCATAACAATTTCCAACGTTCAAAAGCGCATCTAAACTGGTAGGATTCATTTTCAATACTTCATTGAAATTATCAATAGCTTTGTTGTAATCGCCTTTTGAAGCAAAATCATAAGCGATTGAAAAGTAATAATTTGCATCTTTTTCTCCATTTATAGTATCCACTTTTTGGTTTAAAGGTTCAAGTAAATTATTGATTCCCACTTTTTTCAATGCGTCGCGTGCTACAATTGCAGCCTGAAATTCTGGATTAAACTGCAAGGCTTGATTATAGCAATAAGAAGCGTACATCATATCTGCTTTCTCATTCTGATAAACTGTTCCTAAATTATAATACGCTTCGGCTCTTAAATTTCTACTCGGTTCACAACCAATACACTTTTTATAATTTTGAATCGCTTTGTCTGCGTCTTTCATATACAATTGATAAACGACTGCTGTTTTCAAATAACTTTCCGCAAATTTCGGGTGCATTTTTAAAGAAATAGCAAAGGCTTTCAAGGATTCTTTGGCCAATTCAAGCTGCTTCAAAGTATCTTTTTCTTCCATTGCCCTTACAAGTGTTTGTTCCGCAAAATGACGTTGATTCTGAGCACTATTTTGTCCTGTTTTGATATCCGTTGAAAAAAGCGTGTAATTATCTTTCCAAACTTTATTTCTATCAATCGTTTTAAACGAATACAATGAAAAAATAATTCCACAAACAACAAATAAAGGAATTGATTGATTAGCCGCGGATTTTGCCGTTCCTAAATTGATTTTCTTTGCTAGTTCGATTAAACCAATTACCAATAGAAGTACAAAACCTAATGTCGAAGTGAATAAAAATCGCTCTGCAAAAATTCCACCTCGAAGAATCGTAAAAGCTAAAGCTGGACCAAAGTTTAAATAGAAAATCGCAAGCGGAATTCCCAACATTTTTTTGTTCCAAACGAGTTTTATTGTGAAATAAGCACCAATTAAAAACACCAATAAACCAAACAACGCAAGCGGACTTGAGAAATCTACTGCTGGAATTTGATTGTAAGAATAATCGTAACGCAAAGTTATTGGCAAGACCAACAAATTCAATCCAAAGCCAAATAAATAAAAAGCCATTGAATACTTTGCAGAATCGTTTACGTGAGGTGGAATGTAAGGGTAATTGATGATATCAATTGGAATGGTTGCTTCCAAAGTTCCTAACGCCATTTTTTTCTGAATAAAAAAGAAAAATATCGCTAAAAAAACAGGAACACTTTTTAAAGCACTTTGAACAATTGTTTGATTATCAAAAATATAGTAAAAAACTGGAATCAATACCAATCCTGTTAGAGCTGTTTCCTTTGATAACATTCCCAAGAATGAAAAGGCAAAAACGAAAGGCAAATACCACCATTTTTTGGTCTTAATGTGTCGAAGGACAAAGAAAAGCGCGACGAATAAATTCAGGAAACTCAGTAATTCATCTCGACTTTTAATGTTTGCAACTACTTCTGTGTGAATTGGATGAGCGATAAAAAGCAAGGTTGCAATTAAAGGAAGCCACTGATGAAACTTCCCGAAAATTTGTTGCAATACTAAAAATAAAAACACACCACTCAAGGCAAAAATCAGCACATTATTAAAGTGACTTACGTGTGGCGCATTCCCAAAAAACTCAATTTCTATGGCAAAAGTGATCAAAGAAAGCGGACGATAATATCCCAATTTCACATCAGAAAACTCCCACAAATCCATTTTTAAAATCTTTGGGATTCCTTTGATTCCTTCTTGAACATTCAGATTTTGTTCAATTGCTCCTGTATCGTCAAGCACATAATCATGGTTGATTGTGTTTGCAAAAAGTAGAAATCCAACAAAAAAAACGAATGCACTCCAAGCAATTAATTTTGTTTTTCCAAGTGTTGAAAAGAAATCTAAATCAAACCAAGGTTCGGCTGACACAATTGGATTTGACACAGTTTGTGCTGAATTCGATTTTGCTTGATTTTTTGCCATTTTTTAGTTGCTAATTAAATGTAAATATGAGAAAAAAGCTTGAAAAATAGTGTTTCATTTTTTTTCACAATTAAACTTTTCGTAATTTTAAAACAAATCTAAAAATATGTTTAGAAAATCAAACCTTCTTTTTGCCTTAGCTTTTCTTTCGGGGACTGCAACTGCACAAGATTCAGAATCAATTGCTTCTATTTTTTCTAATCATGGATTGACTTTGGACGTTGTTTCCGCTTCGCAAGACCAATCGACTTTTGCTGGTATTTCAAAAGAAACCTCATCCTTAATTGTAGCTCAGAAGAAAATTGGCAACTACAAACTTCCCGAAAAAATTGAATCGAGTTTAACGGAAGGCGCATTTCGACCTAAAGGTTTTTCTGAAAATGAGTATTTATTTTTTAGCGTTTACGATGCTTCGAGTTTATATAGTCCATTTAGATTAGCACCGATAACAACAAATCAAAGACGTTTTTTAGTTTACAATCCAAGAAATTCAAACCATTCTAAAACTATGATAGAATCATTTAGTTATCCTGAAAGATTTTCATCAAGGTTGACATATTCGAGAAAAGATAAATCTTTACAAAAAAATAAATATTACTCCTCAACGACATTTAACAATGATTTTGGTTTTTATACAGTTCTTACTTCAAATGATCAAATTTGGATGTTTGCAACTGAAAAAATAATTGATTGTTTTACTGAAAATGTATCTGAGTTTGTGCGCTTAAACCTAGATGGCACAATTGCTTCAAAAACAGAAATCGAACTTAAAGAACCTATTTTTTGGTCAAATAAAGGTCGTGGAGTGGTGAAAGATGAAGTAACAAACGAATATTACATTTACACAGAAACTAATTTTTCTTACAATTGGTATAGTTTAAATTCAGAAACAGGAGCAACAAAATTCATTACTAAAATGAATGACGTTTGGGAAAATCCATATTTCAGAATTGAAGACGGACAACTTTATTATCAAAAAATGAAAGCTGAGAAATCAGAAAATTACTCATTGGATTTAAAAAATTGATTGATTTTCAACATTATTTTCTTCCTTTAATCCCATTTCTTTTCCATACAATTTCTAACTTCGTAAAATGAGTTGGTTAGAGTTGGTAAAAAAGTACTTTCCAGATATTTGGCAATACTTAATAATTATTTTAATTTTCATTATCGCTGCTTTGTTTATTCTGTAAAGTACTTTTAGATAGAAGATTAATCGCAATTTAAACAAGTTCATTTGCTTGTTGTTTTTTCAGAAAAAAAAAGAAATTTATGCTTAAACAAAATAGTTTTCTCGATTTACTTTTGAAGTCAATTTTTACGTTATTTTCCCTGTTTTATTTCGAGAATTTTTCAGCTCAAATTGATGCTCCGCTTAATATTGATTCTCTTTCACACATTAATTATCAGCAATTACATCAAGCTAACTTAAATGATGTTTGGGCTTATGCAGATGGACAAGGAAATGAATACGCAATCGTTGGAACTTCAAAAGGAACTTCAATTGTAAATGTTACTGACCCAAGTAATCCTGTTGAAGTGTTTTGGCTTCCTGGAACCGAATCAATTTGGCGAGACCCTTGTGTTTATGGTAATTACGCATACATTACAACTGAAGCTCAAGATGGCTTAACAATTATTGATTTGAGTCCATTACCTGAATCATCCAATCTTTCTCATACAATTTACACTGGACCTCAAGGAAATTCTTGGCAAAGCGCACATACTTGTTATGTTTCTGAAGATGGTTACGCGTATATTTTTGGTTCTAATCGTGGAAATCGAGGTGCAATAATTTTAGATGTTCACACCAATCCAATGTCTCCAATTGAAGTTGGTGTTTTTGATGAGTGGTACGTCCATGATGGATACGAACGAAACGATACGCTTTACTTGGCGCATATTTACGAAGGATTTATCAGTTTAGTTGATGTTTCAGATAAAGCAAATCCAGTTTTAATCGGCACACGAACAACACCCAATAATTTTGCTCACAATGTTTGGCCATCACAAAACGGTCAGTTTATTTTCACAACAGATGAAGTTTCTGGAGCTTTCCTTGCTGCTTATGACATCTCCAACCCTACAACAATTGTCGAAGTAGATCGCATTCAAAATTCACCAGGTTCTGGAGTTGTTCCTCATAATACACACGTTAAAGGAGAATATGCTATAACAAGTTATTATTCAGACGGTGTGATTATTCACGATGTCACTTATCCTTACAATATGATTAAAGTTGCTTCATTCGACACTTATCCAGGACAAACAATTGGTTTTGATGGTTGTTGGGGTGTTTATCCCTTTTTACCATCAGGAACAATTTTAGCATCTGACATCACAAAAGGTTTGTTTATTTTAAACCCAAGCTATCAAAAAGCTTCTTATTTAGAAGGTACAGTTCGTGATGAATCTAACAATCAAGTACTAAATGACGTTTCAGTTCAAATCATTTCAAACGATCAAAAAGAAAGAACCAATTCCAATGGGTTCTACGCTACTGGGCTTTTCGGAACAGGAACGTATCAAGTTACATTCTTCAAAGTTGGTTATTACCCCAAAACGGAAACAGTCCAATTAATTCAAGGACAAATAGTTAATTTAGAAACTTTCCTCACTCCAATTCCACCTTTTGGGTTGAATGTTCGTGTTTATGAAGCGGGGACTTCCATTCCTATCACTGATGCAATAATCAACTTAAAAATTCCTTTGATAACACACGAAGGAAATTCGAACGGATTAGGAGAACGTGATTTTGCACTTTATTATGAAGATGAATATCAAATAACAGTTGGAAAATGGGGTTATATTTCGAATTGTTTTAGACAAGTTCTAGATGAAAACACAATGACTTTAAACGTTGAATTATCAAAAGGCTACTACGATGATTTCGAGTTAGATTTTGGCTGGTTTGTTACTAGTACTGCTTCGACAGGTATATGGGAAAGAGGCGTTCCTAATCCAACAAATGAAACGATGGTTGGTTTTGATGCTCCTTTTGATTGTGGTGAAATGGCATTTGTTACTGGAAATAACCCTAATTTAAGTCCAACTTTTGATGATGTACATGAAGGACAAACATTACTTATCTCTCCTCAAATGGATTTAACGAGTTATGCAACGCCATTTATAAACTATGCAAGAGCATTTTATTGCTTTCATGGACCTTTACTTTTTGATGATACTTTAAAAATATTTTTATCGAATGGAACAAATACTGTTGTAATTGATCAAATTGGCGCACCACAAGGAAATTTAATGA
This sequence comes from uncultured Lishizhenia sp., assembly GCA_964506255.1. Taxonomy (GTDB): domain Bacteria; phylum Bacteroidota; class Bacteroidia; order Flavobacteriales_D; family Crocinitomicaceae; genus UBA952. The sequence goes on along the minus strand of CAZDKE010000013.1, from coordinate 46,916 downwards.
ATTATGAATATGTAAGTATTCCAATCAACGGATTATTACCAATTACAAGCACCATGCAGTTAACTATTAAAATATCAGATGAAGCACCAAATAATAATGTCACAGAAGCAGCTTTCGATCATTTTAGGGTTACGGAGAATAGCACTTTATCGGTTGAAAACATTGAGAAAGAAGTCCATTCTGTCATTTTCCCTAACCCAACGAGTCAATATTTTCAATTGTTAAACTCAAAAATTGGTGAACAAATCTCGATATATGACCTTCAAGGAAAATTAATTTTGTTTTTAAAAATGACTGAAGAAAACCAAAAAATAAATATCGAAAGTTTAGAAAAAGGTTCCTATATGGTTAATTACAAAAACGCTTATTTGAAAGTTATAAAGTTTTAATTGTGTAATATTCCCGACAAGATAATTTCAAAATTCATTTTAACCTATTAATTTTGACCAAAACATTCGGTATGCAACTCGATTTATCCATAGTAATTCCTTTATTTAATGAAGATGAGTCTTTGCCAGAATTGCATACATGGATTAAAAAAGTGGTCAATCAACACAATTTATCCTACGAAGTAATTTTTGTCGATGATGGAAGTAAGGATAAATCGTGGAAAGTAATAGAAAGTTTAAGCCAACTTGACTCGAATGTTAAAGGGATTAAATTCCAACGCAATTACGGAAAATCAGCTGCTTTACACAATGGTTTTGAAATGGCATCAGGAAAAGTCGTGATTACAATGGATGCGGATTTACAAGACTCTCCAGATGAAATTCCAGAGCTTTACAGAATGATCATGGAAGACGATTTTGATGTCGTTTCTGGTTGGAAGAAAAAAAGACACGATCCTATTTCTAAAACAATTCCTACAAAACTTTATAATTGGGCTGCTAGAAGAATAACAGGTATATACCTGCACGATTTCAATTGTGGTCTGAAAGCTTATAAATTAGCAGTTGTGAAAAGCATTGAACTATATGGTGATATGCATAGATATGTTCCTGCATTAGCAAAATATGCTGGTTTCACAAATATTGGTGAAAAAGTAGTACAACATCAAGCTCGTAAATTTGGGGTTACAAAATTTGGACTTAACCGTTTTTTAAATGGCCCACTTGACCTCATGACTGTTGCATTCATGGGTAAATTCGGTAAAAAACCCATGCACTTCTTTGGCGCTTTAGGAACACTTATGTTTATTATCGGTTTTGGTATTGCATTATTTTTAGGAATAGATAAACTCTTCATTCATAAAACTGCAACAAAATTGGCTGAAAGGTCTGAATTTTTTATTGGCTTGATAGCAATGATAATTGGTGTTCAATTTTTCCTTACCGGTTTCCTTGCAGAAATGATTGGTCGCAACTCTTCTTCTCGTAATCAGTATTTAGTAGAAAAAGAAATCAAATAATGCTCGATTGGTCAGTGGATGAAAATTGGACACTTTTCCTAGATAGAGATGGTGTTATCAATGAACGAATCATGAGTGGATATGTCTTAGATTATAAAGACTTTTATTTCAAACAAGGCGTTTTAGAAACATTTGCTTCTTTAAGTTCAAAATTCAAATATGTTTTCGTGGTCACAAACCAACAATGTGTAGCACTTGAAAAAATTTCAGAAGCAGCATTGACAGATATTCACCACCAAATGAAAGATGATATTGAAAAAGTTGGTGGAAAAATAACACAAGTATTTGCAGCAACTGAATTAAAAGATCAAGAACCTTTTATGCGTAAACCATCAATTGGAATGGGTAAATTGGCAAAATCACTTTATCCTGAAATTGATTTTTCAAAAGCCATTATGGTGGGCGACACCAATACGGATTTGATTTTTGGCAAGAAACTTGGAATGAAGACCGTGCTAATTGTTACCGAAGAGAAAGTTTCCGTTAAAGCTGACTGTGTTGTAAAATCTTTGTCTGAATTAAATCAATTAATATGAACAAGTTTGTTTTACTTTTTATTGTGTTGCCTTTTCTAACTTTTGCTCAAATCAATCAAAAAGACGCAAAAGGTAGAAAACAAGGCGTTTGGCAAAAAAATTATCCGAATAGTAACGTTCTAATTTATAAAGGACAGTTTAAAGACGATGTTCCTGTTGGTGAATTCACTTATTATTACCCAACCGGAGAAGTTAGAACAATTATTGAACACCTACCTAATAGCAAGCGTTCATATGGCTACTATTACCATAAAAACAAAGAATTAATGAGTGAGGGTCCATTTTGGGATCAGAAAAAAGATTCGGTTTGGGCAAATTACAATCCAGAAGGGTACGTTCTTGGAACCGAAGAATATAAAGATGACAAACTTAACGGAAAGAAGGTGGTTTACTATTTAAGAAGCCAACAAGAATCGGGAAAAATGGATATTCTTTCTATTTCTAATTATAAAGACAGCGTTTTACATGGTGAATTCAAGGAATTTTTCTCCAATGGAAAATTAAAAAAATCAGGATTTTATTCTAAAGGATTAAAAACAGGTGAGTGGCTAGAATTTGACATGAATGGAATATTAGTTGGTAAAGTCCGCTATAAAAATGGTCTACCGCATGGTTGGGCTTATGCTTACAACTCAAAAGGAATTAAAATCAGTGATACTTTATATCAAAATGGCGTTTCTTTGAGAGGAAAAGAGTTAGAAGAATTTTTAATGAAATGTGAAAAACAAGGTATTGACCCTAATCAATAAGTTTTGTACTTTTGACTCGTATGAAAATTCAAATACGTCTTTTATTAATTGTATCGATAAGTACTTTTTTACTACTAAATTCTTGTAAAAAAGAATTAGTAAATAGTGATCAATTCTTGTACACCTCTTACTTTGAGCTGGAAACTGGCAAGTTTATTGAATATGATGTAATGGAAATTACACATGATGAAAATGCTTCAATCCAAAATGACACGAGTTACTACCAATTGAAATGTGTAATCGAAGACACTTTCACAGACAACGCTGGGAGACTTGCTTTTAATTATGTTCGATATAAACGAACAAATTCAACAGAACCATGGGTACAAGCTGATTTATGGTCGACAACCATTTTTAACAATAAAGCTGAATTAGTTGAAGAAAATCAACGTATCGTAAAACTAGTTTTCCCCATTTCAGAATTTACAACTTGGAATGCCAATCAATTTAATACAGATGCTAAGTTAAATTGTAGCTATGATGAACTACACGTTGCGAAAGTAATTAATGGTTTTTCGTTCGACAGTACTTTGGTCGTTGAACAAGAGGATAAAAGAAACTTAATTGAATTCAAACGAAAATATGAAGTTTACGCAAATCGAGTGGGAATGGTAAAGAAATACTATAAAGACTTACAAATTTCAAACTTTGACACTTTAAATATTAAATCAGGAAAAGAAATTTTTATGACTTTAACCAACTTCGGGAACTAATTAATTTTACATTTTAAATTTTACATTTTAAATTCTAACAAGCTAAATGAAAATAGTTTTCCTCTCTACATTTTATCCTTTTCGAGGTGGTATTGCACAATTTAGCGCACATTTATACAGAGAGGCAGAAAAAAAGTACAATGTAGAAGCTGTTACTTTTACTCGTCAATATCCCAAACTTCTTTTCCCAGGAAAAACCCAACTTGTTAGCCCGGACGACACTGCTGATAAAATTCCAACAAAGCGTTGGTTAGATTCTATCAATCCATTTACTTACATATCAACAGCTCGAAAAATAAGAAATCTTCAACCTGATTTGATTATTTCACGCTATTGGATGTCGTTTTTTGCCCCAAGTTTTGGGTGGATTTTAGGTAAACAAGACAAAAAAACAATTCGTTTAGCGATATTGGATAACGTTATTCCCCATGAAAGACGTTTTTTTGACGATGCATTCAATCGTTTTTTCTTGAATCGAAATGATGGATTTATTGTAATGTCTGAACAAGTTCAAAAAGATTTACTGTTCTACTTACCAAAAGCGAAGCATGTTTTAATTCCTCATCCAATTTACAATCACTTTGGAGAGAAAATTTCAAAAACTGAAGCACTACAAAAATTAGGGATTTCAGATTGCATTAATAAAAAGGTGCTACTTTTTTTCGGAATTATCCGTGACTATAAAGGTTTGGATATTTTATTAAATACCATTCAATTCCTTGATGAGAGCTACATTTTATTAATTGCAGGAGAAGTTTATGGTAGCTTCGCGAAATATGAAAATATCATCAAAGAAAAAAAACTTGACAGAAAAGTTAAGTTTTATAGTCGATATATTGATGACTCAGAAGTTACTAACTTTTTCTCTGCTGCTGATGTTTGTGTACTTCCTTATCGTTCTGCTACTCAAAGTGGAATCACCAATATTTCTTATCATTTTGAAGTTCCTGTTATTTCAACCAATGTTGGTGGATTGGCAGAAACAATTTCTCACGGCAGAACAGGTTTGATTGCTGAAGAAGTAAATGAAAAAGCGCTACTTAAACAGATTAAAAATTTCTACGAGATTTATAAACCGAATGAATTCGCTCAAAATATTCAACACTATAATAAGGAAAATAGTTGGGAGAATTTCGTTTCAAAAATACTTGAGTTTTCAACGCGTTTGAAATAATAAAGAGAACTAAATCAAAGTATTTCTTTAATAAACACTGTGAATGTTGATTTTACGAAACGTAAATTCTATATTTGCACCCTTAATTCAAATTCAAATATTCAAGAAATGCGTTTAAAAGGATTTTTTTGGTTTCTAACTATCTTATTGACAGTTGTTTGTGTTTATCAATTGTCATTTACTTGGGTAGCAAGTAACGTCGAGAAAAAAGCAGAGAAAGAGGCAGTGCTGAAAGTAAATCAGCTAAAAGAGCAAGTTAAAACAACTAAAGAGCCAGCGTTATTACCAAATAATACGTATGTTGACTTCAAAAACCCAGAAGATTATGATTTAGCAAAAGCTGCTTTCATCAATGAAATCTTAAGAGAAAAAGGTGACAAACCTGTTTATCCAGTAATTGGTTCAACATTCTCTGAGGTTAAGAAAAGATCTTTAGCTTTTGGTTTGGATTTAGTTGGTGGTATGAGTGTTACCTTAGAAATTTCAATTCCTAAATTAATAATTAGCCATGCTAAAAATCCGAAAGATTTAAGATTCATGAAAGCACATGAGGCTGCAATGGCTGTTTATAAAAAAGAAGGAGGAGACTTCTTAACTTTATTCATAGATGCATTTAGAAATCAAAACGCAGGATTGCCATTAAATTATGTTCTTAAAGGCGAGTCTATTGGTATCAAGTCATCTGATGCTGACGTTGAAGATTATTTTAGAAAGTTGATTTCTTCTTCAATGGACGGAGTTGAACAAATCATGAGTCGTCGTATCAATCAATTCGGTGTTGCTCAACCAAATATTCAAAAAGATCCAACAACAAATAGATTATACATAGAGCTTCCAGGAGTTCAAGATGAGAAAACAGTGGGTGAAAAATTATCCTCAACTGCAAATCTTGAGTTTTTTGAAACATACATGCCAAGCCAATTCCAAGTTCAATGGCAAGAAGCTAGCAGACTTTCTAAAGAAGCAGAACAAGAAGTTGTTGCCATTGATGACACAACTGCTGTTGAAGACACATTAGCTTCAACTAAAAAAACAGAAGATTTAACATTAAACTCACTTTCATCAAAGAAAAAAGGTTTAGCTGAATTAATTACACCAGTTGGAGATTATGCAGTTGGTTATGTAGATGCTAAAAACAAAATTGAGGTTACAACTCTACTAAGAAGAAAAGATATCATTGCTGCTCTTCCTCCTGATGTTAGATTTATGTGGTCAGCAAATCCAGAAAAAATTGATGACAAATCTACCAAAACAGCTTATTTCCTATATGCTTGTAAAGTTCCTGAATCAGGAAAAGCACGTGTGAATGGTGAACATATTGCAAAAGCATCTACAGGTTATGACCAAAGAGATGGTAAAATCACTGTTGACTTGGAAATGACAGCTGAAGGTTCTGACGAATGGGGAAGAATGACTTCTGAAAATGTTGGTCGTGTTGTAGCCATTACAATGGATAGCGTTGTTTATAGTGCACCTCGTGTTATTAACCCAATCACAACTGGTAACACACAAATCTCAGGTTCATTTACGTTTGAAGAAGCACAAGATTTAGCTGGACTTTTGAACGGTGGTGCTTTACCTGCTCCTTGTGACATCAAAGAGCAAATGAAAGTTGGTCCTACTATCGGTGCAGAAAACACAAGAGCAGGGTTAATCTCTTTTGGTTTAGCATTAGTTTTAGTTTTTGTTTACATGTATTTCTACTACGGAAAAGCAGGATTAGTTGCTGACATCGCTTTATTAGCTAACATTATTTTCATCTTTGGTTCATTAGGTTCATTTGGTGCTGTATTAACTTTAGCAGGTATCGCAGGTATCGTTTTAACAATTGGTATGGCGGTTGATGCCAACGTACTTATCTTCGAACGTATTCGTGAAGAGTTAGCAGCAGGTAAAGATATGACAGATGCAATTGATACAGGTTTCCAAAAAGCCTTATCTTCTATCATCGATGCAAACGTTACAACATTACTAACGGCAATCGTACTTAAGATTTTTGGTTCTGGACCAATTGAATCATTTGCTACAACTTTAATCATTGGTATTTTTACTTCTGTGTTCTCAGCTTTAGTTATTTCAAGATTAGTATTTGCTTGGATGTTAAACAAAAATCAGAAAATTACATTCGACACAGTTGTTACTAAAAATGCATTCAAAAACTTAAATATTAATTTCCTTGGTAAAAGAAAAATCTATTATGCTATCTCTGGATTACTAGTTGTTGCATCATTGGTTGCGTTGTTTACAAAAGGTTTAACTCCATCAGTTGAATTCTCTGGAGGTCGTACCTATCAAGTGAAGTTTGAAAAATCAGCTGATAACAACATTGAATTTATTAAAGAAAACTTAGGCAAATCAATGAAAGGAGCTTCTATTGATGTGAAAACTAAGAAAACAAGTTATAACGTTGAGGTAACTACCAACTTTATGCAATCAGATGAATCTGCAAATGATAAAGTAAAATCAAAATTGGTTGAAGGATTAGATAAATGTAAATCTAAACTAGGAAGCTATGAAATAGAACCAGAATCTAGATTCGTTTCTTCAACTGTTTCAAATGAATTAATTACTTCCTCAAGTATTGCGATTATTCTTTCATTATTAATAATCTTTGCTTACATTCTTTTACGTTTTGGTTCTTGGCAATATTCATTATCTGCTATCTTAGCGTTAGGACATGACGTTGTTATTGTATTAGGTTTATTTGCTTTATTCAATGGTATTCTTCCTTTCAATATGGATGTTGACCAAGCGTTTATTGCAGCTATTTTAACTGTAATCGGTTACTCTATCAATGACACCGTAGTTGTATTTGATAGAATACGTGAAGATTTATCTTGGAAAAAAGATGCAGATTTTCATTCTGAAATTAATGGTGCAATGAATTCAACGTTATCCAGAACTTTGAATACTTCATTTACAACATTTATCGTATTGTTAATTATCTTCTTATTTGGTGGTGCTGCTATTAAAGGATTTATCTTTGCTTTATTAATAGGTATAGTTGTAGGTACATACTCTTCAATTTTGGTTGCTTCACCTTTATTAGTTGATTTAACTAAAAAGATTAAAGTGAAATAAGATTAAATTTTATATTTTTATAAAGGCTGTTGGTTCTCTAACAGCCTTTTTTAATGACCTAAAACTTCAAGGAATGAATAAATTTCAAGATAGGATTAAACCTGCACTTCAACTTTTTACTTTTTTATTTGCCTTAAGTCTAAATGCACAAAATCCAGTTGTGAGCGCAGGAAAACTAAAGATTTATGAAAATTTTTCTTCAAAATATGTTGATGCGAGAACAATAGCAGTTTGGCTACCTGAAGGATATGATAGTTTGAAAAAATACCCAGTTCTTTACATGCATGATGGACAAATGCTTTTCGATTCAACCACAACATGGAACAAACAAGAATGGAAAATCGATGAAACCTCAACTAGTTTAATTAAAGAAAATAAAATTAAACCGTACATTGTTGTAGGTATTTGGAATAATGGCGACAAAAGAAGATTTGAGTATATGCCTCAAAAACCATTTGAAAAATTATCAAAAACATCTCAAGTTGAAATACGCAAACAATTAATGGATAAAAAGGAAATCGAACCCTTTACAATGAAAGCTGATAATTACCTTAAGTTCATCGTTAAGGAACTGAAACCTTTTGTTGATTCTCATTTTTCGAGTTTTCCTAATCAAGAAAATACTTTTATTGGAGGATCAAGTTTTGGAGGAATGATTTCTTGGTATGCCATATGCGAATATCCAATAGTATTTGGTGGAGCCTTATGTCTTTCAACCCATTGGCCAGGTATGTTTCCGGGTTCTATAAATCCACAATTACCTGAAGCATTTTTTACGTACTTAAACAAAAAACTTCCATCGCCTAACAATAATAAAATTTATTTTGATTACGGAACCGAAACATTGGATGCCTATTACGAACCTTATCAAATGAAAGTAGATAAAATTATGGAACGAAAAGGATACAAAGAAGGGAATTGGATGTCGTTAAAATTCAAAGGTGAAGACCATTCAGAAAAAGCTTGGGCAAAAAGAATGGATTATCCACTTCAATTTATTTTAGGGAAATAGTTAGAATTGTTTTTGTATTTATTGTAACGACTAAATATATTCTTAATATTCACAAAACAATTCCTTAATTTCGGGTGTGGAAAAATGGAGAACATCTTTATGGAACAAAAGTCACTGGTTTTTTGCTTTACTTCCGCTTATTTTCCTAATCCGAATTTATGTTATTATTACCGCACAAAGTCAATGGATTGAAAAAGACACAAGTGCCATATTTCCTTGGTTTGGCCTAGGTTTCGATGTAGCTTTAGTACTTCTCTCGTGGTTTTTGTTTGGTTCAATTGTTTCTCTTCTCGGCAAGCGATTAAATTGGATTGCAGCTGTTTTTGGATTCATCATTTTATTCATTGTTATCACCCTCGACCAATATTATATTGTTTCTAGAGAACCTCTAGATGAAGCAATTTTCTTATTTACATGGGAAGAAGTTTGGATGATTGCTGGAATTGAACAACGATTAACACCACTTTTTGCCTTGCTTTTACTTAGTTTATTCTTGATCTATGGATTACTTGCTTGGTTGTTTAAAAAACTCAATCAAAAAGCAACAGATTGGCAAGAGAAAATAATGTTTTACCTAGGACTAACTTCGTTGCTACTTCTACCCTATTTGCGCTATGAAAACACAGAAAATCAACCTTTAGAAGCATTAGTAAATAACAGACTCTTGTTTTTTGTCAATAAATCTTTAGAATATTCGAATAGTGAAAGAGTCAATACAAAGAGAATTTATATTACTGATTTTAAAGATTTAAATCCTGAATTTTACGGACAAACGAAATCCAACGGAGTATATCCTCTTTGGCATAAATTCCCAAATAAAAGTACCTTAACTCCTTTCTTTAATAAAACATCAGATGGGAAAGTTCCTCACGTAGTCATTATAATTGCAGAAAGCATGTCTTCAGACATGTTTGGTGAACGAAAATCGAACACTGGGAATCTAATGCCCTTTATGGATTCGCTATCCGAACAAAGCTTATATTTTCCAAATGCACTCTCTACTTCTCAAAGAACACATAATGTTTTACCAGCAATTCTTTCTTCAGTTCCAAATGTGATGGATGGAAATGCATTTCAACAAATTCAATACCCCAATCATTGGTCCATTTTTAATTTACTTCAAAAAACACATTATGCTCGTTTTTACTGTGGAGTACCGCTTGAGTATTTAAATATGCGTGGTTTCATGAATTATCACAATGTAAATTTTCTTGTTCAAAAATGGTCTAAAGAATGTATTAATCACTCGAAAGAAACAAATAGTCCTTGGGGATTTCCCGACGAAGATTTGTTTAAACAAGCATTGATTGATGAACCAAAAATTCACAGAGATGGTAAACGAATTTTGGATTTATTTTTAACTATTAGCTCCCACGATCCATTTATTTATCCGAATAAAGAAGCATACACCGAAATTGTTCTCAAAAATTCAGATTCAATTCCAGACACAAAAAGTCGAGAATTAATACAAAGTCAAGCTGAAAATTTTGGTGCTTTTCGCTATACGGATGATCAGATACGTTATTTTATGGAGGAATGGAAGAAAAATCCAGCCTATCCAAATACGATTTTCATCATTACTGGTGACCATGGGACAGAACTTTTCAATTCTAATCCGTTGGCTAAATACAATGTTCCAATAGTTGTTTATTCACCTCTATTAAAAAAGAATTTCAAGTCAAAAGCGATTGTTTCTCACTTGGATATTGCGCCAAGTCTTTTAAATTATTTCCGTTTCAATTACAAAAATGTACAATTACCTGATTCGATTGCTTTTGTTGGTAAAGAACTTGTATTTTCTAATTATTTTAAAACCAATCGTAATCTTGTTTTTACCACAAACAAACTCCGAACAAGTGATGCGTTTCAAAATGGTATCGTTCTTTTAGGAAACAATCTGTATCACGTCACCAATAAAATGACGGTTATTCGGGAGAAAAAGCAAGCTAAGAAAAAAGAAATACAAGAACAACTTGCTCTTTATCAAGCATTCAGTCAATATACGATTCATCAAAACAGTTTGGTTCCAATTGAAGCACATGAAAAATGGGTTGGAACTGAAAAATGGGTTCTTGCTCAAGAAAAGGATATTTCTCTAAAAGGAATTTCTAAAAGTTCACGTATGATTGCGGTTGGTGAATTTAACCTTGAACCTAAAAAAATGAAGAAGATAAGAGTTCAAGTATTTGCTGAATTGTACTGCAAACGAAAATCTGATTTACGAAAAACCGGTGATTTGCTACTTAACTTAAAGAAAACAATTTGGCTTAGTAAAAAATGGACATTATTTAAAGCCATACGACCAAGCTTCATGGAGAAGTTTAAGCGAAACACCTGGAATCCTATTGCTTACACATTAGAATTTAGTCCAAAACAAATTGAGTTACTCAAGACAAACAAAAGCATATACTTCTATTTACATAATCCAGATTTACACCAACAACCTATTCGAAAAGTATATTCGAAAGTGGAAGTGGTTTATTAAATGAAAGAAGTTTTGCTTGACTTTAAGCCATAAACATTTTCAGAGACATCGATAAACGAGAACGAATTTCAGCTCTATCAATGATGTAATCTAAAAATCCATGCTCTAACAAGAATTCTGAAGTTTGGAAACCATCAGGTAAATCGCGACCAATTGTTTCTTTTACAACTCTTGGACCTGCGAAGCCTATTAAAGCTCCTGGTTCTGCAATATTTATATCACCTAACATCGCAAACGAAGCTGTAACTCCACCTGTAGTTGGATCTGTTAAATAAGAAATATAGGGCAATTTTGCTTCTGCTAACTGCCCTAATTTTCCTGAAACTTTTGCCATTTGCATCAATGAATAACCAGCCTCCATCATTCGTGCACCTCCTGATTTGGATATAATCATAAATGGAGCGTTGATTTTGATTGCCTCATCAATTGCTCTAGCGATTTTTTCACCCATAACAGAACCCATTGAACCTCCAATGAACGAAAAATCCATCGCTGCTATTACAAAATCCATTCCGTCTAATTTTCCTTTAGCGGTACGTATTGCATCTTTTAAACCTGTTGATTTTTGAGTTGCAACAATTCTGTCGGTGTATTTTTTTGTGTCTTCAAAATTTAAAGGATCTCCGGAAGTCAAATCTTCATCCAACTCCGTGTATTGTCCTTTATCAAAAATGATATGAAAATACTCTTCAGAACCGATTCGTTCGTGATGATTACATCGATCACAAACGAAATTCTTAGTCGCAAAATCATCGGTGGTATATAACGTTTTACAGTTGGAACAATGTATCCATAATCCTTCAGGCGTTTCTTTCTTTTCGCTTGTTGAAGTTGTAATCCCTTCCTTTTTTCGTTTAAACCAACTCATTTTTTTCTATTTTTAAATTATAAAGTATTCACGTTATTTAAATCGGCGAAACACTGTTCCAATCTTTTATTAAACGTTAACTCTCCCTCTCTCATCCATTTACGTGGATCGTAGTGCTTTTTATTTGGAATATCATCCCCGTCAGGGTTTCCAATTTGAGTGCGAAGATATTCAATTTTTGCTTCAACGTAATCTCTTACTCCTTCCGTAAATGCAAATTGTAAATCAGTATCGATGTTCATTTTCACAACTCCATAGCTTATTCCTTCTCTGATTTCTTCTACTGTTGAGCCAGAACCACCGTGAAAAACAAAATCGACTGGATTAACACCTGTATTGAATTTTTGTTGAACAAAATCCTGAGAATTTTTCAGAATAATCGGTGTCAATTTCACATTTCCTGGTTTGTAAACACCGTGAACATTTCCAAATGCAGCAGCAATTGTAAAACGAGGCGAAACTTTCATTAACTCTTCATAGGCATAAGCTACTTCTTCAGGCTGTGTATATAATTTTGAATTATCAACGTCTGTATTATCAACACCATCTTCTTCACCTCCAGTAATACCTAATTCGATTTCCAAAGTCATTCCAATTTTGCTCATGCGCGCTAAATAATGCTTACAAAGCTCAATATTTTCCTCAATTGGCTCTTCAGACAAATCAATCATATGCGAGCTGTAAAGTGGTTTTCCCGTTTGGCGAAAATGCTCTTCACCCGCCTCTAATAAACCATCAATCCAAGGCAATAGTTTTTTCGCGCAATGGTCTGTGTGAAGTATTACAGTTGCTCCATAGGCTTCAGCTAGCTGATGTATGTGTTTTGCTCCTGAAATACCACCTAAAATTGCTGCTTTTTCATCCTTATTTGATAAACCTTTTCCCGCAAAATAAAGTGCACCACCATTTGAAAATTGAATAATTACTGGAGCTTTTAACTTAGCTGCTGTTTCCATCACACCGTTTACAGTGCTCGTGCTTGTTACGTTAATTGCAGGTAAAGCAAAACCTTTTTCTTTAGCGTATTGAAAAATTTGTTGCACTTCATCGCCTGTCGCAACACCTGGTTTTATTGAATGACTCATGCTTAAATTGATTTTGTTGATTGATTAATAAATGATGGCAAATATAGTTAAAAAGGGTTTAAAATATACTGAATGAAAGCTTTCTAACACTAATCAAAAATTCATTTGTTAAACAAAATCCTAATAAAATCCTTATTTGAGCTAATATATTAATTTACCTTTCTTTTTACTTGATACGTCCTTAAGTTTAGTTCAAGAGAAAAAATAAAATCAAAAAGTAGCAACGATAGTAAAAAATCTTAAATATTTATTTGAATTCCATTATCTAATTAGGGATTGTTGAAAAGTCAGACCTCTTAGAAGAGGTTAAGCCAAATTAGCTAGTTGGGACTAAATTCAGATAATGAAAATGTAAAGTAATTCTTCAATTTACCTTCGGTGCTGTTTACACGGTGTCTGAAAAGAAGAAGATAGCTTATTTGCTATCAGCTCTACTCCTTGGTCTTGCTAACTAATTTAAATCATCTTTGATGCAAGGAAATTTCTAAGAACAGCTCGAAAACCTTGCATCTAAAAGAATATTTTAATCTGAAACAAGATAAAATAAAGATTTTGTGTTTCTCAGCAAAACCTATATAATTCTTTGTTTTGACCCTTGTTTAGATGATAATATTTTTATGAAATTTTCATTATTAAATTAAAATAACAGTAGCATTAATATTTTAAATTTGTATTCTTTTTTACAATTAACATGCCATATTCCTTTGTAATTTGCGATGACCATCCCCTAATAAATCAATCTATTGATTTTTTCTTCAGTCAAAAAGGAAATTCATGTTTCGGGAAATTCACTAGCAATAAAGAATTAATAAGCTATTATTCTAATTCTACATCAGACATTTTAATTTGTGATTTAAACATTGATCACGAAAATACATTTGAAGTATTAAGGGGTTTGATCGAAAAAAGACCTTCGTTATACGTAATCATTTTCTCAGTATATTCGGATAGAATTTATATTCAAAAAGCAAAAGAAATTGGTGTTACCCTCTATTGTTCCAAAACAACAGAATTGGAAGATCTTTATTCTAAAATTAATTTAAACAATCGAGAATTTTTCACCAACTGTCAATTTGAATCTGAAAAGAAAATGTTTATATCATCTGAATTATCTTTTGGGAAAAGAGATTTAAAATTAAGTGATCAAGAGAAAAAAATCGTTACCTTAATTTTAGCAGGGAATACTAGTGAAGAAATAGCTAAAAAATTGTTTATCAGTAAATTTACGATAGATACGCACCGAAAAAATATCAACAAAAAATTGAATGTAAACGGTATCATTCAGTTACAAGAAAAAGTTATCAAATACAATCTGCTTTGAGTCTTCGGAAAATCATATTGATCGTTGGTTTAATTTTTCAAGCGACTGTTTTTTCACAAAAAATTTATTTCGTTCACGATTCTTCAGGTACATTAAGTTTTCAAAAAGTACTGTCGAAAAACACCAAATGGAAAGAAAGTTATAATCAGACTCTTAATTTCGGTTTTATCAAAGAAGACGTCATTTGGCTAAAAATTGAAAAATCAAAAAGAAATGAATTACTAACAATTCCAAATGCTTCTATTGATAGCATCACAATTTATTCAAAGACAAAAAAAATCATTTGCGGAGATCGTGTTTATAACCCCAATTATGAGCACCCGATTACATTAATTCCTTGCGGTGATTCTGCAATGATTCTTCGAATTAAAAAGGAACATTCCTCTCTAGTAATTCCACTTGAGTTTAAGAATGCAAACTCATTTTTGAAAATCAATTCACAATATAAAATGCTGGACATTTTGCTATTTGGCGTTTTTGTTTCATTCTTGATATTTGCATTTTCCCTATTCATTTACAGCCGTTCAGCGGTATTTTTATTTTTTTCATTCTATATTATTACAACGATTCTATTTTACTATACCTCAAATGGCCTTTTAAAATCGGTTTTCTTCCCTCAATTTTTATATTTCAGTGAAATCAGACTTTATGTCAGTTGCATTGCACCACTTACTTTATTTTGGTTCAACCGAAGTTTAATTCAATACCGAACTCGATTTTTAGATTCCATTTCTAAAATTTTGACATTCAGCATACTTATTTTAGTAGGGATTTCGGTTCTTCTTTTCAATTACCTAAAAGATTCTTACGCAAAGGAATACATCTCCTTCATTTATATATTATGCTTCGTATTGATTTGTGTGTTACTCTTTTTAAACGTTAACGAGTTATTTCTCCCAAAACAAAAATCAAAAAAACGATATGCCTACTTATTTCTTGGCTCGATTTTAATCACAATTATCTTATTTGTTTTAGAATCATTTCGTTTTGAATGGCTGCCTGATTTTGACTTATTGCTACTCATAACGTGTTTCGAAGTAATCATTTTTGGATTGTTTATTTCTATTGATTTCATCAACAAGTTTAAAGAAAATGAAAACTTGGCTTTAAAACTTGTTCAAACTAAAAAAAGAGCGCTAAACGAACTAAAAGTCATTCAATTCAAAGAAAGACAAAAGATTTCGACGATATTACACAATCGCTATCAAAGTCAGTTAACCGGGTTTAGACTCTATTTCGGCAACAAAATTTCCTCGGATGAACCTATTTTAAAAGAGATGAAACGATTTGAAGAGGAAATTCGTGATTTTTCGCATCAGATTTTACCAAAAGAACTCGAAAACGGACTTTTACATGATGCTATTTACAGACAAATCAAGTTTTTATCGCAGGTTTTTACCGATTGGGAAATTTCATATCAAGCTTTCGATTTCAAAGATGAAATCAAGGAGGATTGGATTTATGACATCTACTTAATTTTGTCCGAATTAATTCAAAACTCGATAAAACATTCAAATGGGAATAAAATTGATATTGAATTTTTCAACCATGAAAGCGAATACCTGTTGACCTATTCCGAAAATGGCAATTCTTTAGATAAAAGAGCATTTGAACAAGGTTTCGGAATCTCTTTAATAAAAGATCAAATAGAAAATATCGATAGTGAAATCCGATTCGAACTTAAACCCAATTTGTTCATTATCATTCGAATTCCTAAATAAATATACCTATCAATAGGTATTGATGAAAAATAAACATAAATATTTCTTTGCAAAAAAAATATAATTATGAGAAAGAAAATCGTAACGCTACATTTAGTTATTCTTGGCATTGGAATTTATTCAAAAGCGTCTGCACAAAAAAGTGAAATCAAACACTTCACCGTGGGTATTGGTGCTGCCTTTGAAGCTGATGGAGAGGGAATTGCACAAAACACAAAGTTTGACTTCAACATTACTCCTAAGTTTTCAATTGGTGTAAAAAACAATTTAGTTTTATGGGATAAAAAGACTACACAAGTCAATCCTCCCGATGACAATGGTGTTGAATCAACTATTGCTTGGAGAAGTCCAATTTATAACAATGCATCTTTGGTTGGGAGTTATTCGATCATTGGAACAAATCAAAATGACAAAAAATTCAGTTTAAATGTTTTTGCTGGTTTCGGTTTAAGATATTATGTATATAAATTTGAGTATACCAGAACGAATATTGCTCCTAATACGGTCTATGCCGATCGAAGCATCGATAAATATTCTACCTATTTAATTACGAGTGGAATAAGTTGTTCATACAAATTGGGACCGGGAAAAATCTATGCGGAAATACCAGTATTCATTGATATCTTTGAAAAGCAAACTTACACTACAGAGTACGATGCTAATCCTACATTCAATACAGAATCGACTTACACGCTCAAATTAAAGGACGAAGGGCCATTTAATTTTTTAACAACTGCAATAGGCTTGAACATAGGTTATCAAATAAATTTTTAACATTCGTCCCCATTTGGGAGCTACTAATCTGATTTGTAACCCGGTTTTGATAAAATTTATTGCGTTCTTTTTAATTTATCAAAAATGAAAATTCCAAAAAAAATAAATATGATACAAAAATATATTTTTAACCTCCTTTTGCTAAGTCTATCGACAACTTCCTTTGGACAATGGTTAACTGTAAATACTGATAACGAACCAATTACAGTTTTATGTAATGGCAAGTCTTTAACCCAACTTCAAAAAACGGACGATACAACTTCTTTTGATAATTGGTTTGAGAATATGAATCTGGATTGTCCAGAAGTTAATTTTCTAGACAAAAAAGAACTCATTTCAGCTTATGAAAGTGCGAAAATTGGAGAGTTTTTATTTTCTACAACCCTATCAAAAGCTTCTTTAGAATCAATTGAAACGAATTACCTTTTTCGAAATTACGAGAACAAATTAGCACTTTCAATCAATTCTGTAAAGAATAATTCTAACATCAAATTAGAAGCCACCGACGCAACAATTAAGTCAGAAATAGTCAATAACGAAATTCGATTTTCTGTCAACCCAAAAGGAGACAACTGCAACTTAACCCTTCTCACAAAAGATATAAATGGCAAAGAAATCGTAATAAAAACTTGGTCTTACAAAGTTCTTGCCTTTCCTCCTCCACTTATTGAAAACAAAACCATTTCCAAAAAAGACATTACAGAAATTACGATTGTTCCATCAGCGTATGCACCAAACAACTCCTATATAGTTGAGAGAATTGATATTCCATCACTCAATATTGTAATTATTGATGACAATGTAATATTTGGAAAAACAATATCAAAACTCAAAAAGAATTCTGAACTTATAATTAAAGTTAGTTGCTTGGAAATAGAAAGTGGAAATTCATTTAAAATAGAACACAATTTAAAAGTAGTTGATTGATTAATAAATGATGGAAAATATTGTTAAAAGGCTTTAATTCATTCACTTTTTTTAACGATAGAATTAGAAGTAATTCCATCCTAAAAAGTTCTTTTTAAGAAAGTAATACAATCAAATAAAATAAAAAAATATTCTAATCGTTATTAGAAAAAACGTATTTAGCCTATGATAAAAAATTACTCTACAGAATCTTTATTGACCAACAAATCAGCAAACAAAGTTTTAAATTCTACCCTTCATTTTTTGTTAAATTACAGCAAGGCAAATGAATCTTTAAAATTGAAAAAACAACGAATTCTGATTTGTAAAAATTAATTAGAAACGCCGAAAGGCGTTTTTTTTTGAAAAAAAATTATTTAATCCTTAACAAAAACAGAGGCACTCTTTTGGAGCACCTCTGTATTTTGATTGATTGATGAATGAAGTTCTATTTATGCAAGAACTTTTGGAGCCGCAGCCAAGATTTCAGGGCTTGATTCTGCAGCAAATTTTTCAAAATTGGCAACAAATTTTCCAGCAAGGTTATTTGCCGTTGCGTCAAACGCAGCTTTGTCTGCCCACGTATTTCTAGGGTTTAATAATTCAGATGGAACTCCTTCACAAGAAGTTGGGAATGCTAAATCAAAAACAGGTAAGTTTTCAAATTCAACATCGTTCAATTTTCCAGTTAAGGCAGCAGTAATCATTGCTCTTGTATAAGATAATTTCATTCGGCTTCCAACTCCGTAAGAACCACCAGACCATCCAGTATTGATTAACCAAACTTTAATGTCTGTTCCGTCTAATTTATCTCCCAATAATTTTGCATATTTTGCAGGGTGAAGCGGTAAAAAAGCTGCTCCAAATCCAGCAGAAAATGTAGTTGTAGGTTCAGTAATACCAACCTCTGTTCCAGCTACTTTCGCTGTGTAACCAGACATAAAGTGATACATTGCTTGTTCTTTAGTCAAACGTGAAATTGGAGGCAATACTCCAAAAGCATCAGCTGTTAAAAAGAAAATATTTTTTGGTGCACCTCCAATTGAAGGAACTGCAATATTGTCGATAAAATCTATTGGATAAGAAACACGTGTATTTTCTGTAATAGAAACGTCTGTGTAATCAGGTGTTGAAGACTCATTTTCAAAACCGATGTTTTCTAATAAAGCTCCAAATTTGATTGCATCGTAAATTTGCGGTTCTTTTTCTTTTGATAAATCAATTGTTTTTGCATAACATCCACCTTCGAAATTGAAAACAGTATCATTACTCCAACCGTGCTCATCATCACCAATTAAACGACGATTAGGATCGGAAGATAAAGTTGTTTTCCCAGTTCCAGAAAGTCCGAAGAAAATTGCAGTATCACCTGCCTCGCCAATATTAGCTGAACAGTGCATTGATAAAACATTTTTTTCGTGAGGTAAAATGAAATTTAAAGCAGAAAAAACTCCTTTTTTAATTTCACCTGTATAACCTGTTCCACCAATTAAAATCATTTTTTTAGTGAAATTCAAGATTGCAAAGTTATGTTGACGCGTTCCGTCGATTGCTGGGTCTGCTTTGAAACTTGGCACACAAACGATATTCCATTCAGGAGTGAAATCATCAATTTCAGCATCTGTTGGACGTAAAAACATATTGTAAGCGAATAAATTCGACCAAGGCAATTCAGTTACCACACGTAAATTCATTCTGAAAGATTCATCTGCACACGCATATGCATCGCGAACGTAAACATCTTTTTCAGTTAAATAGGCTTTCATTCTATTGTAAAGCGCATCAAATTGCTCAGGTGAAAAACCAATATTTACATTTCCCCACCAAACAGCATTTTCTGTTTTTTCGTCTCTTACTATAAATCTATCTTTAGGTGATCTACCAGTAAATTCACCCGTTTCGATTGCTAATGCACCTGTATCAGTCAACATTCCTTCACCTGTGATAATACAATCTTCAATTAGTTCAGATGGAGTTAAATTCCAAAATTGATTGCCTAAGTTCGTCAATCCTAAAGTAACTCCTAAGTCAGAATTTGAACCAAATTTCCCTAACAATTCCATATTTTTAATTTATTTAGCAATTAGCTATGTTTATCGTGCAAAAGTAAACTTCTATTTTGATTTAGGACCTGATTAACATCAGTTTTTTATAACAATTTTTAGCTTTCTCAATTTTCTGAATCCCTTGTAGATAGTGTATTTGTGACACTAAGTAGGTGGATTTAAGAATAAACATTAAGTGATTTTTCAACCGAAAAATAGGATCAATTATTAACACTAAAAAATAAAAAAAACAATTGATAAAAGGTATGTATCCGTTTTTATGGAGGTATTATCAACTAAACTTAAAATGGTTGACTTGAAACTTAATATAACCTTGCCTTTCTTTTGCTTAATCAAAAGAAACACCGCGCAAGAAGCACTGAAGGTAAAAATCAAGGCTCTGAATTTCTTTTTGTCCGCAAATCATTCTTCTATAATTATCTACAACTCATTACGAACAATTTTTAACTCCTTTCTGAAACTGAAATTTTAAAAATTAACAGTTTCAGTTCAGTAGCTAAAACCTCGAAATTCAAGGCCGATTATGTTCGCAACTATTTGCTAATTAGTTCCCTCTTCGATTAAGAGCTTTTTTTTAGTTTAACTATTTACTTGTAAGTTTCGTGCAATGAAAAATACAGACTTTTTGATTCTTCAGCTACTAACATATGTATGTTTAAAGTATTAAATAAAAATCAAGAAGTCATTTAACAACTATTCTAACTTCGTATGATATCAAAAAATGAAATGGAAGAGAACGAGTTCATACCCAAAGAAGCTATAAATAACGAGGATAAAAAAGTAAATCCGAAAAAAAAGAAGGAAGAAAAAAAACCTTCTTTAGATACTACTGCCAAACCGAAATTAGCTTTCAAAATCAATCCGTTTGAAAAAATAGATAAACAGAAAGTAAAAATCGTAGTTGGTTCTTTAATGACTTTGTTGTCGATTTATCTATTTCTTGCTTGCATTTCTTACTTTTTCACTTGGACAAAAGACCAAGATCGATTGCTTCAAAAAAGTTTAGTGGATTTTCTTTTCGACACTAATCAAACACCTGTTTCGAATTGGTTGGGAAAATTTGGCGCTTGGACTTCTCATTTTTTAATCTATCGCCTTTTCGGAGTTTCTTCTTTGAGTTTTTGCTTCTTACTCTTTATTTCTGGTTTTAAAATACTAACTGATTTGACGCTTGTTAACATCAAAAAATCGTACGTAATCAGTTTAACTTATACCTTGTGGGTATCTTTATTCCTTGGTTTCTTTGCCTCAACTGTCAATTATCTTGGTGGAACTTTCGGATTCTATTTAAATGAATGGTTGAAGTTAACGATTGGTTCTTTTGGTACAATGACTTTAAGTCTAGTTGTTTTGTACGTTGTAACCACTATAATTTTCAATCCAAACTATAGTAAAATCCTCAATAATCTCATGAAACCTAAAGATGCTAAAGCTCCTGAGGTTATAAGTAGAAAAGATTTAAAAGACAATTTCTTTGACCAAGAAAACCACAGCGACATCATCATTATAAACACAATCAAAGATGAACAAATTCAGGAAGATGACATTTCTGAAACGGTAGACTTCACAAAGCGTGATGAGGAAAGAAGGCGACAAGAACAAGCTTTGGAAGAAGAAAATGATTTTGATGAGGGTGATTTAATTGTAACTATTAAAGAAGAATCGACCGCTTCAAGTTTAGACGATTTTGAAATCGAAGTTCCTCAAGAAGAAGTCGTTACAACACCAATTCCAACCTATCAAAAATTAGTAGATGAGGATGATTTAGCGGACGGTTTAGTGGCTGAATATGGAGAATATGACCCAACAAAAGATTTGGAAGGTTATGTCCTTCCTCCTATTGATTTGTTAAGAGATTGGGGGACGAGCAGTGTTTCTACGGTTAATAAAGAAGAATTAGAATCGAACAAAGATCGAATCATTGAAACCTTATCTCATTACAAAATTGACATCGCTAAAATCAAAGCAACAGTTGGTCCAACAGTAACTTTGTATGAAATCGTTCCTGCACCTGGCGTTCGTATTTCCAAAATTAAAAACTTGGAAGATGATATCGCATTAAGTTTAAGTGCGCTTGGAATTCGTATAATCGCTCCGATTCCAGGAAAAGGGACAATTGGTATAGAAGTTCCAAATTCAAATCCTGAAATGGTAAGTATGCGTTCGTTAATTGCTTCGGATAAATTCCAGCATTTTGACGGTGAACTTCCAATAGTGATGGGGAAAACTATTACCAATGAAACCTTTGTTTTTGACCTTACAAAAATGCCTCACTTATTAGTCGCAGGTTCAACTGGTCAAGGTAAATCAGTTGGTTTGAATGCGATAATCATTTCTATTTTATATCGAAAACATCCTGCACAAGTTAAATTTGTTTTGGTCGATCCGAAAAAAGTGGAACTTACACTTTATAATAAAATCGAACGTCATTTCTTAGCCAAACTTCCAGGTGAAGAAGATGCGATTATTACCGATACATCAAAAGTTGTAAATACTTTGAACTCTTTATGTATTGAAATGGATGATCGCTATAATTTATTAAAAGATGCTGGCGTTAGAACAATCATAGAATACAATCGCAAGTTCATTGGTCGTCGTTTGAATCCTGAAAAAGGTCACCGTTATTTACCTTATATCGTTGTTTTGATTGATGAGTTTGCGGATTTAATTATGACCGCTGGTAAAGAAGTTGAGCATCCGATTGCCAGAATTGCTCAGTTAGCGCGTGCAATCGGTATCCATTTAATTGTTGCCACACAGCGTCCATCTGTAAGTGTAATTACAGGGATGATTAAAGCCAATTTCCCTGCGCGTATAGCTTTTAGAGTATTATCAAAAATAGATTCTAGAACGATTTTAGATGCATCAGGTGCTGATCAATTAATCGGTCGTGGAGATATGTTGATTTTGACAGGTTCCGATATGAAACGCTTACAATGTGGTTTTGTGGATACTCCTGAGGTAGAAGAAATTTGTGGATTCATTGGCAATCAACGTGCTTATCCAGAAGCGCTAATCTTACCAGAATATATTCCTGAAGGTGGTGAAGCAATTGGTGATATGGATATGAATGAGATTGACCCAATGTTTGTAGATTCAGCTCGAATTGTTGTAATTAGTCAACAAGGTTCAGCGAGTTTACTGCAACGAAAATTGAAATTAGGTTACAACCGCGCAGGAAGAATTGTCGATCAATTGGAAGGAATGGGTATTATTGGTGCATTCCAAGGTAGTAAAGCTCGCGAAGTTTTGTTTACGGATGTGGAAGCATTGGACGAATATCTTCGAGTAAAAGGTTTATTATAACGAATTGCCCTTGATTTCTTGAACAAACTCAGCTTGTTTATGTTTTATTTTGAAATAAATTCTTGTTTAGAACAATTCAAAATAAGCTTATTTGTACCTTTGTAACCATTATGGCAGATTTAATTAAAAAACCTTTCAATGTTAAAGAAATTCGCGAGCAGTTTCCAGCATTAAGACAAAAAATATATGGCAAAAACCTTGTTTATTTCGACAACGGTGCAACCTCTCAAAAACCACAAAAGGTATTAGATGCCATTAATCTTTTTTACTCAAAGGAAAATGCTAACATTCATAGAGGTGTTCACTTTATGAGTCAAAAGGCGACAACAGAATATGAAGCATCAAGAATTAGAATTCAGAAATATCTAAACGCAAAGAAATCTGAAGAGATAATTTTCACAAAAGGAGCAACGGATAGTATCAATCTTGTAGCTTTTTCTTATGGTGAATTATTGCAAGCTGGGGATGAAATCATCATTTCAGCTATGGAACATCACTCGAATATTGTTCCTTGGCAAATGCTATGTATTCGTAAAGGTTTGGTTCTAAGAGTTGCACCAATCAATAAAAAAGGTGAATTATTGATGGAAGAATTTGAACAATTACTTTCAAAGAAAACGAAACTAGTTGCCATAACTCATATTTCGAATACACTTGGGACAATTAACCCAATAAAAGAAATAGTTCAAAAAGCACATGCTGTTGGAGCAAAAGTTCTAGTGGATGGTGCTCAAAGTATTCAACATATCAAGGTTGATGTTCGCGACTTAGATTGTGACTTTTTCGTTTTTTCAAGCCACAAAGTATTTGGTCCAACAGGAATTGGTGTTTTGTACGGAAAAGAGGATTTATTAGACAGAATGCCTCCTTATCAAGGTGGTGGAGATATGATTTCAAAAGTAACTTTTGAACGCACAACCTACAACGAATTACCTTTCAAATTTGAAGCAGGAACACCACATATAGCTGGTGGAATTTGTCTTGGAACAGCATTCGAATACCTTGAAAGTATTGATATGGTAGCAGCTGAAAAACACGAAAGAGAGCTTGCAAAATACGCAGAGGATATTCTTGATACATTTGAAGGACTTCATATTATTGGCGAAGCAAAAAATAAAACAAGTGTAGTTTCTTTTACTGTTGATGGTTTACATCCATTCGATATTGGAACTTTATTAGATAAACAGGGAATTGCTGTAAGAACGGGGCATCATTGTACACAACCTTTAATGGATTTCTTTAAAATTCCGGGAACTGTTAGAGCATCTTTTGCTTTTTACAATACGCGACAAGAAATCGATTTATTTGTAGAAGCATTTGAGAAAAGTTTATCGATGTTAAAATAGCATTATGACAATAGTAGAAAAACAACAAGAAATAATTGAAGAATTCAACGTTTTTGACGATTGGATGGAAAAGTATGAATACATTATTGATTTAGGAAAGGATTTACCATTGATTGCACCTGAATACAAAACAGAAGATCGTCTTATAGAAGGATGTCAATCACGCGTTTGGTTGCACTCGGAGTTCAAAAATAATTTAATGGAATATTCTGCTGATTCAGATGCTATCATTACAAAAGGAATTATTGGGTTATTGATTCAGGTAATGAACAAAGAAACGCCAGAAACAATCTTAAAAACTGAATTACATTTCATCAAAGAAATTGGGTTACAAGAACACCTTTCCCCTACTCGCGCAAACGGATTAGTTGGAATGGTTAAACGAATGAAAACAGAAGCACTTAAATACTTAAACAACTAATGGGAACACAACAATTAGAAGACAAAATTGTCACAATGTTAAAGACGATTTACGATCCAGAAATTCCTGTGGATATTTATGAATTGGGGTTGATTTATGAAGTTAAAATCGACAAAGAAAATAATGTTGCAATCGATATGACCCTAACTTCTCCAAATTGTCCCGTTGCAGAAAGTTTACCTAAAGAAGTTGAAGATAAGGTTGCATCAGTCGAGGGAGTAGCATCAGCAAAAGTCAATATTGTTTTTGACCCATCTTGGGATAAAGATATGATGAGTGAGGAAGCTAAATTAGAATTGGGTTTCTTATAAAAATTAGTACCAAACAAAAATCCCCGTTTCAGAGAATGAAACGGGGATTTTTTATGACTAAGTCTTTTCATTCGACTTAAATCCCTTACTTATCCCCTTGTATCAAATACCAATCCACCCAAGCATCCATTTGTTCAACATAATTCATTACTTAAATTAAAAACACGTTTCGAAAATTCAATAAATTGCAAAAGTTAATTTCTGGCCGAAAGACAAGCTTTTATTTCCTAAAACCGAATTACTACTTTCCACTATACAACTTTCTTTTTATTCCTTAATACAACGAACTGAATAACCACTTGCACGGAAATCATTATTCATAAAAGCATTACCTTCAACTAAGTAAAGATAACGTGAATCGGAACTAAAAATAGTGTTGCTCCAATAACCGCCCTGACCACCAACATAGTTAAGTAAACCACCGCTACTGTTTCGCTGACCAGCTAAGGTTAATTTCAGTGGTGAGGTAAAAGCACCTGCCGCGTTGTTGCTGCTCCAACTTGTTCGTTCAGCGTTTAATTCTGTTTCAGTAGGTAAACGATACCCACTAGGGCACGGGTTGTTTATGCCATTTACTCCCTGCCATAAGTTATCGTTTTGAGGGTTACGCCAATCAGCTTGATTGTAAGGTGATAAAATAAAACTACCATGTGCAGGTTGATCAATAGTACTCAAAGTATTTGTGGTAAGCGAAGTGCGGCATTGATGACCATCTGCTCTTCTTCCCCACTGGTATAAATCTCCATAGGCATTCGCATCGGTGCTGCTTGTGGCTACCTGCGAAGCACCTAAGTTACGATCCATCCACGTTTTTCCAGTAGTTGGATTAGTTACATCAACAATTGCTGTTGGTACTGATGCGCAGAATACAGAACCTGCTGGATATTGAGATGCAATGTTAGATGTTACAGTTAGAGATAAACTACAACTTTGCCCACCAATATTCAACGCAAAACTCGCCGTTCCTGATGCACTTGGTGTTCC
Source organism: uncultured Lishizhenia sp. (assembly GCA_964506255.1). GTDB lineage: Bacteria > Bacteroidota > Bacteroidia > Flavobacteriales_D > Crocinitomicaceae > UBA952. Next base: position 20,649 of record CAZDKE010000013.1, on the reverse strand, counting down.
AGTGATGGTGTAGGTTAAATTTCCAGTGCCACTTGCGAAAGTTCCAGAGGTTAGCGTTGCAGTTAAACCTGTTACACCTGTTGAAGTTACTGTTTGTCCGCTGTGTGTTCCTCCATTGCCATTCGTGTATTGAATCGAACTGCTTACATTACTTACAACAATACCAGATGTTAAGGCTCCATTATTTGTTGCTTGATCACAATTTAATGTTCCGATTGAACCTGTCGTAGAAGATGCGTTTTGATCTTTTATACATCTGATTGATCGACCGCCTGCCCTATCATAATCAGCCATTCCTGCACCGTTCTCAAAACCAAATCTCATTGCTCCCCAACTAGAAGCTGTACTGCTCCAATAATGACCTCTTGATCCACTATAATTAACGGTTCCATCTGTTCCAAATCGATAACCTGCCACTGTCAATTTAAGAGGAGATTGAAATGCTCCATTTGAATTGAAACTTGTCCAAGATGCCAACTCAGCTTCCCATTCACTAGAGGTAGGTAATCTAAAATTTGTTGGACATGGATTATTTATTCCGTTTAAACCTTGCCAAAGATTTGCATTTTGAGGAGATAACCAATCATTCAACGATGTTGAAATAATAAAACTTGAAGTTGACGGTTGATTACTACTACTAGTCGCAGATGAATTAGCAGAATTTCTACATTGATGACCATCAGAAGGTCGTCCCCATTGATATAAATCTCCATATGATTGATCGTCCGTACTTGACGTTGCAACGCGAGATGCTCCTAAATTTCTATCCATCCATATTCTTCCTGTAGATGGATTTAAAACTTCAACTACTGCTGTTGGAGTTGATAGACAATTAACTGAATTTTGTGGATAAACTGATGAGCTTTGTTCTTTTATACAGCGCACTGAAGCACCATAAGTTCTATTGTATGAATATGTGTAAAATGATGACCCATTTAAACCAAAAATCAAAATTTGTGAATTAGATTGATTTACTGTACTTGACCAATAATGTCCTAATGTACCAACATCTCTTAAATAATTGTCATCGGATATATCGCGTAGTCCTGCAAAGGTGAACTTTAAAGGTGAATTAAATCCATCAAACTCGTAATTTGAACTCCAACTTGACTCTTCTTCAATTAATTCTCCTTCTGTAGGTAATCGATATCCATTAGGACATGGGTTATTTACCCCATTTACACCTTGCCATAAATCTATATTTTGAGGACTTCTCCAATCGTTAGGATATGACGGTGCTAAAATGAAATTTCCATTTTGAGGTGCATCTGAACTACTTAATTGACTAGTGTTCGTTGAAGTACGACATTGATGACCATCTGCTCCTCTACCCCATTGAAATAAATCTCCATAAGATTCGGCATCTGTGCTTGATTCTGCTACTCTTGAAGCACCAATATTTCGATCCATCCAAGTTTTACCAGTTGTTGGGTTGATTACATCAACTACGAGTGTTGGACTTTGACCACAATGTATTGAACCAGATGAATAAATAGGTTGTGGAACAGAAACTGAACGACTTAAGTTACATGATTTACCGCCAATATTTAATGCAAAATTCGCTATACCTGATGTACTAGGTGTACCTGAAATGGTATAAGTTAGGTTTCCTGCTCCATTCGCAAAACTACCCGCAACAAGCGTAGCTGTTAAACCAGTTACGCCAGTTGAAGTGACTATTTGTCCGCTGTGTGTTCCTCCATTGCCATTCGTGTATTGAATCGAACTGCTAACATTACTTGCAACAATACCAGATGTTAAGGTCCCATTATTTGTTGCTTGATCACAATTTAATGTTCCGATTGAACCTGTCGTAGAAGGAGTATTTTGGTCTTTTATACAACGAACAGAGAAGCCGAATGCACGCCCCACAGTAGTCATGTTTGCACTACTATTGTCGAATCTTAGGTACCGAGAGTTATTTGAGGCAACTGTACTGCTCCAATAGAAGCTAGTTGAACCGATATTGAGAAGTGAACCACTTGAATTTCGGTATCCGGATAAAGGAATTTTTAGTGGAGATGCAAATGCTCCTTGTGCGCTATTATTGCTCCAACTTATTCGTTCTGCATCTAATTCAGCTGAAGTCGGGATACGATAGCCACTTGGACATGGATTATTAATCCCATTTACTCCCTGCCATAAGCTAGTATTTTGTGGACTTCGCCAATCATTAGGTGCAGCTGAAGTCCTTATAAAATTAGCGTTCGGAGGTGTGTCTGTACTACTTAGAGTTGTTGTAACCGAGGATGACCTACATTGATGACCGTCTCCTCTACGACCCCATTGATATAGGTCTCCATAAGCATTTGCATCTGTTGAACTTGAAGCTACTTGAGTCGCTCCTAAATTTCTATCCATCCACATTTTACCTGTTGTTGGATTTGTAACATCCATCACTACTGTTGGATTTTGACTACAATATACGGTACCTGTTGGATAAACAGATGGATTAACCGAACGAGTTAATGTGCAGCTTTGTCCACCAATATTTATAATGAAAGTTGCAGTTCCAATTGCATTTGGTGTTCCTGTAATGTTGTAAGTTAAAGTTCCAGAACCAGTAACAAATACACCTGAATTTAAGGTTGCTGTTAATCCTAATACCCCTGTTGAAGTTATTACCTGACCATTATGAATTCCACCATTTCCTCCTGAATATGAAATTATACTATTGACACTAGAAGCTGCAACTCCAGAGGTTAAACTTCCATTATTTGTTGCTCCAGCGCAATTGATTGACTCAATTGTTCCAACAGAGGAGGATATAGATCGTGATAAAGTACAAGTTTGACCGCCAATATTTATTACAAAATTTGCTGTTCCACTGGAGCTTGGTGTTCCTGTTATATTGTAAGTTAAATTCCCATCGCCAATTGCAAATGAGCCAGCACCTAAAGTTGCTGTTAAACCTGTTACTCCTGTTGAATTTACTGTTTGTCCACTATGAGTGCCTCCATTTCCTCCGGTGTAGGAAATTACACTAGTCACAGTTGTTGCAGCGACTCCAGACGTTAAGGTTCCATTATTTGTAACAGGTGAACAATTTAATGTAGAAATGCTTCCAATTGGAAGATTAACAACAAGAGTTAAATTACATGTTTGACCGCCAATATTAAGTGCAAAATTTGCAGTTCCGTTAGAACTTGGTGTTCCTGCTATGTTGTAAGTTAAACTCCCTTCACCAATTGTAAATGAGCCAGCACTTAAAGATGCTGTTAAACCTGTTACTCCTGTTGAATTTACTGTTTGTCCACTATAGGTGCCGCCATTTCCACCAGAGTAGGAAATTACACTATTGACACTAGAGGCAACAATTCCAGATATTAAAATTCCGTTATTTGTTGCTCCCTGACAATCTAAGGAAGTTATTAAACCTGGACAAACACCATCGGTAGTCCACATAGGTGTTCCATTACAATTTGTTAAAATTTGACCATTTGTTCCACCGCTTGGCACTCCATTGTTTGCATAAAATGCATAAGGAACACTTAATAATTGATGAGCTCCTGATATTGAATAATTCGTACCACCATTTGGATCAATTTCATGCTTCAAAAAATAAGAATTTGAACCCCAAGATATTGTGAGAAAATTTCCTGATATCGCATTTCCTCCTCCAATGTTAACATTCAACACCCCATTAGCATCAGTAAGAGCAAGATGATTTTCTGAATAAACTAAATTCCCGTTCAAAGAACCTTGAAGAATACTCATACGAATAGATACATTTCTATTAGTTACCAAACCAGAATTATCTGATACTTGAGCTTGATAGGAGATTAAATTCGGTGCTTGAGCACTTACAACACTTGTTAAAACAAATAAAATAAAACTTAAAATAAAACGCATTTTTATTATTTTTTTATTATGTTAAAAAATTCAGTTGAACTATTATAATTATTAGTGATTTTCAATAGATATGATCCTGTTGGCAAAAATTCAATGGTTAGAATTTCTAAAAAATTATTGGAGATTTTAGATGAAAGTTGTTTTCCAAACACATCGAATAATTCGATTTTAAACGATGCATAGTAATCTGTTGTTGATTCAATATTTAAAATATCAGAAGTTGGATTGGGGTAAACTCTAAATATTTTTTTTAGATTGTTTTTATTTACTACTTCAATGCTATTACGTGTCGAATTAGATGAAGTAGCATAGAAAACATTTCCTATACAAAATGAAACTTTTCCACGTGATGTTGAATCAAATCCACTACTAGGATTAATGATTTGTTGCGAAAAACTAAATTGTCCAAAAAAGACAAAAACTAATAATAGTTTAGATTTAATACTTTTCAACTCACACATAATAGCTTACAAACTAATTGATTAGGAATCAAAAATAATAAAATTTAAAAAAATTACAATTATTTAAATATTTATTTTTGCCCTTGTATCAAATACCAATCCACCCAAGCATCCATTTGTTTTACGGAATTTGGGCGAAGAATAATTTCTCTTTTATTATCTAACAAAAACATTGTTGGAGTCCCAAAAACGTAATAAGATTCAACAATCGGGCTACTCCATTTCTTAAAATCACACGAACTAATAAAAGGTAAATTAGCCGAAAACTTGGTGTACTCTTGTGGAACCTCATCCAAGGAAATAAACACTACTTCCACACCTTGAGCTTTCCATTTGGAATATAATTTAGCAATTTCAGGAATTTCTTCTTGGCAACGCGGACAATTGCTTGCGCCAAAAACCATCACAGTATAAGGAGATTTTAAGTCGGAAAGTTTCTTGGTTTTTTCTTTAGAAATGTCAGTAGGAAAAAACGTGTTCGGATAAAAAGCAAAATCTGGAGCAATGTTACCTTTTTTCATCGCACGATACGTTTCCAATTGCTTTGCCAAATCGCTGTTAATCGTGCAACTAACTTCATTTAAAACTTTCAGCGCTAGATATTCCGATGCTTGAAACAAACTGTGACGTTCCAATAAATCGAACAAATAGTCTGTAATCTCATTGAGTTTCTTTTCGTCTTTATTCAAATGAACCATCATGGCATCGATGGAAATTTTCATTTCTATAAAAACAGAATCCAAGGATTTACCACTATTTTCCAGCAACCAAAAATGACTTTCAACCGCATCTTTCAACAAACCACTTCTGTAAAGACGTTCGTCGGCATAATCCAATTTTCTAAAAGCAGCAATTGTTGCAGGAATTTCTTCAGTACGGTATTGCGCAATGGTAGAAACATCACTAACCAAACGACGCACAGGAAGATACCACGCAACATAACTTTTGGGGTCCAAATTCGCAAGAAAATTTTTATCCTCATTTTTAATACGTAAAACTTCAGCTTCGATGGATTTCTTAGGTGTTTTTTGAATGGAAAACAATGTATCGTACAAATAAATTTTTTCCAAATATCCCCAAGCACTCAAGGCTTGTTCCCTTCTTGGATGTTCAGATGCATACACAGAAAAAGCTTGGTTTTGTGCTCCTTTCAATACACGAATTTGTTCCTTGTCCATTAAACTCTGTCCTTTGATTTCGATATGTTCATCTTTATCTAAAACAAAGAAATAGGGTTTATCATCTGCAGATTTCAAATAACCCACACCATAATCTGACTTTGAATAATTGAGCACAAAATTGCCTTTAGCATCTATTTGCACGCTGGAAATAGGGTATGTTTGGAAACCATTAAATCCTCTAAGTTGAATTTCTTGATTTGCGAGTAAAGATAAATTGCCTGAAATTGATTGTGAATGACTTGATTCTAAAAATAATGTTAGAATAGCCAAAAATAAAGTCACTTTCATAATAGGTTTTTAACAGAAAAAAAATGATTGAAATAGTTGAACAGAACAATTGATTCACTTCTAGATTGACTTAATCGTGAACTTACTTTTTCTAAAATTGAAACCGCAATCAAGATGGTTATAAAGTTCATGTTAAGCATGCTCTTTTTCATATTTTTAGTTTTTAATACACCGCACAGACATTCCACTAGCTCTTGTCAATGTTCTTGTATCACAATTTATTGCTTGTATATGAAAATAGATACTTTGAGTAGAACTGACAACACTTGACCAATACCTGCCGTTTGTCCCAACTAAACTCAAAGATCCATTCGTTTCCAATCGCATTCCTGCAGCTGGTAATTTCAAAGGTGATGCAAATGCTCCATTAACATCATTTGTGCTATTGATAGGGGATTGTACCCAACTTAAACGTTCATTATCCAATTCCGTTTGAGTTGGTAATCGATAATCATTCGGGCATGGATTATTTATTCCATTTACTCCTTGCCATAAATTTGTATTCTGTGGACTCCGCCAATCAAAAGGAGTAGTTGGTGCTAAAATAAAATTTGCATTGGCAGGTATATCCGAACTACTTAACGTTGATGTCGTCGCCGAATTCCTACACTGATGCCCATCACTTCTTCTTCCCCATTGATATAAGTCTCCATAGGCCGCAGCATCTGTTTTACTAATTGCAACTTGGGAAGCTCCCAGATTACGATCCATCCACGTTTTACCAGTTGTTGGGTTGATTACATCATTCACAATAGTTGCTCCACTGCAAAAAACCGATCCTGCAGGGAAGGCAGGTTGTTCATTATTAACTATTAAATTCAAAGTACAACTTTGTCCACCAATTGACAAAACAAAACTTGCAGTTCCACTAGCACTTGGCGTTCCTGAAATCGTGTAAACTAAATTTCCTGCTCCACTTGCAAATAAACCTTGAGAAATGCTTGCTGTTAAACCTGTTACACCAGTCGAAGAAATACTTTGTGAAGCATAGTAACCTCCGTTTCCTCCTGTGTACGGAACGCTTGCACTTACGCTACTTGCTGCTGATCCTGAAATGAGATTTCCTGTTACTGTTGCACTTCCACAATTGAGAGCTCCTATTGAACCAACTGTTTCCTTGAGGCAACGAACAGAGTACCCTACCGCTCGGTAGTTGAAGCTCATGTTGGCACTATTACTATTAAAGTAGAGGTATCTAGAGTTGGTGCCAGAAATCGTACTGCTACAATAGAATCCACCGGAACCAACATTGCCTAGCGAACCAGTATTGCTATCGCGACCACCCGCCCCAATCAATTTAAGTGGGGTAGCAAAAGCACCAATGCTGGTGTTTAAGCTCCAACTTAAGCGTTCCGCATTGATTTCCGTTTCTGTAGGTAAACGATAACCACTTGGACAAGGGTTGTTTACCCCATTCACTCCCTGCCATAAATTTGTATTCTGTGGACTGCGCCAATCAAAAGGAGTAGTTGATGTTAATATAAAGCTACTATTTGCAGGAACATCAATCGAACTTAAAGTATTCGTTGTTGCAGATGTTCTACATTGATGTCCATCCGATCTTCTTCCCCATTGGTACAAATCACCATAAGCATTAGCATCTGTAATAGATGTTGCTGCACGTGTCGCCCCTAAGTTGCGGTCCATCCATGTTTTTCCTGTGCTTGGGTTAGTTACATCCACAATTAATGTTGGCTCTGTACAAAAAACAGTTCCTACTGGATATTGATTAGTAGGATTAGCTACTACCGTTAAATTCAATGTACATGTTTTTCCTCCAATGTTCAATTCAAAACTTGCAGTTCCACTAGCACTTGGCGTTCCAGAAATAGCATAAACTAAACTTCCTGAACTGCTTGTAAACAATCCTTGCGCTATCGAAGCCGTTAAACCTGTAACTCCAGTTGATGGTACACTTTGCGCTGCATAGTAACCGCCATTACCACCTGTATAGGGCACACTTGCACTAACATTACTAGCAGCTATTCCAGAAATAAGGTTTCCTGTTACTGTTGCACTTCCACAATTGAGTGCCCCAATTGAACCAACCGTTTCTTTGATACAGCGGACTGATTGACCTGGATATCGATTACCGGTTTGCATTGCATTGCCACTGGAATATAAATTTAGTGATTTTGAATTCGTACTACCAATAGTACTAGTCCAGTAAATTCCGTTTTCTGCAAGACCAAAAACTAATCCTAAATCTGAACTACGATAACCTGCTAAAGATAATTTGAGAGGCGAAGCATAAGCACCAGCTGCATTTATACTACTCCAACTAGTTCTCTCTGCATTTAATTCTGTTTCGGTAGGTAAACGGTAACCATTGGGACATGGATTATTAATACCGTTAACACCTTGCCATAAATTATTATTTTGTGGACTTCGCCAATCGAATGGAGAATTTATATTTGTTATAAAACTACCATTAGGAGGAGTATCAGTGCTACTTAAAGTTGTAGTTACGGCAGAATTTCTACACTGATGTCCATCCGATCTTCTTCCCCATTGGTACAAATCACCATAAGCATTAGCATCTGTAATAGATGTTGCTGCACGTGTCGCCCCTAAGTTGCGGTCCATCCATGTTTTTCCTGTGCTTGGGTTAGTTACATCCACAATTAATGTTGGCTCTGTACAAAAAACAGTTCCTACTGGATATTGATTAGTAGGATTAGCTACTACCGTTAAATTCAATGTACATGTTTTTCCTCCAATGTTCAATTCAAAACTTGCAGTTCCACTAGCACTTGGCGTTCCAGAAATAGTATAAACTAAATTTCCTGCTCCATTTGCAAATAATCCTTGAGAAATACTTGCTGTTAAGCCTGTTACTCCTGTAGAAGAAATACTTTGAGATTCGTAAAAACCACTATTTCCACCTGTATAGGGCACACTTGCACTTACATTACTAGCAGCTATTCCAGAAATAAGGTTTCCTGTTAATGTTGAGCTTCCACAATTCAAAGCACCGATGGAACCGACGGTTTCTTTGATGCAACGGATAGCTAGACCGAGTGCTCGGTAGTTGCCACTCATAAAGGCATTGGTACTACTAAAATCAAGGTAGCGCATGTCAGTACCACTAACAGTACTGGAGTTATAGGCGCCGTAGGAACCGACATTAAAAAGTATACCGTTACTATTACGACGGACGCCAGTCATGGACAATTTCAATGGTGAGGAAAAAGCACCAACGCTTGTGTTTACACTCCAACTTAAGCGTTCCGCATTGATTTCCGTTTCTGTAGGTAAACGATAACCACTTGGACAAGGGTTGTTTACCCCATTCACTCCCTGCCATAAATTTGTATTCTGTGGACTGCGCCAATCAAAAGGAGTAGTTGATGTTAATATAAAGCTACTATTTGCAGGAACATCAATCGAACTTAAAGTATTCGTTGTTGCAGATGTTCTACATTGATGTCCATCCGATCTTCTTCCCCATTGGTACAAATCACCATAAGCATTAGCATCTGTAATAGATGTTGCTGCACGTGTCGCCCCTAAGTTGCGGTCCATCCATGTTTTTCCTGTGCTTGGGTTAGTTACATCCACAATTAATGTTGGCTCTGTACAAAAAACAGTTCCTACTGGATATTGATTAGTAGGATTAGCTACTACCGTTAAATTCAATGTACATGTTTTTCCTCCAATGTTCAATTCAAAACTTGCAGTTCCACTAGCACTTGGCGTTCCAGAAATAGTATAAACTAAATTTCCTGCTCCATTTGCAAATAATCCTTGAGAAATACTTGCTGTTAAGCCTGTTACTCCTGTAGAAGAAATACTTTGAGATTCGTAAAAACCACTATTTCCACCTGTATAGGGCACACTTGCACTTACATTACTAGCAGCTATTCCAGAAATAAGGTTTCCTGTTAATGTTGAGCTTCCACAATTCAAAGCACCGATGGAACCGACGGTTTCTTTGATGCAACGGATAGACATTCCATCAGAACGTGATACAGCAGATAAACCTGCATCTAAAGTTCCAAATGAAACATTCCTAGAATTAGTACCTGAAATTGTAGAGGTCCAATAAACTCCCCCAACCCCAACTGAAGAAAGGGTTCCATTATTTGGTGTAACAGACAAGCGCCCACCAGCAGCTGGTAATTTCAAAACAGAAGAAAATGCATTTGCAACCGTCCAGTTAGCAAGTTCAGCATTCAACTCAGTATAGGTTGGTACGCGAAATCCAGAAGGACAAGGGTTATTAATACCATTTACACCTTGCCATAAATTTGCATTTTGTGGATTGCGCCAATCGCCAGGATTTGTTGTACTTACAACAATAAAATTAGACGTTGCAGGCTGGTCTGTAGTACTTAGTGTTGTTGTTGTTAACGAATTTCTACATTGATGACCGTCGGTATTTCTACCCCATTGGTAAATATCACCATATCCCAAAACATCAGTTGAAGATGTTGCTTGCCTTACAGCTCCTAGATTCCGATCCATCCATGTTTTTCCTGTAGTTGGATTGGTAACTTCTACTACGGTAGTTGTATTATTCAAACTCCAACAATCCACAGTGCGTGTTAATGTACATGTTCTACCTCCAATATTAAGTGCAAAACTAGCGGTTCCTGCGGAAGTAGCGGTTCCTGTTATTGTATAGGTCAAGGTACCTGAACCTACTACAAACGTTCCCGAAGGTAAAGTAGCTGTCAACCCCGTTACTCCCGTTGAGTTTACAGTTTGTCCGAGGTGAGCTCCAGAAGTTCCTCCAGTATATGGAACAATAGAAGTAACACCACTTGCTGAAACACCAGCTGTTAATGTCCCACTATTAGTTGCGGAAGCGCAATTCAGTGCCGTAATTGTTCCTGCAACAAAAACTGTTCTTGATAGTGTACACGTTTGACCACCAATATTTAATGCGAAATTGGCAGTGCCTGCACCGCTGGGTGTTCCTGTTATTGTATAAGTTAAATTTCCTGCACCACTTGCAAAGGAGCCAGTACTTAAAGTTGCTGTTAAACCTGTAATTCCTGTTGAAGTAACAGTTTGTCCGTTGTGCAATCCACCGTTGCCGCCTGTGTAAGGTACAACTGAATTTACACCACTTGCCGCTACGCTTGCTATTAAGGTACCGTTATTTGTTGCTGTTCCACACGACAAGGTTGTAATCGCTCCTGCTGCCACTGTTCTTGATAGTGTACACGTTTGACCGCCAATATTTAATGCGAAGTTGGCCGTTCCTGAACCGCTAGGGGTTCCTGTTATTGTATAAGTTAAATTTCCTGCACCACTTGCAAAGGAGCCAGCGCTTAAAGTTGCTGTTAAGCCAGTAATTCCTGTTGAAGTAACGGTTTGTCCGTTATGCAATCCACCGTTGCCACCTGTGTAAGGTACAACTGAATTTACTCCACTAGCAGCGACACCTGCTATCAAGGTACCGTTATTTGTTGCTGTTCCACACGACAAGGTTGTAATCGCTCCTGCTAGCACGGTTCTTGATAGTGTACACGTTTGACCGCCAATATTTAATGCGAAATTGGCCGTTCCTGCACCACTTGGTGTTCCTGTTATTGTATAAGTTAAATTTCCACTACTCGTTGAAAAAGTCCCTGAACTTAAAGTTGCTGTAAGTCCAGTTACTCCTGTAGATGTGACAATTTGGCCATTGTGTAAACCTCCGTTACCACCATTATAAGGAACTAAACTATTCACGCCACTAGCAGCGACACCTGCGATTAAAGTACCATTGTTGGTAGCTGAGGCACACGTTAAGGTGGAAATAGTGCCTGGAAGTGCATTTACAGTTAGCGTTACTGATTCTCCTGCACAAACTTGGTTGGCGCTTGCTGAAATATCAAAAGGCGATGTTGAATTGTAAAGATTAGTGATTTCTTGTTGCGTTAGGGCGCGGTTCCAGATTCCGATGTCGTCAAGAATACCACTATAAAATTGATATCCGGCACATGAACCAAATCTCAAAACTGATCCTGTATTAGAGAGTAGGTTAACTGAAGAGAAAGGTGTTTGGGTCAATAGAACACCATTCACATAAAGCATATCTTTCATTTGAGAAACATCACGAACAAAAATTGCTTGAGTCCAACTATTGTTATTATAGGTGTTTGCAGAAATTACTGTATTACCCACTCGAGAGGTCGGAAATTCTAATCCTATTATTTTGTAGGATGTGAAGCCTAAACCCCAACCTGAATTAGAAACACAATTATCATAACGCACAAACATTCCTGAGTTATTTGCAGTGGCAGTTGCGCTTGTTTTAATCCAAGCAGAACATGTAAACGATTGACTTCCAAAAGCAGCAATTGATGAATTTGCAATAGTTATGTAATTTGTTGATCCATTAAAACTATATGCTTTACCAATATTTCCTAATCTATCATTTGTTAACGAAGCTCCGTTTACCGTTCCGTTGTTTCCATTCCCACTTTCATCGTTAGCGTTTCCATTAAATGGCCACCAACCTACTAAACCATTGGTGGGAACGTAGCTTGGAACTTGAGTTTGGGCTTGCAATTGCCCCACCACAAGGGAAATTGAAAGAAAAAGAAATAGTTTATTTTTCATAATTATTTTTTTTAATCTTTTATGCAACGAATAGAATAACCATTAGCACGGTAATTCATATTCATTGAAGAACTACTGGCGTCAAAATAAAGTAATCTTGAAAAGTTACTGCTAACTGTATTAGTCCAATATACCCCACTGCTACTAACGCCACTAAATGAACCACTGTTATAGCTACGGAAACCACCAACAGGTAATTTAAGTGGAGATGAAAAAGCACCAACGCTAGTAGATACACTCCAACTCAAGCGTTCTGCATTGAGTTCTGTTTCGGTTGGCACACGGTAGCCACTCGGACAAGGATTATTGGTGCCATTCACCCCTTGCCATAAGTTTGTATTTTGCGTACTTCGCCAATTGTAGGGCGTAGTTGGAGAAAGTATGAAGCTGCTATTTTCTGGTACATCTGTACTACTCAAAGTAGTTGTTGTGGTCGAAGTTCTACACTGATGACCATCAGCAGCTCTACCCCACTGATACAAATCACCAAACGCTTGTGAATCTGTACTTGATGTTGCGGCACGTGTCGCCCCTAAGTTGCGGTCCATCCATGTTTTTCCTGTAACTGGGTTGGTCAAATCAACAACTGCTGTCGGTATTCCGTTACAATGAACTGTTCCTGCAGGGTAACTTGGCTGTATATTCACTGAAAGCGTTACCGTAGTTCCCGCACAAACAGTTGAATCATTTGCCGTTAAAGTATATTGCAAAGGTTGATTAATGGTAATAATCATTGTAGTCGTTGTGCCACATTGTCCAGCGTTTGGAGTAAACGTATAAGTTGTCGTTGCGGTATTGTTTATCGCAGGCGTCCATGTCCCTGAAATCCCATTAGTAGAGGTCGTTGGTAATGCTGGAATACTTGCTCCTGAAAGATAAGGTCCAACTTGGGTGAAAGTTGGGGTGGTTGCTGGACTTACTGTCAAATTCAAAGTCGCTAAACTATCGCAGCCATTAGCCCCTTCTAATGTCGCTGTTTGTGACCCTGCTGAATTAAATGTTAATCCGTTCCATGTGTATGGCAATTGAGAGGAACAAATGGTTTCATCGGTTGTGCTGGATGCAGGAGAGGGTAGCATCGTTAAATCCAATGTAACTAGGCTATCACAACCGCTTGCTGCACCTCCGACAATCGTGAAAGTTGAAGAATTATTGCTTTCAGCGTAGGTAATTCCATCAATCCATGTAATTGGAGTGCAAGAAGTAATGATGTCTGTTCCTGTTGAAACTTGATTTACCGTTAATGTAAGCGTTGTACTCTCAGCACATTGACCTGCATCTGGTATAAAAGTATAAGTTGTAGTTTGCGTGGTATCTAAATCTGGTGACCACAAACCTGTAATCCCCTCGTTGGAGGTTGTTGGTAGTGCTGAAAATGTTTCTCCTAAACAAATTGATGAAGGTTGTGAGAACGAGGGAGTTATTGCAGGATTTACACTTACAATTCCATTTCCTGTTGATGGTGTGCATGATCCTAAACTGTAAGTAACTGTATATGTTGTTGTGCTTGTTGGCGCAGTAGCAATTGAATTCGTAGTCGCACCTGTTGACCAAGCGTAGGTTCCACCCGTTTGAGATGGCGTTGCGGTGATAGTTACCGTTGCTCCTGAACATGCCGTTGCGTTGTTCACAGAAACTGTTGGCGCAGGGTTGATGGTCACCGTTCCTGTTGCTGTAGCTGGCGTACATCCAGATAAAGAGTAAGTTACAGAATACGGTGTTGTACTTGTTGGTGCAGCAGTAATAGAATTAGTCGTTGCCCCTGTTGACCAAGCGTACGTTCCACCACTTTGAGATGGTGTAGCGGTGATTGTTGCCGTTGCTCCTGAACAAACAGTTGTGTTGTTCACAGAAACTGTAACAGGATTGACAGTGACTGTCCCTGTACCCGCTGATGACGAACATCCAGATAATGAGTAAGTAACAGTATAAGTTGTTGTGCTTGATGGCGTCGGAGTAATCGAACTTGTTGTTGCACCTGTTGACCAAGCATAAGTACCACCACTTTGAGCAGGTGTTGCCGTGATAGTGGCAGTTGCCCCGGGACATACCGTTGCGTTATTGACTGAAACAGCTGGTGCGGAAGAAACCGTCAATAGTACCGACGATGATACCGATGGACATGAGCCAGCTGGATCGTCTGTTGTTAAAGTTAAGGTTACTGTTCCACTTCTACCAGATATTGGTGTAAATATTACCGTTGAAGGATTAGTTGTTGCAGTGATTGAACTTAATTGTGATGATGCATTTGTCATGGTACCTGTCACGCCTGTTATGCTCCACGTACCAGTGCTTGCCGAACCTCCAATACTTGATCCTGTTAAGGAATAGGCTACTCCAGAACAGATAGATGTTGAAGAACCTGCATTTACTGTAGCTGGTAGATTTACTGTGATTGTTCCAGTTGCTGTATTTGTTCCTCCTGTGCAACCACCAGTCATTGTTACGGTGTAATTGAATGTTCCTGATACTGATGGAGTACCACTGATTGTAAATACATTCGATGCCCATGATCCTGTAACTCCCGTTGGTAAGCCAGTTACTGTTGCTCCTGTTGCTCCCGTAGTTGTATAGGTTATGTTAGTAATCGCTGAGTTAGTACAGACTGTTGGTGTATTGGTGCCAACAGCTGAACTGAGTGTAATAGTATTGGTTGGATTTACCGTTACCGGACTTGAAGCAGCACTTATACATTGACTTGTAACCTGTGCAGTTGCGGTTATGCTCTGTCCAGCGACAAGTGCTGAAACCGTTGTTGACCAATTTCCTAAAGCATTGGCTAATACGGCTGGTTGAGCAACACCATTAACAGTTACAATTACTGATGCATTAGCTGCACTTGTTCCGTTAATTGATGTAGCCCCTTCACAATAGGTTCCCGTTATGACTGGAACAGGAGTTGTTTTAATATCATAAATTATGACAATCCGACCATTTTGTCCTGCTGAGCCTGTATTATTAGTCGCGGATGCCCCCCTATTTCCACCACCACCATAAGTAGAACCATTATCAGTGTCTGTATAATTTCCTGCACTTGGGCGGGTAGAGGTATTCGTACCAACAACACTTCCAGCAGAACCACCATTTGATGAAGTTGCAGAAAATGAAGTTGATAAAAAAGACCCACCACCTCCACCACCTCCACTACCAATGGTTGAAGTTCCTGATGTTGAATTTCCCCCTTCACCTCCCCAATATCCTCCACCTCCACCAGCACCTCCATAGGTCTGACTACCATTGTTTTGACCATCACTACCTGTATACTGAGAACCGTTAACTGCATTCGTACATCCTCCACCTGCTGTACTAGATCCACCACAACCTCCAGTTGTTGCGCATCCATTGAGATCACCTCCTCTACCACCAGTGCCACCTAATGCTCCACCTCCACCTCCACAATACCTTGTTCCATTGCCGGTACTCGTGCCACTTCCTCCTCCACCGCCACCTCCTGCAGCGGTGGCTACTTCTGTACCATCTGTAAGACGAATCGCACTTCTTCCACCTCCTCCTCCACCACCACGATCTTCATCCCTTCCTCTTCCACCGCCACCAAAAGCTGAATTCATTGAATACCCACCAGTAGTATTTACAGCACCTCTTGCACCTCCTTGACCAACAATTATTGTCAGTTGCTGTCCAGGTGTGACAGGAATAGTCCCCGTGACATAAGCACCACCACCACCATTTCCACCTCTTGTATTATCTCCTGAACCACCACCTGCACCCCACATCTTAACCTTAATACTGGTAACACCGCAATTAGGAACAGTAAAAGTTTGATTAGAACCTGTATAGTCAAAAATAGCTTTGTTTGTTGTACAATTAGGATCAACTGTTAATATCCCTGTACTTACTACTGTTCCTGCAAGCGTCGTAACGGAGATGGTTCCCGTGGTACCAGCACCCACTGTGGCTGTAATTTGAGTAGCGGAATTTACAGTAAAAGCAGTTGCCAATGTTCCGCCAAAACTAACGGCCGTTGCACCTGTAAAATTTGTTCCTGTAATGGTAACCGTAGCTCCGCTAGAGGCACATAGCGTTGAGGGTGTAAATGACGATATCGTTGGTAAATATCCATTAAGCGTGGTTGTGGTAGACCGAACTACTGCATCCCCTCGTCCACTTCCCCCTAAATATTGCGACAGAATATTGTTTGAAACAAATACTAGTAGTACTGAAAAAACTATTTCTTTCATTGTATTTTATATTGATGAGCTATATGATATATTTTTATTTCTTATTTCCTATTTTACTAGACGAGCGACTTATGGAACCGACCGCACCGCACGGAAACCGTTTGTGGAGGCACGTGTCACATTGACATTAGAAGCGTCGTCTCGATCAGATGCACGCAAATCGATGGATAAAATATCCCAACCACCTCCACGAAACCCAGCGCCCGTTGCGCCCGTTACTTTATCAGTAACAAAACCTGGCCATGTCGAAATGTCGCAAAACCCATCACTGGTTAATAAGCCGTTGCCGTGAATGGGGGCGGTAAAATTTCTTCCTGTTGCATTCCCTACTGAAACGGTGCGCTCCCACAAATTACCGCTTAAATCCATAATGCCATAATAGCCTGATCCAGCACTCGCTCGTGTTGAAGTTGTTTTAGCACAACTACCAACTCTCAAGGGCCCTTGAACACTAGCATTATTGTTAAAAACCGCATTTGCAGTTGTATTCAAAGCAACCTCAGTAATAGCGCCGCTGTTGGTGATTCCAGTTGCCCCTGTAATTGTGGTTGATCCCCAAGCATATTCGTTCGCTACAGGAGTGAGTGTTCCTCTACATGCTTTTTCAAATTCTAATTCAGTCATGGGTCTTAGTGCCGCCCAATCGGCAAAGGCTGCACCGTCCATCCACGATAAAAAATTACAAGCTACATTGCCAAAGGTTCCGCCATTCAAGGTCGCATCACCTGATGTCCAACTGATATTGTTTCGGTTTACAATAGCATCAGAGGCTTTACCTGTGGAGTTCAAAGTACCTCCTGTTAGGTCGCGGTTGGTTTTTTGAGTAATGTCTAAAACATTAAAAAAATCTATCCATTGTTGTTGGGATATTTCATATTTCATACAATAAAACGCATTGAAACCTTTTGGGAAAGCTGCTGGAAGCGTTTGGGTGGTGGCATTATTAAAATCATCTGCTGTAAACATTCCTGATGCATTGTTGTTGGCTAAGTTTCCATTCGTTGTTCCGCCAAGCGTTAGGGCATTTTCAGAGCTAATAATAAGCGGGGTATTGGTAGAGCCGTTTCTAAATTGACCTTGCACAGAGGTAGTTGAACCATCACCCGCTCGAAAACTTCCACTTGGAACATACACCATTTCAACAGCAAAAACCCTAATTTCTACCATATCGCCATCAGCAATAGCATTAGCTCCATAATTCCAACGCAATTGCATACCTGTTTGGGTAAATGTTCCTGATCCAGTTGCGCTTCGGTGTACAAAAACCCCCATCGCTGGGTTAGAAGTGGCGTTAAAGGCATTGGCGGTGTTCATTAAGCCAGGTGTAATGGTAGCCGCTGTACCAGTTCCAGTGATATGTCCTGTATTATCCAAGAAAGCGTGTAACCATGGTCCAGTACCCACACGGTATTTTACAAAAACCCAAGCTGCATCCCAATTGGAAGAACCAGTAGTAACGCGCCACGAGTTTGACCAAGTCAGATTAAAACGCACCATCGTGTAATCGGAGGTGGTGTTTTGTCCCGTGAGAGAAATACTAGAAATTTGGATATTGTTGGCAAGAATAATAGATTTAAAAGATAATAAAAAGAGGGTAAAAAGTAGCTTTTTCATAAGGGGGTTATTTTAAATTAGCATGGAAGTAAGTTGTTAATAAACTATGTAAGTTAAAATTCTAAAAAATCAAAGGGTTTATTACAAAAAAGTGACAAAATACAGTGTTTACAGTCAGTACTTTCGCATTTGGATTCACCGCTACCACCAAACTATCATAATACGGCACGCCCGTATGGGTAATGGTTACGCGATAGGTAGTTGTTACATTTGGGTTCACATCAATTGTTGATGTAGTTGCGCCATTACTCCATAAATAGGTGGTGGTTTGGGCAACTAATTTTGAATTGGAAAAGATGCTCAATAACAGTAAAAGTGTAAGTAAATTCCTCATAATTAATCTTAGTTTTTTAATCTAACCTCTTGGTTTGTTGGCACTTTTTTAAAATAAGAAATGCATAGAAGATAAGCATCTATACATTTCCTAGTAATTGGGATTTTTATTTTTTATAATTATTGAATCATAAATTACAAGCTAATTTGATTTATTGATTAGTTAATTTTTTATGACTTTAAATATTCGACTTTGTGAATTATTCATTATAGTGATGTAATAAATACCATCCGCTAAGTTCGCTAATGAAACTTCGTTTTTATCAGCTGTTATTGAACCACTAAAAAGTTTTGAACCATTAGAACTAGAAATGTAATAATCAAACTCACCCTCCAGATTTACAGCTATGTTAACCATATCTTGTGTCGGATTTGGATAGATTGAAATTATAAGATTACCTTCATCAATTGTGTTGGCAGTCAAATATTCTTCCTCGATAGCATCTTCAACAACTGTAATTGGCTCATCATTTATCGCAATGGTTGAAGTACCTGTTCCCGTACTGGGTGTTTTTACTTCAACATAATTTCCATACTCTCCCCATGTTTGTGTAATTCCATCATATGATGCAACTCGAATTCGATACCATGTATTTGGTTGTGCTGCACTATTTGGAACAAAACTGAATCGGAAGTTATATCGAGATCTAGAACTTATCGTTTGCGAAGTAGCATACGCATCATAAACTCCAATAATTGAATCCGTTAAAGTGGAAACTTGGAATCTATGTCCACACATCTGATTTACATTACAATTCATTTCAGTTCCAAAACTTTGAGTTGTGCCATTGAAACTTTGTAATACTTGAACTGCCTCTGGGCGCGTTCCAACTGTACAATAATCACCATAGTTACTCCAACTTGAACCATTATACCATGAAACACGAACTTTATAGGTTTTCCCTGCTCCTAATCCACACCACGCTTGTATGTTGTTTGATAAGAAATTAAAACGGAATAAGAAAGGAGAACGACCTATATACTGCTGTGATGCGGCATATCCGTCATAGACTCCCAAAACAGTTCCATCTTCCAAAGAAACTTCGTATCTATGTCCATAACCCAAATTATAAACACATGTTATATTTTGACTTAATGTTAAATTTTGTGATGAGCAGAAATTACCATGTAATTTAGTGACACAAATTTGGTTAACAGTTACGGTAACGGATTTTGTCACATTCGTACAGCCTGATAAAACATACGTTACTGTATAGGTTCTATTAGTTGTTGGACTCACAAAAATACTTGAACCAGTATCTCCATTTGACCAATTGAAAGTACCACCTGCATTATTAGCTGTTACAACTAAATTAGCACTGTCGCCAATACAGATAAATTGATTGGTTGAATTCAATACTGTATTTGGTAGTTCAACAACTTCTGTACTTGATTCAATATCACAGGTTCCTGATGTGTATTGAACCGAATAATTACCACCTTCTGAAACAGTTATAGATGAAGTAGTGGCTCCCGTTGACCATAAGTAAGTTCCGCCACCAATCGAAGGAGTCGCTGTCAATACGCCTGAATTCGATTCACAGATTGTTAAACTGTTAACACTTAAAGTTGGTGCTACATCAACCACAACTGTCATGGTTACTAAGCTCTCACTAACGCATTGTCCTGCAGTTGGTGTAAATGTATAGGTCGTAGTTACGGTGTTATTAAACGCTGGTGACCACGTCCCTTCTATTCCATTATTTGATGTTGTTGGCAAGCTAAACGAACTACCTAAACAAATCGCTGAGACTTGTGTAAATGTTGGAACAACTAATGGTGAACTTATTATAACCCAAGTACATGAACTTGCATTCCATGTAGCAGTTTCATTACATGCTGTTGTTGGTTGCGCAGGTTGCGTTCCTGTTACATCCCACGAACATGTTGCTGTGTTGAAAGTTGCTGTTTCGTAACATGCTGTAGTTGGTTGCGCAGGCTGTGTTCCTGTTACATCCCAAGTACACGTTGCTGTATTGAAAGTTGCTGTTTCGTAACAAGCTATTATTGGTTGAACTGGTTGTGTTCCTGTCACATCCCATGTACATGTTGCTGTGTTGAAGGTCGCAGTTTCGTAACAAGCTGTGGTAGGTTGTACTGGTTGTGTTCCTGTTACATCCCAAGCACACGTTGTTGCGTTGAAAGTTGCTGTTTCGTAACAAGCCG
>CAZDKE010000012.1:59202-68568 GCA_964506255.1 uncultured Lishizhenia sp. | reverse complement strand
CATCATCTCTTTCAAATCAATTTTTATTCCGCGTCCGATATTTTTTTCGAGCAGGGACTTAAGTTCCATAATACTCATTGAGTCGTAGCCTAAATGTTCCTGGAAGTGCAAGACTTGAAGATTTGTGGTATAACGAGTTGAATAAAAAGGTATTAAATGTTCACCAAACGAGTTTAAGTAATGCTTATGCAGGAAATTATTTACCAATGTTGCTTTATTTGAAAAGTCACTATGAACAACAAAATGATCTCGGGAATAAGGAAAAAATAGAAATGGAAATTCAAAAAGTGAGCAATAAATCAGGAAAATCAAGCAGCTTGAAAAAGAAATATTAATGCAATTATTTAAACCTAAATATAACTCCTTGACGGATGAAGAGTTGATGAAAGCCTTGTCAAAAGGTGATCAACGTGCTTTTGATGAATTATATAAACGGTTTTATGCACAACTTTTGGGCTATTTTAAAAATATGCTTTGGGGAGATCGAGAAAAAGCCGAGGATATGGTCCACGATATTTTTGCGAAGATTATTAAAAATCCAGATTATTTTGACACCAATCGTTCCTTTCGAACTTGGCTTTTTTCAGTGGCTAGCAATATGTGTAAAAACGAATATAAAAAACAAGCAGTGCGAAAAAATACTTCGACCGGAGTTGAGGATTATCGCTCCATTTCTTCAAGTACAAATGTGTTAGCTGAAGTTCAAGATATTCAGTTTCAAGAAGCATTTGAAGAAAATCTGGCAAAAATGGATGAAAAACACAGAGAAGTTTTTGCGTTGCGACATTTGGAAGGACTTTCGATGAAGGAAATTGCAGAAGTAATGGAAATCAATGAAGGAACTGTGAAGTCGCGCTTGTTTTATGCGACCAAGTTTTTGGCAGAGAAATTAAAAGTTTATAATCCAGTTTTAAATTATTAGAAAATGGAAGAATATCAAATTGAAATCATTCGCAACACTTCTTTTCACGAGCTAACGCAAGCACAACGAGAAGAAATGAAAGATTGGTTTACGACAGAAGAAGAATTTTTGGATTTGCAGCATTTGTTTGTTGGCGTTCAATCATATAAAGAAGCAAGTGAGAAAGAACAATCTACACGTAAGAACGAACTAGATGAATTGTTCGTCCAAGTTCATAGCAATAAACCTTCGTTTGATTGGAAGAATTTCTTTTTTCCAGCATTTCGTCCCTTTGTTTTGCAACCAGGATTTCAGCTAGCATTTGGTTTACTTTTTTTAATTGGAATTGGTTATTTCGTTAACTCTAATTTTCAAACTGCAACACCAACCTTACAAGCTAAAAAAGAGAAAGTAGACAAAGAGAGAATTGAGACTCAAAAAACAATCAAAAAAGAGGCGAAATCCAATTTTGAAATCAAAGAAGAATTACAAAAATTATCAGAAGAACCAATTTCGATTGCTTCGACAAATACATTACAGTCAGCCTCGGTTGAAGAAGATAGAATGCAAACTGGAAAGGAAGATTTATTGTGGGAATCCATTTCCGCACCAGCAGTAGCAGAGGAAGCAGTATTTATGGACGCTTCAACGATTTTTTATACAAAAGATTCATATAAACAGTACAATACTTATCAACCAGTAAGTGCTCAACCAGAAATTTTAGAATTGTTATTTACGACTTATTAAAAAATTGGTTGTGTTAAATATCTATTGAATTACCTTAAATAAAAAAAGCGACACATGGTCGCTTTTAAAACTAAATTATTTCAAACTAAGCATTAACGCTCATTACTTCTGCCATTTTTGCACCGATGTGAGCTGGAGAATCAACAACGTGGATTCCACATTCTCTCATAATACGTTTTTTAGCTTCAGCTGTATCATCAGTTCCACCAACGATTGCACCTGCGTGACCCATTGTACGTCCTGCTGGAGCTGTTTCACCTGCGATAAATCCTACCACTGGTTTTGTTCCGTTTTCTTTAATCCAACGAGCAGCAATTGCTTCTAAGTTTCCACCGATTTCACCAATCATTACGATTCCTTCCGTTTCTGGATCGTTCATCAATAATTCAACCGCTTCTTTTGTCGTTGTTCCAATAATTGGATCTCCACCGATTCCGATTGCCGTAGTGATACCTAAACCAGCTTTAGCAACTTGGTCAGCAGCTTCATACGTTAAAGTTCCTGACTTAGAAACGATACCGATTTTACCTTTTTTGAATACAAATCCTGGCATGATACCAACTTTCGCTTCACCTGCTGTTATAACTCCTGGACAGTTTGGACCGATTAAACGCGTCTCAAATCCTTTGATGTATTCTTTTGCTTTCACCATGTCATTCACTGGAATACCTTCTGTAATACAAACGATTACTTTGATACCAGCTTCTGCAGCTTCCATAATTGCGTCTGCAGCAAATGCAGGTGGAACAAAAATAATTGAAACATCTGCGCCAGTTGTGTTAACTGCATCTGCAACAGTGTTAAAAACAGGTCTATCCAAGTGAGTTGAGCCACCTTTTCCTGGCGTAACACCACCTACAACGTTTGTTCCGTAATCAATCATTTGACCAGCATGGAAAGTACCTTCACTACCAGTGAAACCCTGCACGATTACTTTCGAGTTTTTGTTTACTAATACACTCATTTTTCGTTTCAATTTTTTGTTGCCCAAAAGTAAGAAATGACTTTTGAATAGCAAGGGGTAATTTGTTTTTTTATTAACTATTTAGAAATTGAAGTTTTCTTTTGGTTTGATGAGTTTTAAACTGCTGAAATTAATATATAGTTTACTTTTAAATTTTGATTTCTTGAATGAAAGCTTGATTTTCACAAACAATAAATTGAAATGAAAAGGAAAAAGGATTCCTTACCTTGTTCGGAAAGGCATGTTGGGATTGGGAAGGAGTCGAAATTGCGGAGTATTTTCGCAATCCTAACCAATGAAATGGTCTTTTCGAACGAAGTGATAAATCCGATAAGAATCAGGAACAAAAATTCAAAATTAAATGTTGTCATTGTTAGTAAAATGAGGAATCTTTTTTGGTTCAATTCTCCATTTACAACACTTTTAATTTATAAAATTCTAAAGTTGGTTTTGACTTGTTTCATTAGATTTTATCATCACAAAGTAATGGATTTTACCTTTTTACAAAGAAATTATAATCTGTATTCCATCACATAATCATTCATGAAATAACCATTACCTATGTCAAAATCTTTTTCTTCCTTGATTGTGAAGCCAATTTTAGTGTAAAAATCTTTTGCTTTGTTATGGCGATTTACTTGTAGTTCTATTGTTTTTTGTTGCTCGCTTTTAGCATAATTAATTGCAAATTGAATCAATTGATAACCGAAACCTTTACCATGAAAAGCCGGTAACACATAAATCTTATTGAGTTTCAAAACGCCAATTTCTGATTGATTCGGTTGAACATCCAAAAACCCAACCATTTCATCAGCCTCATAAATTCCAAAATAGTGATGACCTTCCTGCATTTGTTGGGTCAATGATTCAAGTGAATACATCCAATTCAACATATAATCCAATTGTGCTTGGCTTAGAATTTCTTTATAAGCAATAGGCCAAATTTTGTGAGCTAAAGCTTGAATTAAAGGTGCTTCATTGCTTGAAAGTAAGCGTATTGAATGCATTACAATTTGATTATTTTTTCTTGATAAACTTTACCTTCTTTTAAGAAACGAACAAAATAAGTTCCAGCTTTTAAATCAGCAATTGATGTACTTCCATTTTGAATTTCTCTTTTTATACAAGTACCGTTTGCATCAATTAAATCAATTGTATTTGGAATAAAATCTCCTTTGAAATTCAAAACCGAACTACTTGGATTTGGGTAAATTTCAATCTTTTTTTCTTGTTTTACTTCATTCGTTCCTACAGTCAACAAAGCCAATTGAACTGCTGCATAGGCATTGATTTTTCCAGCTCCCCATTTCGGACTTCCTTCTATTGGAATTACTTGCGTGTAATTGTCCTCCCGGGCTGTTTGCATAATGATATCTTTAACTTGTTGTGGCATTAAATAAGGATTCGCATCTAAGATTAATGCTACAACTCCAGCAACCATTGGGGAAGCCATCGAAGTTCCAGAAAATTTAGCAAAATGATAAGTTCTATTGTTAAAAGGAATCGAAGCAACTGAAGTGTAAGTACTATTTGTAAATGACGAAATAGATGAAGCAATTGAAACACCTGGTGCTGCAATATCGGGTTTCATTACACCATCATAACGTGGACCAATACTCGAAAAGGATGCAATTGCCCCACCTACTAAATTCCCACCTGAAGTTGAATACTGTGGCGCATAAGCAGCAACACTGATCACATCATCAGAACAAGAAGGTTCACTGATTCCATTCAAATTGTCGCCTGCAGTTGTTCCTGCACCTGCAGTTGCAAAAGGCATTCCCCAATTGCCAACATCATTTGAAAGTTCGGTTACATTCCAATAATGAACTGTTCCAGAGCTTGCTTGTGATTTTAACAAGACTTTCAATCCTGTATCTGTGTTTTTTACACGTAAACGCATTTGCGGACGTTGGTTCAATGGATGAAAAGCATCAGCTGTAATATTGTACCAAATTGTATCGGTTCCAGTTACTAAAAAAGTATCAATGTAAGCTGTGGTGGTATTTGTGTTGTAAAATGGACTTTCCACCAAAACTGCATTTGAACTATTCGTAACGATGATTCCACTTTCAAAACTTTGACCAACTTCTCCCCATGCGTGGATACTTTGTCCCCACATATTTGGGTTTGCAGAATAGGAATAAAAATCAACTTTTGACTTTAATAAATTGTTCGCAAACGTCTTTTTAATGTGAAAGTTAACATTTCCATTGTTGCCTCCTGAATTAACGAAAACAACACCCAAATCTGAAAAAGCACTAATTGCCTGACTCAAAGTAGAAGTTCCATCCAATGTTCCAAAATGATATAAACCCCAACTCATATTAATAACTAAGCGTTTACCATCGGCAGTTGCTTTGTCATACATCCATTGCCAAGCGTCTAAAACAGCAGCTTCATCGACTAAAAAAGTTACAAAAAGTAGCTTCGATTCGAATGCTACACCGCGATATATAGTACCAGCACCACTTCCTCCACAAATTCCTGCGACGTGCGTTCCGTGTGTTCCATATGAATAAATATTTGCGGTATCTGAACCGGCAGCAAGTAGGGCAGAAGCTCCAACGTATTCAGTTCCATAATTAAAATCTTGCGGATTTGGCCCACTTGTTTTAAATTGATCCCAAGCAGCTACAATTCGAGTTTGTGTTAAAGAAGTATCGTAAAACATTGGCGATGTATAATCAAATCCCCAATCAGTGATACCAATGTAAACGTCTTTTCCTGTATATCCTTCAGGTAAACCAATTCCTTGCTGAACGCTGTCTGCACGCATATCTTTTACGCCACGGTCGTTCATCACTTGAAATTTATTGGATAAGGTTAAATAATCAAAACCAGACAATTCTTGCCAACTATTTAATTGATTCAATGGAATTCTAACACTTACAATTTTATCAATTGGTTTTCCAATCAAAATTCCATTTTCTTTCACTGATAAAGGATTGAAGTTGGTATTGATTTTCCCTACAAAGGACAAGTATTCAATTTTATTGATAGAATTGATAGCGTATTTACTTTTCCAATTGGTTGACTTAATTGATTTTAAATTTGATTGAATCGTTTGAAGTTCTGCTTTGTCAGCATTACTCATTTTAACTTGAGCAACTGAATAAAAGACTGAACAAACGAAAGCGAGTGCAGAAATGAATTTCATAGTGGATATTTAATGTTCTAAATTACTTAATTATTAGCAAATTAATCTTCTAAAAGATCTGGTCTTCTTGCCTTTGTGCGTTCCAAAGCTTGTTCTTCGCGCCATTTTTCAACCGCTTTTGTATTTCCAGAAAGCAATACATCTGGAACCTTCCAACCATTAAATTCTGGTGGACGCGTATAAACGGGTGGTGACAATAAATTATCTTGAAAGCTATCTGTTAGGGCAGAGGTTTCGTCATTTAGAACTCCAGGAATCAAGCGCACAACAGCATCAACGACAACAGCAGCTGCTAATTCACCACCTGAAAGAACATAAGAACCGATTGAAATTTCTTGAGTGATATAATGTTCTCTAATTCGTTCATCAACACCTTTGTAATGTCCACATAGAATCATAATATTTTCCTTTAAAGACAAATCGTTGCAGTATTTTTGTTCCAAAATAGCTCCGTCCGGCGTCATATAAATGATTTCGTCATAATTTCGTTCGTCTTTCAACTTTTCAATCACAGCAGCGATAGGTTCAATGCTCATAACCATTCCAGCACCGCCTCCGTATTGATAATCGTCCACATTTTTATGTTTGTTTGTTGAGTAATCACGAATATTGTGAACGTGAATAGAAACGTGACCTTTATCTTGAGCACGTTGCATAATCGAAGCCGCAAAAGGACTTTCTAAAAGTTGAGGCAAAACCGTGAGAATATCTATACGCATTTGACAAAGTTATACCAAATCTAAATATAAAATAGTCCAAACTATTTTATATTCAAGATTGGTTAATGCCGACAAGACAAATTAAAAAATAGACGAAGTCAAATTGAAATTAAATACAAATACTTGTCTCTTCGGTATTAAAATCAAAATTAGCTTGATGTTAAAAAATCGTTCTTTTTTGACTTTGGAGGGGAATGTATCATTTCAGAATCAAAGCAACTCAATATGAAAAGTAGCGTTTTGACTTTATGGCTTTCCAAATCAAAAACACCTTTGCTTGCAGTGAAAATTGGGACAAAATGAATCCAACTGAAAAGGGGAGGTTTTGTGAAGTTTGCACGAAAGAAGTCATTGATTTTACTACGCTTTCAAAAAATGAAATAATCGCTGTTTTTAAGAAAAACAATTATCAAGCGCTTTGTGCACGTGCTTTTTCATCCCAACTTTCAACGATTTATCTAGAGGAAAGTATAGAATCAATGTGTTGGAATTTACCTTTTTGGCAAAAATTTCTGCTTGTGCTGTTAGTTTGTTTTGGACCTGAATTTATGAATGTGAATCTAGTTTTTGCGCAAGATTTAACGCAAGTTCAAACAGAAGAATTGGTTCAAGACACTTTAAAACCACAAATCGCTCAATTGGAAGATTCACTAAAAATTGATTCAGTAACTGTTTCAAGTTTTAGTGATTCTATTTATCCTTTTGAAGGTTTTGGAATGATTGAACAACCTTATATCTTAAGCGGAGTTATGCTTCCCGAATTTCATGTAAAATTCCCTCTAATTGATTTTACTTGTTTAAATGGCTATGTATTATTAGTTGATACGGATTCAAATCAACATAAAATAGAGCCAAAGCTAGTACCAATAAAAAACTTCTTAAAGAATTTTGAAGAACCTAAAATTTATCTTCAAACCCAATTAACGCCTGTTAAACCTGAAAAGAAAGATTTTCCGGAGAAATTGTTGTTTGTTCCTTTAACCACAGCCTTGAAACCAAAATCGGAAAATTACAGAGAAGTTTAGAGTTGTTCGTCTTCAAAGATTCGTTCCCTTGCTTTTAACATCCGTTCAAAAAAAACTTTGTTTTTATCGAAATAAGCATCCGTGTGAAAGCGTACAAATTCGCCTTGTCCGTGAAGTGTAAATCCTTCTGATTGAAATACAGATAATTGATAATAGGGTAGCACCCAAGAAAAACGGTGATTCCTCTGAGAAATATGAATAATTATTCCATCTGGACGCAATTCGACATTTCCAAAAAGTGAATTTGAATTTCTAACTAAAAACTTTTCAAATCCTTGACTATATGCTTTGATATACATACGATGAGAACCAATTCCTCCCATACGATAACGAGCTAAAAATGAAAAAGGTTTACCTACTATTTTATTGATTTTGCGCGTTAAATCAGGGGTTGGTGCACTGTTGTCAATTATCATATTCAAAATTTTTATTTAAACAGTTAATTAAAAAAATGGTTTTAATCTACTTTCGATATTGAAATTCTAACCCTAAAAATTCAAAAATTAATATTGATTAAGCATTAATTTTAAAAATAAAATGATAGGTTTGAATTATAAAAACCTAACAAATGACTAAGAATGTATTTGAAAAAGGAGTTGTAAATGAAATCATCGAACGACTTGAAAAGTTAACACCAACTACTCCTCAACTTTGGGGGAAAATGAATGTTTCACAAATGCTAGCTCATTTGAATGTTACCTATGAAATGACTTATGAAAATATTCATCCTAAACCAAATTTTTTCCTTCGGTTTATTTTAAAATCATTTGTGAAAAGTAAGGTGGTTGGAGATGCACAATATGCTAAAAATGGTCTGACGGCACCAGCATTTATTATGAGCAATGATAAAGATTTTGAAAGAGAAAAAAGTCGTTTAATAAATTACATTCAAAAAACACAAGAATTAGGGGCTACATATTTTGATAATAAGGAAAATTTATCCTTTGGCGTTTTGTCTTCTAAAGAATGGAATAATTTGTTTTATAAACACATAGATCACCATTTTTCACAGTTTGGCGTTTAAGAGTTAAAGAACTGTTAATAAAGAATTAAACTACTTTTTTTAGTGTTTTTATAGTTAATCAGTAAAAAAATTATATTTTCAATTTTAATGAATCATTTCAATCAATTAATCTTGAATTTTAATTTTAACTGAGTTTTCAAATTTAACTCACACAATAATTTGAATTTTGTAAAATATTAAAATCATTTGCTTTTTAGACTTTCCAAAATCCTTCTTACTCGCTTTTCATCAACTTTTAAAATTGTTTCTGAAAAATGTGAGTCTTCGTCTAAAATTTGTTTTATTGTTCCTGAAAAATGAACACCAGAGGGTTGAGTGTAACTAATTAATTTATTGATGTTTGCTGCACTAACACCACCTCCGGGCATTATTTCTATACGATCTTTGGCATAAGCCGTCATTTGTTTTAGTATTCCCATTCCGATTTCAACATTAGAAGCAAAACCAGAACTTAGAATTCGATTAAACCCTAGTTCTACCAATGCATCAATCGATTTTTTCCAGTCGATACTTTCATCAAAGGCCCGGTGAAATGTTAATTCTAAACCCTCTGAAACAGCTTTTATTTTTTGCAAAGCAGGAATATCTAATTCAAAATTGGCTTGCAAAACTCCAACAACAATTCCCTTTGCTCCTAATTTTTTTGCTATTAAAATATCGTTTAAAATCACCTCTAACTCCATTTCCGAATAGTGAAAACCACCCGCTCTTGGTCGAATAAGTACATGCGTTTCAATATTTTTAGAAATAGCATATTGAATCAAGCCTGCGGAGGGAGTCAATCCGCCTTGCTCCAAATCTTGACACAGTTCTATGCGGTCGATAT
>CAZDKE010000012.1:57001-59192 GCA_964506255.1 uncultured Lishizhenia sp. | reverse complement strand
CGCTTCAATCGAGGCTGCACACAATTCAATTTTGATAGACATAAGCGACTTGATTTTTTTTTGTTCTTACAAATATGACAAAATCATTATAACTAGCCTCAATAAAGGAGCGATTTTCTGTATATTTGCCTACCTTTTTAAAACCAATATGGCAAAAGCATCAGCAACGCAAACAGCATCAAACATTGATTTTGAGTCGTTTAAATCACAAGTTTTAGCAGATTATAAATTAGCTTGTGAGTCCCGTGAAACTTCACTTTTAGGAAGAAAAGAAGTGCTAACTGGAAAAGCAAAATTTGGAATTTTCGGTGACGGAAAAGAATTGGCGCAAATTGCTCTTGCTAAACAGTTTCAAAATGGAGATTTTCGTTCGGGTTACTACCGCGATCAAACCATAATGATGGCGATTGGAGAATTGACAATTGAACAGTATTTTGCAGGTCTTTATGCTCATACTGATGTAAGTTTAGAACCTCAATCTGCTGGACGTCAAATGGGTGGACATTTTGCAACACGAAATTTGGATGAAAAAGGTAACTGGAAAAATCTGATGGAACAAAAAAATAGTTCTGCTGATATTTCACCAACTGCTGGTCAAATGCCTCGTTTAGTTGGTTTGGCACAAGCTTCAAAATGTACCGCAATAATCCTGCTTTAAGAGATTTACCTCAATTTAAGAAATTCAGCAACGAAGGAAACGAAGTTGCTTTTGGAACAATTGGTGATGCTTCAACTTCTGAGGGCCCTTTTTGGGAATCTATAAATGCTGCTGGCGTTTTGCAAGTTCCGATGGTAATGTCAGTTTGGGACGATGGATATGGAATTTCTGTTCCTCGTGAGTTTCAAACAACAACCGGAAGTATTTCTCAAGCTTTAG
Organism: uncultured Lishizhenia sp.; assembly: GCA_964506255.1. GTDB lineage: Bacteria > Bacteroidota > Bacteroidia > Flavobacteriales_D > Crocinitomicaceae > UBA952. The sequence continues at coordinate 58,315 of CAZDKE010000012.1, read as the reverse complement.
CAGGAATGCAACGCACAGAAGATCATAGTGGATATGAGATTTTTGTTACTAAAGGTTGGGATTATGCGCATTTATGTGAAACGTATGAAAAAGCGGTAAAATTAGCGCGTGAAGAACATATACCTGTTTTGGTTCACGTGAAAGAAGTAAATCAACCGCAAGGACATTCTACATCTGGATCTCACGAACGCTATAAATCAGAGGAACGTTTACAATGGGAACACGATTTCGACTGTATCAATAAATTTAAAGAATGGATTTTAGCTTTCAATGCTGATGGATTAAGATTAGCTACAGCTGAGGAATTAGATAAAATTGGTGCAGATGCGAAAGCCTTTGTTCGTGAATCTAAAAATAAAGCTTGGAGTGCATTTACTGGTTCAATAAAACAAGATTTAGCTCAAGCGGTAGCCTTGATTAAGGCTGTTGCAGCAGAAAGTGAAAATGGCGTTTTTATTCAAAAAGAAGCAGAAGCACTTGAAAAAGCATTTGAACCAATTCGTAAAGATATTTTGACAATTGCGCGCAAAGTATTGAGAATGGTGCGAGAAGAATCAATTCCATCAAAAACGGCACTTTCCAATTGGGTTAAAGGTTTGATTGGTGAAAATTTTGATCGTTATAGTTCACATTTATATTCACAATCGGAACAGTCAGCACTAAAAATTAAACCGGTGGCTCCTGTTTATGATAACGAGGTTAAAATGGAAGATGGACGAATTATCTTGCGAGAAAATTACCGTAAAATCCTTGAAGATTATCCAGAAGTTATCGTTTTTGGGGAAGATGCAGGAAAAATTGGTGGCGTAAATCAATCTTTGGAAGGTTTACAAGAGCAATTTGGAGATTTTCGTGTTTTTGACACAGGAATTCGCGAATGTACCATTATTGGTCAAGGTATTGGTATGGCAATGAGAGGGTTGCGACCAATTGCTGAAATTCAATATTTAGATTATTTGTTGTACGCGATTCAAATTATGTCGGATGATTTATCGACTTTACAATACCGAACTAAAGGTGGACAAAAAGCTCCGTTAATTATTTCAACGAGAGGTCACCGTTTGGAAGGAATTTGGCATAGTGGTTCACCGATGGGAATGATTGTAAATTCCGTTCGTGGAATGCACGTTTGTGTACCTAGAAATATGACAAAAGCTGCTGGATTTTACAATACGCTTTTAGCTTCTGACGAACCAGCTTTAGTAGTTGAACCTTTGAATGGTTACCGCACAAAAGAGCGTTTACCAATCAATGTTGGTGAATTTAGAGAAGCATTAGGCGAAGGCGATAAAGTAGTAACCGTTGGCGGTATGC
>CAZDKE010000012.1:52896-56991 GCA_964506255.1 uncultured Lishizhenia sp. | reverse complement strand
TTAAATCAGGAAGCGACTTGACAATTGTTTCTTATGGTTCAACCTTTAATTTGTGCGAGCAAGCAGCAAAAACACTGTTAGAATTAGGAATCGATGTCGAACTAATTGACGTTCAAACATTGTTGCCATTTGATATCAATCATATAATTGCGGATTCTTTGAAGAAAACGAATCGATTATTGATTGTTGATGAAGACGTTAGCAGTGGAGCAACTGCATTTATGTTGGATAAAATAATGGTGGAACAAAAAGGATATTATTTCTTGGATGCTGCGCCTGAAACGATGAGTGCTAAGGATCACCGCCCTGCTTATGGTTCAGATGGAGATTATTTCTCAAAACCAAGTATCGATGATATCGTCGAAAAAGCATATTCAATTATGAACGAACTTGATCCAAAGGAATTTCCTAGTATTTATTAGAAGATTGATTAATGAAGCTTAATTGTTATGAATATAAAGTTCTTTTATCTTTTTTAAAAAAGTTCAATATCAAATCTGCTAGATTTTTACAAAACGTAACTAATACATTCTTTTATTTTTTCAATTTGTTTATAAAATCAATTGGTATAGATAGAATTATATTTAATTGTAAGTATAATTTAAAATTTGTTACGTAAGTTTTGCAGAAATTAGCGTTACTTCCAAGTCCATTTTTCATCCCTAACATAGCTAATTTTTAAATTAGTAGCTAAATTTATTAATTCTAATTTTAGTTCATCAATAGAAGCAATTTTATCTTTCGGTAGGATGAAGGTTTTGCCCGTTTTCATTCGAATATAAATTGATGTTGGAATTTCATAGATTTCTATGATTTTGCTTGTACTCACTTTCGATTCACTAAATTCATCTTTTATAAAAATTGTTTTGTCACTAATTTCCAAAAATGCACTTTTTCCGAAAGCATCCTTGTAATTTTCTTGGATGAAATTCTTGTAATGTTTGATGTAATTGTTTCGCTCCCAAAGTGGGTATAGGAAAAACCAAAGAACAGCGAAAACACAAAACAATATGCCCATTAAATAAAAATTATTATACAAACCAAAAACTCCAATCAAAATGTATAAAATAGGAATTATGACTTTATTCCTATTTCTTTTTCTTTTTATGGATTTTGATTGTGAGGCAACAAAAAGTTGGTAAGTAAGATAATCTTTTTCGTCAATTTTTAATTCAAAAGTCATAGATTAAAATTTGGCTTACTTTTAAAAATTTTCTTTGATAGTTTATAAAGTTTCTATTTATCAATTAATTATTCAAATTTACACATCTGAATTTTAAAAAAATAAGAACTTTACAAAAATCAGAATTTAACTAAACAGTTTTTCTTTTGCGTTGTTGCGACGTAGGTTTTGGTCTAGAAAAAACACGTTTTTCAACCACATCAATTTTCCCTGTTGAAGGAAACGGATGATTGCTTACCACAGGAACCGTCATTCCAATCACTTTTTGAATGTCTTTTAAATAGGCTTTTTCTTCAGTGTTGCAAAACGAAATAGATTTTCCAGAAGCACCCGCACGACCTGTTCTTCCAATTCGGTGAACATACGTTTCAGGAATATTTGGAATGTCATAATTTATCACGTAAGCTAATGAATCGATATCAATTCCACGAGCTGCAATGTCCGTTGCGACCAATACACGAGAGGTTCTATCTTTGAAGTTTTTCAATGCATTTTGACGTGCGTTTTGTGATTTATTTCCATGAATTGCTTCAGCCTTGATGTCGTTTTTCAAAAGAATTTTAACCAATTTATCTGCGCCATGTTTTGTTCTTGTGAACACCAAAGCGGTTTCGATTTTTTGTTCTTCTAAAACGTGTAAAATCAAATCCTTCTTTTGGTCTGTATCCACAAAGTACATTTCTTGTTGAATTGTTTCTGCAGTTGAAGAAACAGGACTCACTTCTACGTGACTTGGGTTCGTTAAAATTGAATTCGCCAATGAAGTAATTTCTTTCGGCATCGTTGCAGAGAAAAATAAAGTTTGACGTTTTTCAGGAATTATTTTGATAATTTTCTTTACATCATGAATGAATCCCATGTCCAACATACGATCTGCTTCGTCCAAGACAAAAATCTCTAGCGTTTTCAAATTGATAAATCCTTGTTGAATCAAATCAAGCAAACGCCCAGGGGTAGCAATCAAAATATCAACACCAGCTTTCAAACGATTTACTTGCGAATGTTGGTTAACTCCACCAAAAATCACAGCGCTTTGTTGTTTCAAATTTTGTCCATAATCTTTAAAACTTTCGTGAATTTGAATTGCCAATTCTCTTGTTGGAGTAACGATTAAAGCACGGATTTGTCTTCTACCATTAGTAGGTTTTGTGTTTTCTAAACGTTGTAAAATTGGAATTGCAAAAGCTGCTGTTTTTCCAGTTCCCGTTTGAGCGCATCCCATGATGTCTTTTCCTGCTAATACAATTGGAATTGCTTGTTCTTGGATTGGAGTAGGTTGTGTATAACCTTGAGTGTCAAGAGCGTTTAAAATCGGCTCTAAAAGATTTAGTTCTTTAAATGTCATAAAATAGATTCCATTCTAAGTTTGACATGATAAATTTAATGAAAGACCTAGAATTTGTGCAAAGGTACACTATTTAAATTGGTTTTATCTGATGTCTTAGATAATTTATACATTTCAACACTTAAAAAAATCAATTTATCTTAAAAAGTAGGTGTTTCAATCGTGAAAATGTATCAAGAACTATTTTCCATCTTGTACCAATTAATAAGAAAATTGTTAGATAAAAAAACATCTTTGGTAAGTAATTATTCTTGTAAATTGTATTTGATGCATTTATTGAAATTTTGAGAGCATCTCAAATATTCATATAGAACATTTTAACGTTTATTCATAACAATTTTAATGGAAGATAAGAATTCAGTTTATATTTTTAGGCGCACAAAACTTCACTTTAATTAAATATTATGAAAAATTTTCTTCGAAGAATTAATATTTTCAAGTATAAATTTTTAAAAGCTGTTCCTCTATTGAGAATAGTGTTGTGATTTTTGTTTACGGAATTTTTATTCCACTAAAGCAATCAAAATATCTTTAAATTCTTGGTAGAACTCATCAAATTCTACCAAACGAACTTTGTAAAAAGCATAGATTTTATCCCAATCTTCGTCGTTGTAGAAGTTGAGATTTTCAATGGTCCACGATATTCTGCCAATAGAAAGTCCTTCTTTGGTGGTCAAGTTTTCTTCCCAACTAGTTTCTTGTTGCATCGAAGCTTCTAATACTTTCTTTAGTTCTCCAAGCTGTTCCCAGAAAATCGCTTTGATACCAGCATCTTTGAATTGAATGTCGTAACAGATAGCCGTTGATTTTCCGTCGCAAATTAAACGCAAGTAAGTATCTTGAACTTCAGTTTTATAGTTCAGCCAATTGACTCTTTTTCCAGTCGAAGAAAGTGTTCCTCGCATGTATTCTTTGAAACCTGACCAGAACTTTTCGTTGCGTTCTTTTCGCGCTTCTTTCGATAACATACTTATTTATTACCCTTCGCGTGGTCCGCTAAAAACTGCTGTAAACCTAAATCTGTCAATGGATGTTTAGCCAAAGCTTTAATTGCACTCAATGGACCAGTCATTACGTCTGAACCGATTTCAGCGCAATGAATAATATGCATTGGATGACGAACAGAAGCAGCAAGAATTTGAGTATCGAAAGCATAATTATCGTAAATCAAACGAATTTGCTCAATCAAAGCCAAACCGTCTGTTGAAACATCGTCTAATCTTCCTAAAAATGGAGAAATGTATGTTGCACCCGCTTTTGCTGCTAAAAGTGCTTGTCCAGCTGAGAAAATCAAAGTACAATTTGTTTTGATTCCTTTTTGGTCAAAGTATTTAATTGCTTTAATTCCTTCTGGAATCATTGGAATCTTAACAACGATGTTTTTATGTAATTCCGCCAATTGCTCTCCTTCACGGATCATTCCTTCTAAATCAGTTGCAATAACTTCTGCACTTACAGGTCCATCAACAATATTGCAAATATCAACGTAATGTTTTAAAATATTGTTCGCACCTGTGATTCCTTCTTTTGCCATCAAAGATGGATTGGTAGTAACACCGTCTAAAAT
>CAZDKE010000012.1:0-52886 GCA_964506255.1 uncultured Lishizhenia sp. | reverse complement strand
TAATTCGTTTGCTTCGCGAATTTCAGCCAAGTTTGCTGTATCTATAAAAAACTTCATAACTACTTATTTTTTGTTTTTCATTTCTAATTGTTTTTTCTGCATTTCCTCTAATTTTTCTTGGAAACGAGATTTCTTTTTCTCCTTTGGATTTGCAGCTGCTTGCGCTTTGCGTTCTGCCATTTTCGCACGTAATTTATCTTCATCAGCAAAAAACTGTTTGATAATAACCATGATTAAAATCGAAATCAAAGTTGAAATAAAGTAATAGTAGCTCAAACCTGCTGAATAATTATTGAAGAAGAAAATCATCATCACTGGGAAAATATACATGATTACTTTCATGTTCGGCATTCCTGGTTGTTGTGGTTGTTGCATGTTTCCACTATTCATCCAAGTGTATAATAACGTTGTTGCAGACATCAATAAAGTAAACAAACTCACGTGGTCGCCATACGGCCAAATGTTCACACCAAAATCCCAAATTGAATCGTAAGAAGACAAATCTTCAGCCCATAAGAAAGGTTGTTGACGTAATTCGAAAGCAGCAGGGAAAAAGCGGAATACAGCTAATAAAATTGGCATTTGAATCAACATTGGAACACAACCAGCAAGCGGACTCGCACCCGATTCTCGGTATAAAGTCATCATTTCCATTTGTTTTTTCATCGCATCCTCTGGCTTAGGATATTTCGCATTTAACTCGTCGACTTCTGGTTTCAAGATGCGCATTTTAACGGAAGACAAAAACATTTTCCATTGTACTGGCATCAAGATTAGCTTCAGGATGATTGTCAATACCAAAATTGCGATTCCAATTCCCATTCCACTGCTTACCAGTAAATTAAAGATTGGTTGTACCGCATATAAATTGATCCATCTAAATAATCCCCAACCGAAGTTTAAGATATCATCATAATTTGAATCGTACGATTTTAACAATTCATAATCGTTAGGTCCAAAATACCAATTGAAACTTGCTTTATCGTTTTTAAAATTCAATGAAAGTGTGGAGCTAAAGTCTTTTAAGTGTGTGCCATTTTTTGCTTCACCTTCTTTGTAAACCTTCACCATCATTTTAGAGCCTTCTTTCGAAAATCCTTCTTTTGGTTTTAGGAAAGAAGAGAAATAGCTTTGTTTGTAAGCCACCCAATTCAAATCGTCTTCGTTTTCTAAATAATCTGAAGAAGTTTCGCTTAAATAAGAAAATCCTTCATTTTTTTGTTCGTAACAAATAGTTGTAACTCTTCTTTGTTCGCTGAATAAACGCTCTGATTTTCTAAATGCAGCTTGCCAGTTGAATTGAATATTATTTCTTGTAACATTTTCAAAACCATCTAATTCGATATCGTAATCTAAATCAAATTTTCCTTTGTTCAGGTAATAACTTTGGGTGATTTTTCCATCTGCCAATTCTAGTTCAAAAGTGATTGCATTTTTTGATTTTGATTTAATGTCAAATAAATATTTACTGGTGTAAATTTTTCCTTTTTTAGAAGTTAAAACTAATTGATTGACAGCATCACCATTTTTGAAAAGACACAAAGGTTTGTCATTTTTCTTAGCGAAATCGAAGTAAGATTTATAGTTTTTCAAGTAAACAGCAGCAACAAGTCCACCTTTTGTATTGAAATCGATGATTAGTTTATCGTTTTCTAAAGTGATGATTTCACCTTTAACGCTTTCGTCCAAGTACTCTTTTACTTGTTTTTTCGCTTTTTCGTCTGATTTAGTTTCGCCTGCTTTCGCTGTTTCCTTTTTAGAAGCCTCCTTTGCTTTTGCATTTAGTTGTTCTGTTTTCGCTTTTTTCTTGATGTCTTCATCGGACGGCTGATTGAAAATAGAGAAAACGGTAAGAATTAAACCGATTAAAACCAAACCGGTGAGGGTGTTACGATCCATTATTTTGTAGAATTAAATGTTAGTGCTGCATCCACAAATGCAACGAATATAGGGTGAGGGTTGGCAACTGTACTTTTGTATTCAGGGTGAAATTGAACACCAACAAACCAAGAATGTGTTGGAATTTCGACCACTTCAACTAATCCTGTTTCTGGATTTCTACCTGTTGCAATCATTCCAGCCTTCTCAAATTCTTCCAGGTAAGCTGAGTTAAATTCATAACGGTGACGGTGACGTTCTGAAATATTTTCTGTTTTATAGGCTTGAGCGATTTTTGATTTTGGTTTCAATTGACATTTGTATGCGCCCAAACGCATTGTACCTCCATAATTGGAAATACTTTTTTGTTCTTCCATCATCGAAATGACTGGGAAATTAGTTTCTTCCGAAATCTCAGTAGTATGTGCATCATCCATATTCAGCACGTTTCTGGCGAATTCAATTACAGCACATTGCATTCCCAGGCAAATTCCCAAGAATGGAATCTTATTTTCTCTGGCGTATTGAACTGCCTCAATTTTACCAGAAATTCCACGAGAGCCAAATCCCGGAGCGACTAAAATTCCATCTAAATGCCCTAGCTCGCTTTCAATATTGTCTTTAGATAATTTTTCTGAATGAATCCATTCAACATTTACTCTTGCTTCGTTGGCTACTCCTGCGTGAATGAAGGCTTCGCTTATCGATTTATAGGAATCTTTTAGTTCTACATATTTTCCAATTAATCCAATTGTAACCTCCTTTTTTGGATTTTTTAATCGATCCAAGAATGATTTCCAACGAGATAAATCAGGAGAAGATTTCTTTGGTAAACCTAATTTTTCAAGCACTACTTTGTCTAATTCTTCAGCTTGCATCAATAAAGGAACGTCGTAAATTGATTCAGCATCACGCGATTCGATTACTGCATTCATCGAAACATTACAGAATTTCGCAATTTTTCGACGTAAGTTTAAATCCAATTCATGCTCCGTTCTGCAACAAAGAATATCAGGTTGAACTCCTAATTCCATCATTTGCTTAACAGAATGTTGCGTTGGTTTTGTTTTTAATTCTCCAGCTGCAGCCAAGTAGGGTACAAGTGTTAAGTGAATTACGATGCAATCATTTTCATATTCCCACAACATTTGACGAACTGCCTCCACATAAGGTAAAGATTCAATATCGCCTACCGTTCCACCGATTTCAGTAATCACAATGTCGTATTGCCCTTTTTGAGCCACTAATTGAATTCTGTTTTTGATTTCATCGGTGATATGAGGAATTACTTGAACGGTTTTCCCTAGGTATTCGCCGCGTCTTTCTTTCTCAATAACGGATTGATAAATTCTACCAGTCGTAACGTTATTTGCTTGCGAAGTTGGGACATTTAAAAAGCGTTCGTAGTGTCCTAAATCCAAGTCGGTTTCAGCGCCATCGTCTGTTACGAAACACTCACCGTGTTCATATGGATTTAAAGTTCCTGGATCGATATTGATATACGGATCTAGTTTTTGAATGGTCGTTGAATAACCTCTTGCTTGAAGAAGTGTTGCTAACGATGCTGAAATGATTCCTTTTCCCAGAGAAGATGTTACACCCCCGGTTACAAAAACATACTTAGTTGAATTGGACATAAAAAATTTTGTAACTACGGGTGGCAAAGTTAATACATCCAAAGGAAGTATTGTCGTTTAATTTTTAAATTTTGTAAGATTTTGGGAGAAGTGGGTTAAAAATGGTGATTCGAAAATTAGATTAAAACCCTCAAACAACTTATTTTTCAATACTTTTATTCCTTGCAATTCGTTCTTTGGTTTCAATCAAAGGATAAAATAAGAAATAGGAAAATGGTTGAAACCATTGTTTAATTTGGAATGTGACCAAGATAATTGTTGTGCCAGTGGAACGACATTTTCAATATCGGTAAACTCTTATGCAAATTGCATCATTCGACGCACATTTTTTTCGTTGAAATTCCTGCCATATTTTAGTTCTAATTGTTCAGAGGCAGATGCTACAATTTGTTTACCATATTGCGCCGTTCGTTGTTAAGTATTTCATCATTGATTCGTTTTCCAACGTGCCAAAATAAAAGTGACAATGTACTGTTAGCCGCACGTTGGACTTGTTGCTTACTTTTTTCTATAATTATTGAAAGCTCTTGAAATAATGAGCTTGTGTTTTGATTATTTTCTTTTAGTGAATCCATTGATTAAATATTATTCTAAAATACGATTAATATATATTTAAATCAAGAGGATAGATTTTTTTGTTAAATTGAATTCTCAAAATCTTACTTCTATTAGTGAATTCTAATTGATAGCTGATAAAAATGTCTTATCGGAAAACTTTGACTTTCATTTTTTTTACGTCTTTTTTGATAGGGTAGTTTATCTTTAAATATTGTAAGACTTTAAGAGTAGTAGGTTTTAAATGGTTTTTAAAGAACGGTATATTAAATTCAAATAAACAAGTTTAATTATTAGTAATATGCAGAAATTATAAATAAAGAGTCTTATTTTTTAAGTAAATGAATTTAATCATTTTATAATCTTCAAAATGCTATTAAATTTCGTAATTCAACTTAACTGAAGCTTCATTCGCTTCTTTTTAATTTTGAACAATAACTGATCGTTTCGGATAAGGAATTACGATTTTATTTTCTCTAAATAATCGGTCAATTTCCAATCGTATTTCTGATTTGTAGTTGTTAATATCCCAACTTTGATCTGCCCAGAATACGAGTTCCATTTGAAGTCCTGAATCACCGAAATTAGCAAGTCGAACCAATACAGGATGATTTGTTTTTACTTTCGGATGAGATAAAGCAGCTTGTTTTAAAAGTTTTTGAACTAGTTCAGTATCAGAACCGTAGTCAACAGATACTTCAATTATAAATCGCGATAATTCAGAACCGTGGCTCCAATTTTCAACTTGCTCTTGCGTTAAACGTGTGTTTGGAATAATTAAAACATTTCCGTCGCGTGTCTGTATTTGGGTTGTGCGTACATTGATTTTCACAATTTTAGCAATGATGCTATCACTTCCTCCTGTTTTACCTGAAGAATTGATTTCAACGATGTCACCAACACGAATATTACTCTCAAAAAGAAGTACAACGCCAGCAAACATGTCTTTGAAAACATCTTGTAAACCAAGTCCAACTCCCACCAATAACGCTGCAGAACCTGTCAGAAGTAAAGTTAAATCAATTTCTAAAACTTGAAAACAGAATAATATTGAAAAAACATAAATCACATAACGAGCAACTTGCATGTAGACATATTCTGTAGCTAAATCATGACTTTCGCTATTTCTGAATTTACGTCCTAAATATAAGCGTACAAGGTTCACTAAGATTCGTGCTCCATAGAATACTGAAATGATTACTAAAATGTCGTAAAAATCTAGATGAAATGATTTTAAGTCAATTAATTTAAAGTCGAGAAAATCACTAAATGTAATGTCTTTATTGTTGAATTTAAAGCTTAGAACTCCAACATAAATCGCCACTAAATACACACTTTGACTGATTAATTTCAACCAAGTTAAGCGACGACCTTGAAGATTAATATTAGCTGATTTTGCATAATTTTTTAACAATTTGTGAACTAGTCGACGCAGAATTGCAGCAATTAAAAATATGATTGCTAAGAATATAAGATTCCAAAAGCAAATATTAAATGGTCCTATATTGAATAAGGTTGCACTAAACATAACTATCTTAAAATTATTCGACCTAATTTTTCAGAGAAGACTTTCTTCACACGTTCATAAGCCATTTGTTCGGAAAGTAATAATAACAAATCGTCGTCTTGAAGCTTTTCTGTTGCTAGTTTTCTTTTAAGTTCTTTCAAATGCATATCCACTTTATTATACTTAAAGTTGTAAATTGAAAAAATGACAGTTGTATATAAATCATCGCTTTCTAAACGCGTGAAAATTTTGTGCTTGTTGACCCAATTATGACTTAATTCTTGTTCGTTGGATTCGATATCGCTCACGAAATTCACAATTTCTTGGTCTTCATGGCGTAAAAAGAACGAAGAGGAATAAAGCGTATTTTCATTTAATCCTTCCACAAATTTACTGTAAATTGTAGCAAATAAAGGAAAATCGAATGTCAACTCATCTTTGTTTAATTCTTCGTGAATGAGTTCAATGACACTGGTTTTATTCTTTTCATTGTCAACAGCATTAGGAATATGGACTTCTCGAATACCATATTTCATCAAAAGACGAATCAGTTCTTTTTCGAATAGAAAACTTTTTTCTTTTTCAATTTGAACCGTTTCAATTTTATTATTAGAATCAAAAGACTCATTATTTAAAGGTAACGGAACTTCTTTTAATTCAGGTTCTTGAATTTGTTTTGCAATCGTATTTTTACGCAAACGCATCAACTCATTACTGATGATTGTTTCGCTTATATCGAATTGTTTTGCAATTTCTTGCACGTAAACAGAACGCGTTATTTGGTCAGGAATCAACGAAACAGAATGAACGATTTCTCGAATCAATTCCGATTTTTTAAGTGGATCTGATTCTCCTTCTTTCAGTAAAATCGATGCTTTAAAGGTTATGAAATCTTGTTTGTGTGATTTTATAAAGGTTTCTAATTCGCTTGTGCTTGTTTTTTTAGCGAACGAATCAGGATCTTCTCCATCTGGAAAAAGTACAACTTTTACGTTCATTCCTTCTTCCAAAATCAAATCAATTCCCCTAAAACTAGCTTTAATTCCCGCTGCATCACCATCATACAAAATCGTTAAATTTTGCGTGTAGCGTTTCACCAATTTTATTTGCTCCTTCGTTAATGAAGTCCCTGAAGAGGAAACCACATTTTGAATCCCCGATTGGTGCATGGAAATTACATCTGTATAACCTTCACAAAGCAAACATTCGTCATATTTAACGATGTCGCCTTTGGCAAAAAACAAACCGTAAAGAATTTCACTTTTGTTGTAAATGATACTTTCTGGCGAGTTGAAATATTTTGCAATTTTCTTATCAGTGAAAAGCGTTCGACCTCCAAAACCTAAAACTCTTCCTGAAATACTATGAATTGGAAACATTACTCTTCCGCGGAAAAAGTCGAAGTTGCGCTCGTCTTTTGTTTTTACTAAACCAACGTTTTGTAAATACTCTAATTTGTATCCTTTTGCAATTGCAGCTTTCGTAAAATCGTCACTAACATTAATGCTATACCCTAACTGAAAACGTTCGATTATATCTTTTCTGAAACCTCTCTCTTCAAAATAAGTGATTCCAATTGCTTTGCCCTCTTCGCTTTCGTGCAAATTCTGCATAAAATGATTTTTAGCAAATTCATTAATGATATACAACGAATCGCGTTCAGATTTTACGGCCAATTCAGCAGCAGTTGGCGCAGTTTCTTCAGGAATTTGAACGTTGTATTTGTCAGCTAGCCAACGCAAGGCTTCTGGGTAGGAAAAATGTTCTTTTTCCATCAAAAAAGTCACTACTGAACCACCTTTTCCTGTAGAGAAACACTTGAAAATTTGCTTAGCAGGCGAAACAACAAATGAAGGTGTTTTTTCATCCGTAAAAGGACTTAAGCCTTTCAGATTTGAACCTGCTCGTTTAAGACTTACAAATTCTCCAATAACCTCCTCTATGCGAGCGGTTTGGATAATTTCATCAATCGTATGACTTGGAATTTTACTCATTCTTCAGGATAGCCAAAATCTTTTTCAGTGACTAATTTACCTTTTTCGTCGTATGTTTTCCAAACACCCACCGTTTTATCATTTTTGTATTCTCCGGTATAGTGAATTGCGCCGTTCGGGTATTTTACAATCGTAAAACCTTCTCTTTTGCCATTTTCATAAACCGTCATAGAAAGTTCATTTCCTGTTTCAGAATAAAAAGTCCATTTGCCGTTTCTATTACCTTTTTTAGTCAACATTCCTTGAAACTTGATTTGTTTTTTACCAGGATACCATTCAGTAAAACGTCCGTTTTTAATTTCTGTAAGTTTTTCAGTTTTTGGTTTTTTAATTGTTTCCTCTTCTTTTTTATCTGTGCAAGAAACAGCAATGAAAAGTAATAAAAAGGTATAAAGTACAAGTTTCATATTTATTTATCTCTATTTATAGTGTAATGAACTAATCCAATTAAAGAACGTTTTGCAACGCTTTCAGGGAGTGGTTGAAGGATTGCCAATGCTTCATTTGCAAGTTCAGTCATTCGTTGATGTGCATATTCAATACCGCCGTTATTAATTACTAATTTAATCGCTTTTTGTATACATTTTGATTCTTCGTTGTGGTTTTTTACAATGTCAACCAATTCCGAACGCGCTTCTTTTGAACCATGATTGATGGTGTAAATAATAGGCAAGGTCATTTTTTGTTCGCGGATGTCATTTCCTGTTGGTTTACCAATATTCCCAGGACTTCCAAAGTCGAAAATATCGTCTTTTATTTGGAAGGCTAAACCAACTAATTCTCCAAATTTACGCATGTTTTCTCGTTGTTCCATTGCGCCAACACTGATTGCACCTGCTTCACAACAAGTAGCGATTAAAGAAGCTGTTTTTTTTCGAATTACTTCAAAATAAACTTCTTCCGTGATATCCAAATGACGTGCTTTTTCAATTTGCAGCAATTCTCCTTCACTCATTTCACGAACAGCTCTAGCCACAACACCTAATAATTCTGTGTTATTTTTTTCTATAGAGAGTAAAAGGATACGCGAAAGCATGTAGTCTCCGACAAGCACAGCGATTTTATTTTTCCAAAGCGCATTGACTGAAAAAAAGCCACGACGTTCGTTTGCATCATCTACAACATCATCATGAACGAGCGTTGCTGTGTGTAATAATTCCACTAAAGAGGCAGCATCGAAGGTGGTCACATTGCTTTCTCCGAGCATTTTAGCCGTTAGAAACACAAACATCGGACGCATTTGTTTTCCTTTTCTTTTGACAATGTATTGGGTGACCTTATCGAGTAGCGGAACTTCCGAACGCATCGTATTTTTGAAATGTTCCTCAAATTGAGTGAGTTCCATTTCTATCGGTGCCATTATGTCCTTTACTCGTTGCATCGCGCAAATATAAGGATTAGATAGGGCGGAAAATCATAAATAAGGATAAAAGAATTAAGAATTAAATTTTAGCTTTTACTTTTTCATTTTTTCATTTTCAATTCTTACATAGTTCAATTTTTCATAGCTTTACAGAATGTTAACAATCACGGATGTTTCAAAGTCATTTAATCGAAAATTGGCTTTAGATGCTGTTTCACTTCATGTTCAGAAAGGTGAAATTTATGGTTTATTAGGACCAAATGGAGCGGGAAAGACAACGCTTATTCGAATTATTAACCAAATAATTGAAGCTGACAAAGGAACTTTACGCTTTGATGGTAAATTGATGAGCAATGAACATTTGCGTTTAATTGGCTACTTACCTGAGGAACGTGGTTTATATAAATCCATGGGCGTTCTGGAACAGTTAGTTTTTTTGGCACAATTACGTGGAATGTCAAAAGAAAACGCGGTAAAAAGTGCTAATTTTTGGCTAGAAAAATTTGACATCAAAGATTGGTCAAAAAAGCGAATTGAGGAATTATCCAAAGGAATGGCGCAAAAAGTTCAATTCATCGCAGCGCTAGTTCACGAGCCTGATTTATTGATACTTGACGAACCTTTAAGTGGTTTCGATCCTTTGAATGTAGAATTGATTTTGAATGAATTGAAATCCTTGAAATCACAAGGAAAGACAATCATTCTATCAACACATAATATGCGAAGTGTAGAAGAAATTTGCGACCGCGCTGCACTAATTCATCATTCAAAGAAATTAGCTGAAGACAGTGTTTGGAATTTAAGAGCTGCTCAAAAAAGTGGCGAGTTTTCAATTCGTTTTAGCGGAAATATGATTGCTTTTGCTAACGCGCTTTGGACTGATTTTGAATTAATTGACAAAAAAGAATTGGGCGATAATCGTTTTTTAACAGTCGTAAAAATGCGCGGAAATAACCAAATTAATGATTTATTAAATGCCTTGATGGGACAAATAAAAATTGAAGCAGTCGAAGAACGAATTCCAACAATGCAAGAAGTTTTTATGAATTTAATCAGTGGAAAGGAGGTCGAACATGCGTAATAGTTGGCTAATTGCGATTCGTGAATTAAAGGAACGTTTTTCGAATGGCACTTTCTTGTGGATGATGGTTCTTGGACCTTTGTGCTTTTTACTTTTTCTATTTTTTTTATTTAAATCTGGTGATGAAGGAAAGAAATCACTGAAGGTTTTAATTGCCGACCCAGCTGGTTTGATGGATAATAAAATCGTTTCTTCGGAAGGAAAAAGTGTAAATTACTATTTTATTGGTGATTACCTTGAAATTGAAGAATTTAGAGATGGAAAGGCCTATCAAAACTTCGACGCTTTGATTGAAGTGAATGAAAAAGTCTTGATGAATAAAAAATCATTTGTTTTTTACCGTGAAAATCCTTCAGCGGATGTTAAAATGCAACTCAAATTTCAGTTAGAAAGAAGGGTAGAGGAAGTGATGATTGAAAACTTTACCAATCTTTCTGTAGATCAGTTTCGACAAATTAAGCAGCCTTTAAATGTCGATTTTCGCAATGTTTACGACCCGAAAAATGAAGCTTCAGACCTCGAGGGTTATGTAGGTTTGGTTTTTGGTTTTCTAATTGTGCTTTTTGTTTTACTTTTTGGAATGACTATTCTAAGAAGCACAACCAAAGAAAAAAGTAACCGAATTGTCGAGGTGATTTTGGCCTCTGTAAAACCGTATCAATTAATGTTGGGGAAAATTACAGGAATTGGTCTCGCAGCTTTGATTCAGATTTTTGTGTGGACTTTTTTCATAGCAATTGGTTTAATTGTTTTCCGTCAATACATTTTCCCAGATATGTTTGATCCATCTAATTGGGAAGGAATTCAAGTAAGTACTGAGGTTCAACAACAGTTAATGGAAACCAATTCTGCAGAACGTTACAATCAGTTTGTGGATTTAATTTATGAACGTATCAACTTTGGTTTTATGTTCGTTCATTTCTTGTTCTTTTTTATCGCTGCTTATTATTTTTACGGTGCATTTTTCAGTACAATTGGCTCTATTGCTGGAACGGAAAGCGATGGACAACAGTTTGTATTACCAATTGTAATTATTCTAGGATTATCGGTTTATTTAGGCTTTTTTGCGGTTGTGATACCAGATGCGACGATAGTAAAATATGCGAGTTTAATTCCCTTTACTGCGCCAGTGGTGATGATGGTTAAATTAGCGCAAGGTTTACCGATTGGAAGTTATTATTTAGTGATCCTCTCGTTATTGATTTTGGTCGTTTCTACAATTGTTTTGCTTTGGTTTGCAGGAAAAATTTATAAAAATGGAATTTTACAATTCGGACATCGTGCCAAACTAAAGAATATTATTCAAGGTTTAAAATCCAAATAAATGCGAAAAGCAGTCATTGATTTAGGAACGAACACCTTTAACTTGGCGATAGCTGATGTGAAAAACAATTCAATTCAATTGTTACACGCTGAGAAAGAAGGTGTTGCAATAGGAATGGGAGGAATCAATGATAAATTACTTTCAGAGGATGCTATTCAACGGGCAATTGCTTGTTTAGAACGATACAAAAGTCGTTGTAACGAATTTCAAGTCACTAAAATTGAGGCGATTGGTACTTCTGCAATTCGTGATGCAAGCAATAAGCAAACATTTTTAAAATCCGTCAAAGATGCAACCGGAATTGAAATTGATGTTATCAATGGAATTCAAGAAGCGAATTTGATTTACCAAGGAATTGCCTACACTTACAATTTTGAATCTCCGAGTTTAATAATGGATATTGGAGGAGGAAGTACTGAATTTATTGCTGCGAATGCCAATGGAATCAAAGATTTAATTTCGTTAAATATTGGAGTTTCGCGAATTTTTCAGCTTTTTTCATTTTCCAATCCAATGACATCGGAGGATATTTTAAACGTAGAAAATTACTTGGAAGCTCAAGACCACGATTTTTTTAATCGCTTCAATTGTCAAACCTTAGTTGGTGCTTCGGGTAGTTTTGAAACCTTTTACGAATTGGTTCATCAAACGCCTTATCCTAAAGGATATGAAACACAAGAACTTGATTTTAAAGAATTTGAATCAATTTTAGATTGGATAATATCAACTTCACAATCTGAAAGAGATTTGAACGATTTCATTATACCAATCCGTAAAAAAATGGCTCCTATTGCTGCTATTAAGACGCGATGGGTTATCAAAAAAATTAAAGCAAATCGCATCGTAATTTCACCTTGCTCCTTGAAAGAAGGCGTTTTATTGCGAATGGATTAATTCTATTACTCCAAAAAAAACTTAACCCAAGTCAAGAACATTTTATTTTTCATTGTGTTACATTTGAACAAAATTAAACTCCATGGGAAAAGAATTAGAACGCAGAAGTTTTTTGGGTAAGTTAACCTTAGGGATTTCATCTTTAGCAGTTTTACCATTATTTGGTTGGGGAAAAAATTCAGAAAAAAGTATGGAAGAAATAAAATCGATTAAAAAAATAAGAGCTTTGGGCTTTCAATGGGAAACATCTGATCCGTTTTTGTTTTGTGTGCACCATGAAGATTATTTTCCGAGAGGAAATAGTGAAATGGGACCAGCTAAAGTCTACTTAAATGGTCGTCACATGGGGCAAGATTTTATCGTAAAAGATGGTTTCAGAATGTATCATGGTATGACTGTTCCAGGTTTTCCCGGGCATCCGCACAGAGGATTTGAAACGATAACTGTTGTAAGAACAGGTTTAGTTGACCATGCTGATTCTACTGGAGCTGCTGGGAGATATGGAAATGGCGATGTGCAATGGATGACAGCAGGAAAAGGAGTTCAACATTCTGAAATGTTCCCGCTTTTAAAAGAAGAGGAAGAAAATCCTATGGAATTATTTCAGATTTGGTTGAATCTTCCAAAGAAAAGTAAAATGGTTGAACCACATTTTAAAATGATTTGGGCCGAAGAAGTTCCGAAATACACAGATAAAGATGCAAATGGCAACGAAATAAATGTTGAAGTACTCGTTGGTAAACTAGGAACACACGCTTCTTCAACTCCACCACCAAATTCTTGGGCAGCTGATGCGAATAATGCAGTAGCAATCTATAATGTCCAGTTGGAGCCTAATGCAGAATGGATTTTACCTGCGACATTAGAAGGAATTAATAGAACTGTTTTTTATTATGAAGGAAACGATTTGGAAATTGATGGAACAAAAATTCCTCATTATCATGCAGTCGAAGTAGAAGAAACTGCCTCTTTGAAAATTAAAAATAAAGGCGAAGTCTCTAAAATTTTAGTTTTACAAGGCAGACCAATCAATGAACCTGTTGTTCAACACGGACCTTTTGTTATGAATACGAAGCAAGAAATCTACCAAGCATTTGAAGATTATCAAAAAACACAATTTGGTGGTTGGCCTTGGCCTAAATACGACTACGTTCATGACAGAAACCTTGGTCGTTTTGCCAAACATTCGGATGGAAAAATGGAAACAAAAGGATAAGCTTTCTAATAATTTTGAATTATTAATGTTGAATTTTGAATTTATTTTTAGGTAAATGCATTTCCCATTTACCTCCTCAAGTCAAAGGATAACTCAACATGTTCGAGGTGACTTTTGAGTTTGGTAAATTAGCGATAATGCGTAGTATTTTCGCGTTCCCCTCTAATGAAATGGTCTTTCCAAAGGCAGAGAGGAATGCTTTGTCAATAAGGAATTATCTGACTCAGTGGATTCAACAATCAAAAACTTTATCTTACTAGAGTATTTTTTTTAAATTATTTGAAACAACTTGGAAGTTCAATTCTACATTCTAAATTCTACATTCGAAATTCAATCTAGAACCCAAAATTATCATAACCATTGTGAGTTAATTCTTGGTATTTTTCTTCGTTGAATTTGTATAGTTCAGACGGTTTATGCGGAACTCCTTCTTGTTTTTCGTTGAGTTGTGTCAAGATGTCCAATTTTTGAACTTTCCTTCTGAAATTTCGCTTATCGAGTTCTTTGTCTAAAATGCTTTCGTACAATTTATGCAATTGACTAAGGGTGAATTTTTCTGGTAAAAGATTAAAACCAATAGGTTGAATTTTAATTTTCTCTTTTAATTTGTTGCGTGCAGCTTGCAAAATATCGTAATGGTCAAAAGCTAAATCTGTAATTTCATTTGCAGGAATCCAAGCGGCATTTTTGGCAAAAGAAGCAGCGTGTGGCATATAATCTTCCATTTTCACCAACGAAAAATAAGCAACTGTTATAACTCTTGCTTCTGGTTCAGCACGAATTGATTGCAACCAAGCTCGGTCAGCTTCCTTGCAAATTCGGTTTGGATCACCAAAAGCACCAATCTGTTCAAGGTAAATATCTTTCAAACTTGTTAACTCTTCTAACACACGGTAAGCTGCTTGTTCGAGGTTCTCGTTGTTGTAAATTAAGTTACCTGGAAGCGCTAATCGAACATTTTCTGCTACTTTATTTTCACCTCTGTCGATAACCAAAACATTAAGCTTTTCTAGATCAAAACCGAATATGACGCAGTCAACTGATACGTTTGGATTTAACTCAGAAACAATTTTTTTTTGCATAATTTATACTTCTTTTGTGATAATCCTTATATTTGAAAGTGTAAAAATGACACACAGACCATTAAATCAATATTAAATTTATGTATTTCATAGCAGAAAGTGGATCAACTAAATGCGACTGGATGTTAGTCGATGGCAAAAATAACCAAAGTTTTTGTTCGACGATGGGCTTTAACCCATATTTTCATTCTTCGGAATTAATTGAAACAGAATTAAAAAAAGTTGAAAAGATTGCAGCCATTGCATCTGATATTAAGGGAGTTTACTTCTATGGGGCAGGATGCTCAAGCGATGAATTAAATGCAACCGTCGAAGCAGGCTTGCAAAAAGTGTTCGTTAATGCTAAAATTTTAGTAGATCACGATTTGTTAGCATGTGCTTATGCAACGTATAGTGGTAAACCTCAAATCTCTTGTATAATTGGTACTGGTTCAAATTCTTGTTATTTCGATGGAGAAAACGTTTCAGAAGTTGTTCCTGCTCTTGGATATATACTTGGAGATGAGGGAAGTGGAAGTTTTTTCGGGAAACAATTGATTGCTAATTTTTTATATCACCGTTTACCAAAAGAAATCGAACAAGATTTTATTGCTGAATACAATTTTTCAAAGGATGATTTGGTGGAAAATGTTTATATGAAGCCAAATGCAAATGTGTTTATTGCCTCATTTATGCCGTTCATCGCAAAACACAAAGACAATCCTTATTTCAAGGATATGGTGCGCGAAGGATTTAAGCGTTTTATCGATGTACATGTGACTTGTTACAAAAACTACCAAGAGTTAGAAGTGAATTTTGTAGGCTCCATTTCTCAAATTTTTGAACAAGAATTAAGAGAAGCAGCGGCAGTTTATAATGTAACAATCGGTTCATTGATTAGAAGACCTGCGGAAGCACTTGTTGCTTACCATCTTAAATATATTTTAAACACAGAAATAGCATAATATGAAGAATAAAAACTTGCTTTTATTTGTTTTTCTAATTCTAATGAATTTCAAGAACGTTGCTCAATATGTTACTCCAGATTGGGCGAAAAATGCCACAATTTATGAAGTAAACATCCGACAATTTACACCTGAAGGTACTTTCAAAGCATTTGAAACACACTTGCCAAGATTGAAAAAAATGGGGGTTGATATTTTATGGTTAATGCCAATTCATCCAATTGGGGTTGAAAATCGTAAAGGAGGTTTAGGAAGTTACTATGCAATTAGTGACTATAAAGCTGTAAATCCTGAGTTCGGGACTTTAGAAGATTTCAAACAACTAGTGAAATCAGCTCAAGCTCAAGGAATGAAAATAATCATTGATTGGGTTGCAAATCATTCATCTCCGGATAATGTTTGGGTTAAACAAGGTCACAAAGATTGGTACACCTTAGATTCACTAGGTAATCTTCAACCAACTATCGGAACAGATTGGTGGGATGTTGCTGATTTAAATTACGACAATAAAGAAATGCGCAAAGAAATGATTGCATCCATGAAATATTGGTTGACAGAAACAAATATCGATGGATTTCGTTGCGACGTAGCAAGCTGGGTTCCGATTGATTTTTGGATAGATGCACGCAAAGAATTAGATGCGACTAAAAAAGTATTTATGCTTGCTGAAGCTGAAGAAGTAGTGATGCACAAAGCATTTGATATGACGTATGGTTGGAATTTACACCATATTATGAACGATGTTGCTAAAGGAAAAAAGGATGTTACTGCCTTTTACAATTATGCAAAAGACAACAAACATCCGAAGTCGGCTTATAGAATGAATTTTACATCAAATCACGATGAAAATTCTTGGAATGGCACTGAAATGGAGCGAATGGGGGAATCTCGATTCGCTTTTGCTGTTTTTGCAGCAACGTTTGAGGGAATGCCTTTAGTATACAACGGTCAAGAAACTTCATTAGACAGAAGACTAAAATTCTTCGAAAAAGATTCAATCGATTGGATAAAAATGGATTTAGTTCCTTTTTACACAAAACTATTGCAATTGAATCGTTCAAATAAAGCATTATGGAATGGAGACAATGGGGGAGAAGTAAAGTTTATTTCTGCTGCAGATGAAAAAAATGTTTTAGTTTTTACAAGAGAAAAAGACGGTAACAAAGTTTTAGTAATGATAAACATGACTGGAAATGACCAAAAAGTAAAATTGAATAACGCTTTACTTGCTGGAAAATATAAAGAATTGTTTTCTGGAAAAAAAGCTAAAATGAAAGCAGAAGTAGAAACTGAATTAGAAGCTTGGGGATATCGAGTTTATTATAAATAAGGATTGGCGGATTGCGGATTAAGTATTGCAAATTGCAGATTACTCATTGCAAATTGCAACATTCTTCATTCTCTCATTCATCCTAATATCCTAAAGTCCTCTAACATCCTAAACTATATAAAACATGCATAAAACAAAACCTAATTTATCTTTTTGGCAAATCTGGAACATGAGTTTTGGATTTTTGGGAATTCAAATGGGATTTGCACTTCAAAATGGTAACGCAAGTCGAATATTAACTGATTTCGGAGCTGATGTTGAAAGTCTTTCTTGGTTCTGGCTCGTAGCCCCACTAACTGGTATGATTGTTCAACCTTTAATTGGTTATTGGAGCGATCGTACTTGGTTAAAAACATTGGGGAGAAGAAGACCTTACTTTTTGGGTGGAGCCATTTTAGCTTGTATTGCACTCGTGTTATTACCAAATGCAGATAAGTTTACTAGCGTTTTTCCTGCTTTATTAGTAGGAGCTGGATTCTTAATGATGATGGATACATCTTTTAATATTTCAATGGAACCTTTTCGCGCTTTGGTTGCAGATAATTTGCCTGAAAGTCAAAGTACGAAAGGATTTTCAATTCAAACCGCATTAATTGGAGTAGGAGCTGTTGTTGGTTCGTTTTTACCATGGATTTTAACCAATTGGTTTGGCGTTCCAAATAATTTGACAAATGTGAAAGTGCAACCGAATGTTGTGTATTCTTTCTATTTCGGTGCAGTAGTATTTATGGGAGCAATTCTTTGGACTATTTTTAAAACAAAAGAATACTCGCCACAAGAACGTATTGATATGGGAATTGTCGAGGCTGAAAAACCAAAGGAAAAATTCACCATTCCAATTACTATGTGGAAGTTAGGATTGATTCAGTTTTTCTCTTGGTTTGGACTATTTTGTATGTGGGTTTACACTACCACAGCTTTAAGAGAACATACGTATGATCTACCTTCTATCGATTCATTGAAAGAAATTTTAAAAGAAAATCCAACAGATAAAATTGCACTTGGACAATTAGCTTTAAGTGAAAATTTAGGAGATTGGGTAGGAATTTTATTCGGAATATATAATGGTGTTTCGGCAATTTTCGCACTTCTAATTCCAATGATAGCAGCTAAAATTGGCAAATCTCGAACTCACATGGTTTCACTTGTAATGGGAGGATTTGGATTGATTTTGATGTATTTTATGCCTGATAAAAATGCAATGATTTTACCAATGATATTTATTGGAGTTGCTTGGGCTAGTATTCTTGCAATGCCATATTCAATGTTGTCAGGTGTGATTCCAGCGGACAAAATGGGTGTTTTTATGGGCATCTTCAATTTCTTTATCACCTTACCTCAAATCGTAAGTGCCCTGTTTTCTGGACCAATTGTTAAACATCTTTTTGGTGGAAATGCAGCATACGCACTTATGCTTGGCGGTGGATTAATGATTTTAGCAGGAATATTGAATTTTACTATTAAAAATGAAAATTAAAGGATTATTATTTGATTTAGATGGGGTGCTCGTAACCACAGAACACAATCATTTCGTAGCTTGGAAACGAACAGCTGACGAATTAGGCGTGCCATTTACGGAGCGTGAAAACGAGCAATTAAAAGGAATTAGTCGCATAGATTCTTTGAAAATGATTCTTAAAATGGGGAGTGTTTTCATTTCAGAATCAGAATTTGATGCACTATTAAAAAGTAAAAATGATTTTTACCTTGAGTCTATTCAAGAGTTGAATCAATCGGATTTATTACCTGGAGTGATGGATTTATTGGTTAATGCCAAAGCACAAGGAATAAAATTAGGTGTTGGTTCTTCTAGCAAAAATGCAAATTTCATTCTTGGACTTTTAGGTATTGCCGATTTCTTTGACGTTGTAGTAGATGGAAATGGAGTTAGTGATCCAAAACCACATCCTGAAGTATTTTTAAACGGAGCAAAAGCGCTCGGATTATCACCTGAAGAATGTATTGTATTTGAAGATGCAGCAAGTGGAATTCAAGCAGCAAAAGCGGGAGGATTTTTAGACATTGGAGTTGGAAATCCGGAGGTAAAAGAAATAGCAACAAAATATTATAACAATTTAACTGAATTCAGATTAGAAGACTATGCGTAATTTATTTGAAATTGATAATTGGAAAATAATTGAGAAATCGTTCGATCCAACGAAACAAAAACAAGCTGAAAGTATTTTCAGTATTGGAAATGGTTCGTTTGGTCAACGTGCAAATTTTGAAGAGAAATACACGGGCGATTCCTTACAAGGAAGTTACGTGGGAGGAGTTTATTATCCTGATAAAACGCGAGTTGGTTGGTGGAAAAATGGTTACCCAGAATATTTTGCAAAAGTTTTAAATTCTTGTAATTGGATTGGAATCAATATTGAAATTGATGGAATTGCGCTAGATTTAAATACGTGTGAAGTGAGTTCTTTTTACCGTGAATTGGATATGTTCAAAGGTACGTTGACGAGAAAATTCAAAGCAAAATTTCCAAATGGAAAAGAGATTGAGGTTAGTTCGCTACGTTTTTGTTCGATGCACAGAGAAGAAGTTGCTGCAATTTCATACTCTGTAACACCTTTAAACTTTAGTGGAAATATCAAATTCACTCCTTATTTAGATGGAAAAGTTACTAATCACGATTCCAATTACAACGAGTTTTTCTGGGAAGAGGATAGTCGAAAAGTAGATAATAAAAAAGGGGTTGTATGTGCTAAAACGAAGAAAACGAATTTTGCAGTAGCCACAGCAATGCGCTATTCTTTCTGGCGTGAAAAAGAATTGTTAGAAATTCATCCAAATATAGCGCAACATGAGTTTTATGTTGAAAATAACTTTGAATACTATCTTGAAAAAGGTGTGAAGTTTACACTTAAAAAATACGTTTCCATTGTTTCAACCTTAAGTCATTCTGAATTTTCAATAATTGCAAGAGCAATAAATCAAGTTAGAGATGCATATATCGCTGGTTTTGATGTGCTTTTAGCTGAACACGAATCTGCTTGGTCAGACATTTGGAAAAACGCTGATATTCAAATTGAAGGAGACACTGCCGCACAGCAAGGAATCCGTTTTAATATTTTCCAGCTGTATCAGACTTACACGGGAAAAAACGCAAAATTAAACATTGGTCCGAAAGGATTTACTGGAGAAAAATATGGTGGCGCAACTTATTGGGATACAGAAGCTTATTGCTTGCCATTTTATCTAAAAACTTCATCACCTGAGATTTCAAAACAATTATTGATTTATAGGTATAATCACTTAGAAAAAGCGATTGAAAATGCGGTTAAATTAGGTTTTACAGACGGAGCCGCCTTGTATCCAATGGTTACAATGAACGGTGAAGAATGCCACAACGAATGGGAAATTACCTTTGAAGAAATCCATCGAAATGGTGCTATTGCTTTTGGAATTTACAATTACGTTCGCCACACGGGTGATGTTTCATATTTAACCCAATATGGTCGTCCTGTTTTAGTTGGAATCGCTCGTTTTTGGGCGCAACGTTTTAATTGGTCGGAAAGTAAGAAAGCGTATGTAATGCTTGGTGTTACCGGTCCAAATGAATATGAAAACAACGTTAACAATAACTGGTATACAAATTACTTGGCAAAATGGTGTATTCAATATGCCTTAGAAGTTGATACTCAAGTTCGAAACGAATCGCAATCAGTTTTAACTACTGGTGAAGAAGATAAATGGCGACATATTATTGATAATGTTTATTTCCCTACCCTTGAAGGAACTAAAGTTTACCTTCAACAAGACGGATTTATGGATAAAGAGCAATTATCAGCAAACGATATTCCTGAAAATCAACGCCCGATCAATCAACATTGGTCTTGGGATAGAATTTTACGTTCTATTTTTATTAAGCAAGCAGACGTTTTGCAGGGGTTGTATTTATTTGAAGATCATTTTGACGTGGAGACTTTGCGTGAAAATTTTGAGTTTTATGAACCAAAAACAGTTCATGAATCTTCCTTATCACCTTGTGTTCACGTAATCCTAGCAGCTAAGATTGGTAATATGGATAAAGCGTACGAGTTGTATTTACGAACTTCTCGTTTAGATTTGGACGATTACAATCACGAAGCGGATGAAGGGTTGCATATTACTTCGATGGCAGGTACGTGGATGAGTGTTGTTGAAGGAATGGCTGGTGTTAGAATCTATGAAAACGGATTAAGCATTGACCCAAAAATTCCAGAAGCATGGAAATCTTATAAATTTCAAATACTTTATAAGAACAATCCAATCACAATAGCTGTTTCTCAATCAGAAATAAAAATTAAAAATTTGGGTGATTTATCCTTGGAAATGAATGTTTTAACAGATAGAATCACATTGAATGCGACAGAGGAAAGAACAATTAATTTGACAACACAAACCGTTTAAATTTTAAGAAATGAAAAGAATTTTGCTAATTGTATTTGTTCTAATTGCTTTTTTGCAAAACTCAAATGCACAAGTAAATCCAACGAATCGTCAAGTTGTCCTTCAAGGATTTTGGTGGGATTATTGGAATTCTAATTATCCAAATGGATGGGCGAATTATCTTGCAGAACTTGCGCCTAGACTAAAGGATATGGGAGTTGACGCTGTTTGGATTCCACCAACCATTAAAAATGCTGGAACAAACAGTGTTGGATATTCTCCTTTTGATCATTATGATTTAGGAGATAAATGGCAAAAAAATTCTTTAAAAACGCGTGTTGGTGACAAAGATGAATTGTTGCGCATGGTTGCCGTAATGAAAGCCAATGGAATTGACGTAATACAAGATATTGTACTCAATCACGTAACAAATGCTGGTAGTGCAACTGGTGCTGGAGGTGCCGATCCCGCTGCGATGGATGATGGTTCAACATCAAAATTTAAAAACTTTAGATATGTTTCTTATGGAAGTCCAGCAACTAATGAAACGAGTTCAAATTATCTTTCACGTAAAGGACGTTTTCCAAAAAATTGGCAAAATTTCTACCCAAATAATAACAATGTTTGTTGCTCAAATCAAATTAATTCACCTTACTGGGGCCCAGATGTTTCCTATGAAAGTAATGCATTTGGTTTAAGTTCAAATGCAACTTATAATCCAGCTCAATCCTCAGATTACATGCGAAGTGGTATGCGTAATTGGATGATTTGGTACAAAAAGCAAGTTGGTTGGGATGGAATTAGAATTGATGCTGTGAAGCATTTTCCTTCTTACGCTATGGAAGATATTTTGTGGAATATGCAAAACAATGCAGGTTGGGCAAGTGGAGGAGAAAGTTTCTTTTCAGTTGGAGAATGGGTTGGAGGAGCCTCAGAATTAGATTCATGGGTGAGTTCAGTTCAAGACCGTTCGGGAACATTTGATTTTGCAATTAGAGGAGCAATCCAAAATATGGTTAACGGAAATGGAAACTTTGATTTAGGGTCAATTCCTTCCGCTCAACAGTCAAACAGAAACAGAACAGTTCCTTTCGTAAATAATCATGATACTTTCCGTCCAATTTTAACCTCTTCAGGTAATTATAATGGTTGGAATTCGGGTTCTCAATTAGGAACGCAAATTGAACCAAATGACGGTAGAAATAGTGCAGCACACGCAATTGCGCTTTCTGTTGATGGTGCACCTCAAGTGTTTTTTGAGGATTTGTTTAATATTGGATACAATGGAAATCGTTTTAATCACCGACCAAACGTTGACTCAACGCTACCAGCAAGAAGCGATATCGAAAATTTAATTTGGTGCCACCAAAATTTACGATTCAAAGAAGGAGCTTATTTCGTTCGTTGGCAAGCACCTGATGCACTTGTGATTGAAAGAGGAGGAAAGGCTTTGATTGGAATTACAGATAATTGGACAACTTGGCAAGATTTATATGGTGTTCAAACTAATTGGCCTGATGGAACTGTGCTTTCCGATTATTCAGGAGCAAATGGAACTGCAACAAGAACTGTTTACGGTGGTGGAAAGGTTAATATTAGCATTCCCCCATGTAATGGAACAGCTGCTCAAGGAAGAAGAGGATATTGCGTTTGGGCACCACAAGGGATAGTTCAGAATTACGAACGTCCTGCAAAGTCTGTTACTCAAGAATGGGAAATGGAAGATGATTTAGGTGACAGTCATGTCAAATCATTGGAGCAAGGAGGACGTTTACCAAATAACAGTAGAGATTGTAGAACAGTTGGAAGAGTTTTTGCAAAATCTGGAACTCAAATCGCATTAGAATTGTATCCATCAACACCTGTAAATTCGATCACTTTAATTCTTGTTGACAAAGACTGCAATCAAATTGATTCCATTTCTGGATCTGGAAATTTGGTTTTCAATAAAACAGCAACTTACGATGGTTGGCACACGATTCGAATTAGAAACACCACAGCAACTCAAAATGGTCAAAAATGTTGGGTAAAAGCAACCTACACTGCACCAGCAGTAATTCAAACGAATGTTGTTAAGAATAAGTGTACTTGTGCTGCTCCATCAACAGCTGGAATTGAAGAATTAATTGAAGATAATGGAATGTTGGTCTATCCAAATCCATCTAAAGAGTCAATAACTGTTGAATTCACAGGTAATTTTACAATAGAACCAGAATGGTCAATTTTAGATTTAAGTGGTAAAAAAGTACTTTCAGGAAATGATGCCAATTTCTTATTTCACATTGACATTTCTCAATTGATGAATGGTTATTATATTTTTACCTCCAACGTAAATGGAGTAGAAGTGCGTAAGAAATTTGTGAAGATGGCTGAATAGATAAACTTAATTTATTTTTATTCTTACTTATTTTTTGTAATTTTAATTAGTGCGAAGGTTCATTTTTATAATTATATTAATACGGTATTGAAAACAAATTATAGTTTATTGTTTTAATTTCATTTTTTTCTAATTATTAGTTATTTTTTAGCTTCAAAAGTTCTATATTTAAGAGAATACCGAATTTTAAAAGGCAATTTTATGACAAATACTTGATGTCTTGGCAGAGAAAAGGAAAACAATAGTTTGATTAGAGATTTTTAAAATTGGTTAAAAATGAATTCAGACATTTTAATTTATCAAAACCAAGAAGGTAACATCAAGGTAGATGTAAGGCAGGAAGAAGAAACCGTTTGGTTGACACAAGACCAAATGGCACAATTATTCGGAAAAGGAAGAAGTACAATTGCCGAACATATTGGTAATGTTTTCAAAGAAGGTGAATTGGATGAAAATTCAACTCTTCGGAATTTCCGACTAGTTCGATTAGAAGGAAATCGTGAGGTGGAAAGAGATGTTGAACATTATAATTTAGATGTTATTATTTCTGTCGGCTACCGCGTAAAATCGCAACAAGGAACGCAATTTCGAATTTGGGCAACGCAACGTTTGAAAGAATACATTATCAAAGGTTTTGCTTTGAACGATAAACGTTTTAAAACTGGAACGTCGATGAATTATTTCAATGAGCTGCAAAACCGCATTCGCGAAATTCGACTTTCTGAAAAGTTTTTTTACCAAAAAATAAAAGACATCTATACCACGAGCATCGATTATGACCCGAAAAATGAAAAAACCATTGAGTTTTTCAAAAAAGTACAAAACAAATTACTTTGGGCGATTTCACAAAATACAGCAGCAGAGTTGGTTTACCGACGACACATTAAAAAGAATGTTACGAGCTTGAAACTAGTTGATTATAGCAAAAATTAGAAATCAAATGGAAAATCGAACGATATTGTTTTACGATGGGGAATGTGGAGTTTGTAGTAGGACAATTCGATTTATACTTAAAAACGAGCGTTCTAATGAGTTGTTTTTTAGTTCTTTACAAGGTGATTTTGCAATTCATTTTTTGGCTGAACGTGGAATTGAAAGTGTAAGTTCAAATACACTTTATCTATTCGAAAACGGAAAACTCTATCATAAATCACGTGCTGCAATGAAGTTGATTCCTTATTTGAAAAGTCCTTTTGGCTTGCTAAAAATACTTTATATTTTCCCTCGGTTTTTCCGCGATTTTGTCTACGACCGAATTGCTGCTAATCGTAAAGTATTTTTTAAAGATGTTTGCGAGTTAATTAGCTTAGATAAAAATCGATTTTTGTGATTTGGAATTCTATTTTTGTTTAAAATTCATCAGTTATGCGTTTACTCGTTTTCTTTTTATTACTTACTCACATTTCCTTTTCTCAATTTTCAAAAGCTGATTCTTTGCGTGGAGGTTATGGTGAATCTCGCAATTGGTGGGATTTGACACATTATGATTTAAGCGTTGAATTTCAACCTGCAACTCAAACAATAAAGGGTTCAAATAGTGTAACTTACAGCGTTTTAAAAAATGTAAAAGCAGGAAAAAAAATCATTCAAATTGATTTACAAGAACCCCTGATTTTGGACAGTATTATTTTTGAAGCGAAGCTTTTACCAAATACAGCTATTCGAAAAGAAGGAAATGCGTATTTCTTTGAAACGGCTAATTTAAAAACAAAAGAAAATTCATCGGCAAGTTTTACTGTTTATTATCACGGAAAACCCCGAAAAGCAGTTAGAGCTCCTTGGGATGGTGGTATGATTTGGAAAAAAGATGCAAATGGATTGCCTTGGATTACGGTTGCTTGTCAAGGATTAGGTTCAAGTGTTTGGTTCCCTTGCAAAGACTCACAATATGATGAGCCAGACAGCGTAGATATGCATTATACGTGTCCGAGTAATTTGAAATGTGTGAGCAACGGTCGTTTGGTAGGAGTAGAGAAACTAAATGAATCACAAAGTACCTATTCTTGGAAAGTTGTGAATCCAATAAACAATTATTGTATGATTCCCTACATTGGTGATTATGTCACTTTTCACGAAGATTTTATGGGAGAAAAGGGAAAATTAGACCTCGATTATTGGGTGTTGAAAGGCAATTTAGATAAAGCGAAAAAGCAATTTCAAGATGTTCCTAGAACCATAAAAGCTTTTGAATATTGGTTTGGCCCTTATCCATTTTATGAAGATGGTTATAAATTAGTGGAAGCCCCACATTTAGGAATGGAACATCAAAGTGCGGTTGCGTATGGTAATGGTTTTAAAAATGGCTATCAAGGAACCGATTTAAGTGGGACAGGCGAGGGCTTAAAATGGGATTATATCATCGTTCATGAAACAGGCCATGAATGGTTTGGAAATAATATCACAACGAAAGATGTTGCGGATATGTGGGTGCATGAAGGCTTTACCGATTATTCAGAATCTTTGTTTATAGATTATTGGTATGGAAAAGATGCAGCAAGTAAATATTGTATTGGTTTGCGACAAAATATTTTAAATGACAAACCAATAATCGGTTCTTATCTTGTTCAAAGTGAGGGTAGTGGTGATATGTACTACAAGGGTGCAAATCTCATACATACGATTCGAACGCTAGTAAATAACGATACTTTATTCCGAATGACTTTGCGAAAAATGAATCAAGAATTTTATCATCAAACGGTTACTTCTGCTGAAATTGAAAGTTTTATGTCTCGTGAATTAAAAATGGATTTAACCAAAATTTTTGATCAATATTTACGTGAAAAACGTCCGCCAACATTGGAGGTTGTGAGAAAGAAAAATAAGATACTTTATCGCTGGATAAATTGCATCGATGGTTATGACATGGACGTAATTTTCAATAACAAACGATTCTCTTGCTCAACCAATTGGAATACGATTAAGACAACAAAAAATATAGTTTTTAATAAGAATTTGTACGTTTTAAAAAAGTTTAATTTGTAGTTGGAGATTTTATTTAGTCAAGTTTTATCCTTACAAAAGTAACTGCTCATAAAAACCACCAATTTTATTCACTTTATCAATGAAATGCATTTCTAAAATCCAATGTCTTTCATTTCCATTTTCATCCAATGCAAAAAGATTTGTTTCATTTTCTGGATGCACATATAATCGATAATTGCCAGGTTCCAGTTTTTCATGCGGAAATTCTCCAATTAAATGACCAGCAAGTTCTCCTCCAAATTCCCAACCATATTCTTTGGCCTTATTTGTAGCAAATGTAAACAACTTAGAAGCTGATAATTCAGTATGTGAATTGACCCATATTTTTGTTTCTTGCCACGCTTTTTCAATGTCATTTTTTAGCTTAAGTTTCAACGGATTTGATCCAATAACATAAGTTCTTCCTAAATCAGCTTCCCATTTTTCAATGATAGGTCCAAAGTCGAAAAATAGAATATCATCTTCCTTGAAAACGCGATTGGGTGGATTTATTTTATAGGGGTGTAAAGTATTTTCTCCACTTCGGATAATGCGTTTATGCCAATGTTTTTCGATGTTGAAGAGTTCTTTCGCTACCTTAAAAATCTCCTCATTTAAAGTGTCTTCGTCTTTTCCAGCAACAATAAGCTGTCTGTTCTCAATTTCAGAAAAGAGAGCAAGAGCAATATTTTCAGCATAAATTAATTTTTCTTTGAGTTCGGTCATTAGCTTGATTTTTTTTAATGTGCATCAATTCTACTGAAGCAAATTCGGAAATAATAAACCCTTTAAGGCTAAAGTTACGATTTCCATCATTTTTTGCTTTTCTAAAATTCCAAAATATTGATTATTCAACTCAAAACTTAGGTTCAAATTAATTAAATCGCAATTGATATTAAGCTCATGAAATTAATCGATCTAAAATGACATCAGACTAGTCAAATAAATCATCAAAATCCTCATTCATAAACAACAATTAGAAATTTGTTGCACCCAAAAATCACTTTGAACTCACTGACACTAAATACTTTGTAATCAACACCTCTTCTTCGGCTGAAATTGGCTTATTCTTTTTGTTAGAAAGTGCACTCATACTCGGAACAATGCTTTTCCATTCATTTGGCGATTTTGAACTTGGTGCTTTTGCTGCGTGACAAGCTGCGCACTTAGAATCATATAAGTTTTTTCCGTCGTCAAAATTTACTTGTGTATAACCTGGATATAATTTTTGACCCATCTCTAAATCACTCAAAACAACTTTGTTTTCAGTGGAAGAAGTGCTTTCTTTTGGAGTAGCACAAGCAAAAAGTAAAGCAATTATTGATACGCTAAGGATAGTTTTTTTCATTGTTTAAAGTTTATGTTAATTCAAGTTTAGTAAAAAAAAGTGGAATTATTAGTAGAAATAGTTTTAATACCATTTTAACTACAGTTTCCGAATTGTGAGCCTAAAGTACTTTTATACAGTCATTGCAATTTTAATCATCGTTCGAAATGATAAATCATTGTATGATACTTGGTTCACCGTTCCAACGACGTAAAGTTCTTTTTTCGGACAATAATACGCTAAAGCTCCTGAAAGTCCGGAGTGACCGATGAAGTAGGGGACAGTACCGAAAGGATTGAAATACCAAGGCAACTTGAATAAATGAATGCCAATTCCAGCTTGCATCGGGAAAAAAATGCTATTCCAAACTTGAATTTCGCTGATGTAACTAACTGGAAATAAAACTCCTGTCATAAATGCCTCAATAAATTTTAGCATATCCTCAGATGTTGAAACAATACCACCATCTGCACCGAAAGAAGTCATTGCTTTTTGAATTGGAAGCGGTTTGTCTTTGTAATATAGTGTTTTTGGAATTGTATCTGTTGGGTCTTGATATAAGTAAGTATGTTGTAAATCAAGTGCTTGAATTATAAATTCTCGGCAGTTTTCAGCATACGTTTTCCCTGAAATAGTTGCTATGATGTTACCTAATAATTGATAATTTGCATCAGAATAATGTGCTTTTCCTTTTGTGCCAGGTGCAAATAGTGGTTCCATTGCTTTACTGCGCTCAATACTTTGTTCAAAAGTCCAGAATTGATCGTTGCCGTTTATCAATTCATCTTCCAAACTTGTTCCATTTTTCCCTTTGTTTTGGAAATAGTCAGGCAATCCAGAAGTGTGTGCCAATAAGTGTTTGATGGTAAGTTGCTCCGAATAATCAACTCCATTGAAAATATGAAGATTTTGAATTATTTCTGGCTTCAAATAAATGCTGATTTTGTCCTCTAAATTGAGTTTTTCTTCAGAACGCAACTTAAAAATCAAAGCACTGGTAAACAATTTAGTGGTACTTGCTATAAAATAAGCTTGATTCGGTTCAAAATTTCCAGCAGTTCCTGACCAATTGAAATCTCCTTTCTTGATGGCGAAGGAAGTTCCAAAGACTTTTTTGTTATCAATTAATTTATCAAGAATAGATTGGAGTTTCGTTTCAATAGTCATCATCAAATTTTAAGATTTATTTTTTGATTTTATTTTTAAAAAGATACTCTCGGCCATAAGTGTATTCGTATTCTGATCTAAAAACGATTTCCTTGTTTTTTCGTTTCTCCATATAAAAAATGCGAGGTTCGTTTCCTTCTTCTTTTGATTTATAAGTAATGGTTAAAACCGTATCTTCTAGTTTATAAGTAAACGCTTCTTTGTCCTCATAGAGAATGGAGTCTTTGGAATTGTTATATAACTTCGGGTCAATTGCTGTGCTCCAGCCATATTGTCCATCCTCGGAATAGCCGCTGGAATTTGTTTTGAAAAAGTAACGATTATGATAATAATAAAATTCACTCGACCATTCTGAACCTTTTAAAATGTTTTCTGTTTTCTTCGGGTTGATTTTGTGAGTAATAGTTGGTTCGTTTTTACAAGAAGAAAACAATAAAGGCAATAAAACCCCAAGAAAAACGACATTTAACCTAATTGTGAACATGATTGAGTTAACGCTTAAAATCAATTTCTAGTGCATAGCAATAATTTAAATAAAAAAAAAGCTGCTCAATCGAATGAACAGCTTTCCTTGATATTTTACTTTATTACAAATTTACTTGTTTGTCTTTGTTGTGTTTTACTTTGAAATTATAATCAAATAATTTTGATTCTTTTGGTTTTAAAGTGAAACTCCATTCCATTAAACCTGTTGTCTCATCTAAGTTTCCGCCTTTACCTAAATCTGATTTTTCAATGGTAATATCTGCATTTTGAGTAATTGGAATTTGATCTTGAATCACGATTTCAACCGGAATTGATTTCATATTTTTCACTTCAATTGAATAAGCAAAACTGCGTTCTCTCTTCTCAGCGATGATTTTATCTTTCGAATCTTTTTTCAAAAGGGTACGTTTTACCATAATGTTTGGATCTTTCCCTAACGATAAATTCAGCGTGTCGTCCATGCTTGTTGGGTCAATATACGTTTCACCAATGTACGAACCATCAAAGTAAATATTTGCTCTTGCGGGAACCAATTGTAATTCATCTAATTTTGTCATTTGAGCTACAAGGTAAACACCTTTATCTATCTTTGGAACACTGTAATACTTGAATTTTGTGTCCAAATCTGTTTGTTTAATCAAAACCATGTGTTGCTCGTTGTTTGACTTAATAGTATAAGGTAAATCAATTTTGAACTCTGCTGCAATCAATTGTTGAACAACCGTTGTGAATTGATTCGCTGTTAAAGCTACTTTATCTTCAAGAGCATTGGAATTAAACATATAACCCATATTAAATGCTTCTGTTTGTACTGATGCTGGTTGGTTATAATCTAAGTTTCTTTTTTTAGTAGCTTCTACACGGTAAGTTGTGTAATCAATGTACCAAGGTTGTAATTCAGGTTTTGTTTTGTTAGCATACGGATTATTGGTTGAAATATTCAATTTAACATCATTCCAATCTAAACCTGTGTTTTGATAAACTTGTGCTTTATAAGTAAGGTTTATTTTACCAGTTAATGCTTCACTTCTTAAATCGTAGAACGGTGTCCAGCCAGCATTTGAAACGAAGTAAGATAAATTCATTTTTCCTGAAACGGGTTCCGTTGACGAAACAGTCACAATAATTCGTGGAATTGGGTTGTTGTTTTTTTGATTAAAACCACTTCCATTTTGGTAGTTTCTTAAGTTCAACAAACGTTCTTCCATGTCTTCTCGTTTGGCTATTTTATCATTTTTACGTTTTTCTAAAGCCAGTAATTTCTTGTTGATTTCTGTGATTTTTAAACTGTAGAATTCTACGGCTTGTTTCAGAAAATTTAATGAATCATTTACTCGACCTTGGCTTTTCATAGAACCATTATTCATCACTATTGATTTTGTTGTGTTCAAAACATCAATTTCATCTTGAATTTCTTTTTGATCATAACCTAAATTGCGCAATGAATCTTCCAAAAGTGCAATGTCTCTCTTGATTTTTACAGGAATTCCATCTTCTGTCAATGGACCAGGTTGCGGGTAGTAAAGCGAGTAACGACTATCTAAGATTACCACATTTCCAACTGCTTTCACTTGAATGCTTTTTGCATCTATAAAGGAACTGATCCCTTCAACAATGATTTCGGTTACTCCTGTTTTTACCGTATAATTTGCTTTGTGATGTAATTGTGCACCTTGTGAGTAAACTGTTACTTCATTTAAAGTTGCTTTTACGATTTCTTTCTCTCCTGCTTGAACTCGGAAAATACTTCCAAGTAAAAAAGCTAAAACTACTATCTTATTCATAATTGTTATTTTGAAGGCTTACAGCTTGCATTTAAAAAGGTTCAAAAAAAACTAAAAAATAGCTAATTCTATGAAAACACCATGATAAAACAATTTTTAAATCAAAAAATAGCATTATGCTTTACCTGATTAACTAAATTAACTTTCTCTTCATGATTTAGCAATTCAAACTTCATTTTTAGCTAATAAACTACTGAGATTGTAAACTGACCTTTGCATAAATTTTTAAAATGCAAAGAAAAAGTTTACTCAAATTGTCTCTCGGAATTGCACTTGCATTCTTTAGCGGGAAACTAAACGCTCAAGCTAATATCGCGGTTTGGAATTACGATTTAATCACAGGACAACCAACAAGTCCAATTGCAGACATCGGTACAGGAAGTTCAGCAATTATTGGTTCTTTAACTATTGCAAATGCAGCGACGGGAATGCATCCAACTACAAATAACGGATGTGGTACACAAAATGGAACCAACCCAGGAGCTTGGTCTTTTACAGCAAATCCTGGAGCTTTAAACGAAAGTAGCGGTGTTCAATACAATGCTTCGACAGTTGGTTTTCAAGGAATCAAATTTACGTGGGATCAACGTTGGTCAAACACAGCAACAAATACGGTTCGCGTTCAATATACAACAGACGGAACTAGCTGGCAAAATTTCACAATGACGAGTGCAAATACTACTTTTTGCAATGGTTCAATCAATGATGGACGTTTTGAAGTAAATACATCTGGAGACCAATATCGCCGTATTTCAGTAGATTTTACAGCAATTACCACAGCAAATAATAATGCGAATTTTGGAGTTAGAATTTTAGCTGCTCACTACCAAACAACGGGTGAGTTCAGACAAACGGCAAACACTGCAAATATAGCTACAGCAGGAACTTGGCGTTTTGATAACGTTTCAATAACTGGTTCTTCTCCATCTATTTCTATTGCAAGTGCTTCCAATTTTGTGGTTGTAAACGAAAATGCAGGAACAATCAATGTTCCAATTACTGTGGCTAATGCTAATTTAGCTGCCGTTGATTTAGTTTTTGGTTTATCCGTTTATTCTAATTCTGTCGAAAATTCTGATTTCACTTGGACAAATACCTTGACTATCCCAGCAAGTTCGAATGGTGTTTTTAACTTACCAATAACAATCGTTGACGATGCTTTAGCTGAAAAAGCAGAACGTATCATTGTGAAAATTTTGTCAGGAACAAACGCTAATATTTCAGCAACAAATAATTATCAAATTATCTTCATAAAAGATAACGATTACCAAGCGCCGGTTGCTACAAACGAATTAAATTTTGAATTATTGACAAGCTTTTCGAATGGAACAGCAGGCTCAAATTCAGCGGAAATTGTTGCTTTTGACGAAAGTACAGACCGTTTGTACATTGCAAATAGTATTGCTGGTAAATTAGATATTGTTAATTTTTCAAATCCTGCAAATCCATCTTTATTGAATAGTATTTCTATTTCAACGTACGGAAATATCAATTCTGTTGCTGTTCACAATGGGGTAGTTGCTATGGCAATCGAAAATACCAATCCACAAGCAAATGGTTCAGTTGTTTTTTTAAATGCAGATGGAACTTTTATTAGTCAAGTTGAAGTTGGTCCAATGCCAGATATGATTACGTTTAATAGAGATTTCACGAAAGTATTGACAGCTAACGAAGGTGAACCAAATGCTGATTATTCTTTAGATCCAGAAGGTTCTGTTTCAATTGTGGATGTAACACCTGGTTATGCTTCATTAACAAATTCAAACGTTACTACTGTTGGTTTCACAGGTTACAATGGACAAGAAATAGCTTTAAGAGCACAAGGGATTCGTGTGTTTACAACAAGTGCTAGTGTAGCCCAAGATTTTGAACCAGAGTACATTGCAGTTTCTGAGGATAATACAAAAGCCTATGTAACACTTCAAGAAAATAATGCGATGGTAACGATAGATTTGGCAACGAATACTATTACCGCTTTGAATCCTTTGGGTTATAGTTCGTATGCCACTGGTTCTGGAAATGGATTAGATGCTTCTGATCAAAGTGGAAGTGTGTTGATTACAGGTGATTTACCCATCAAAGGAGCTTTTATGCCTGACGCGATGGTTTATAAAACGATAGGAAATCAAGGGTATATCTTTACAGCAAACGAAGGAGATTCAAGAGAATTTGGTTCAGTTATAGATGCAAATAGATTTTCATCTGCAACATTTAATAACTTAGATGCTACGGCCTTTCCAGATGCTTATATCTTGAGAAATAGCAAATTCTTAGGACGTTTGAATACCTTGAAATATTCTGGAGACACAGACGGCGATGGTGATTACGATGAAATTCACGTAATGGGTGGACGTTCATTCAGTATTTTCAATCCATTAGATGGTTCATTAGTGTGGGATTCAAAAGATTTAATTGAACAAATTACTTCTAATCATCCAACTTTCGGAGCAATTTTCAATGCTTCAAATTCAACTGGAACACCAGCTTTGAAAAATAGAAGTGATGACAAAGGTCCTGAGCCAGAAGGAGTTTCTGTAAATGTTATCAATGGAAAACCGTATGCTTTTGTTTCCTTAGAAAGAATCGGTGGGGTGATGATGTTTAATGTTGAAAATCCAATGAATCCTGTATTTGTAGGGTATACCAACAATCGTTCTACTTCTGCAAGTGGCCCAGATTTAGGAGCAGAAGGAATCATTTTCATTCCAGCTGCACAATCGCCAAACGGAAATGACATTCTAATTTTAGCGAATGAAGTAAGTTCAACCTTATCTATTTATCAAATCAATAGTTGTGCTGTCGCTTCAGGAGCAACGATTTCGGCGCTTGAAACTGCGATTTGTCAAGGTGAAAGCACACAACTTTCAGTATCTGCAATTCCAAACGTAACTTACCAATGGATAAAAGATGGTCAAGTTTTGGCAAATCAAACAGCAGCAACTTTAACTGTAAATCAAGCTGGTGCTTACAAAGTAGCGGTTAACAATTCAACTTTAGCTTGTTCGGATACATCACTTATTTTAAATATTCAAGTGAATGCTTTACCAACTGTTAGTGCAGGAAGTACACAAACAATTTGTGGAGGAACGCCAGTAACTTTCACAGCAACAGGAGCAACAACTTATGATTGGAACACAGGAACAACTGGTGCAACATTAACTGTGAACACAGGAACAACGGCTTCGACAAGTAGCTACTCAGTGACTGGGACAGATGCAACAACAGGTTGTTCTAATTCAGCTCAAGTTTCAGTAGTAGTTTTAGGTTTACCATCTGTTGATGCAGGAACTAATTTAACAGTTTGTGAAACTGATACAATCGCTTTAACGGCTACAGGTGCTGTTTCGTATTCTTGGAATAACAACGTTGCAAATGGAGTAGATTTTGTACAAACAGCAGATACCGTAACCTACACAGTCGTTGGAATTGACGTAAACAATTGTTCAAATTCAGATAGTTTAGTGGTTGTTGTAAATCCATTGCCAAACGTTTCTGCTGGCTCAGCAATTGAAGTGTGTGCGGATGCAATTCCAGTAAATTTAGTAGCAACATCAACAGATGCTTCCATTTCATTTGTTTGGAATACAGGTGCACAAACACCAAATACACAAGTTTCAACAGCTGGAAATTATACAGTAACAGCAACAAATAGTTTTGGATGTTCAAAAACTGCAGGCGTTGAAGTAATCTTAAATGCTTTGCCAATAGTAAACATTCAAGGAGCAAGCCAAGTTTGTTCAAACGAACTACCATTGACACTATCAGCTCAAGCAACTACAACAGGAACAAATTATCTTTGGAGCAATCAACAAACGACATCTTCAATTCAAGTGAGTTCAATAGGTACTTATTCCTTGACTTTCACAGATGATAATAATTGTGTTGGAAAAGATACCTTGATAGTTACCGTTAATAATTCACCGAATGTCAACGCTGGTTTAGATCTTACAGTGTGTGAATACGATTTTCCAATTACTGTAAACGCAACTGGAAATGGTTCTTCTATTCTTTGGAACACAGGAGCAACGACGCCTTTTATTACAGTTACACAAGCAGGAACATACACCGTTACAACAACAGCTTCAAACGGTTGTCAAGCAACAGATGCAATGCAAGTTTTCTCTGATGATTGTGCTTCTCTAACCGAAGAATCAATAGCCTTTTCAGTTTATCCAAATCCTGCAAGTGAAATGGTAACAATCACTGCTACGTTGAACACCGAAGCAAGTATTTTGGTTTACAATTTAGAAGGTAAAATCGTACAACAAGCTAGTGTTTCAGGAAATGAAAAACAAATCGATTTAGTTGATTTATCTAGCGGAACTTACTTGTTGAAAGTTACAAATGCTTTACAATCAACAACATTTAGAATTATAAAACTCTAATCACATTTTCCTACTACTAAGAGTTTTAAAGCCTGTTCAGCGATGGACAGGCTTTTTTGTTGAAATTGTTGACTGAGGTACTCGAAGGCAACAATTTTGAGGTTCTAGAAGGAAACAATTTCTGGGTTCTCGAAGGCAACAGTTTATATTTCTTCACAAATAAGTAATACAAGCTATTTTTTAAGATAATACTGAACTAATAGTCTCCAAGTAGTTTTGCACGTGAATTTGTCTGGTATAATTAAGCTTAAAACCTTTATGAAAATTGATTTTTTTCCTCGGTTGAGTTTAGTTTTTTATTTGTTTTCTTTTCTCGTTTCTTTTTCTAATAATGCTCAAGTTGACATTGCACGCTGGGATTTTGAAACTGGTTCACCTTTGGCAGGTGGCAACACAACACCTTCTCCAACAACAGGTATAGGAACGGCACAAAAAGTGGGAAGCATGTCAGGAGAAGGAGTAGCGACTGGAACGATAAATAGTTGTACGGGTTCAAATTCTACGGGTACACAAGCTTGGCAAATAGCAACTGCAAATCCAGGAACGTTAGAATCTTCGGGTGTTGAATTTAAATCTTCCACAGTTGGTTATGAAAACATTCAATTTACATGGGATCAACGATTTTCAAATGCCTCCACAAGAACGGTTCGAGTACAATACACAACAGATGGAACGACTTGGATAAATTTCCCACTGACAAGTTCTAATTTTATCAGTGGTTGTTCCAATCGTAGTGCGTTAGACAACGGGAAAATTGATGTTGGAAATCCAATAACAACAAACGCTGGAGATGCATGGAGTAGGAGAACTGTTGATTTTTCGAGTATTTTAGCTGCAAATGACAATCCCAGTTTCGGTGTACGTTTGCTAGCGAGTCATTACGATGCAACCAATCAATTTAAACAAGCTCAAAATTATAATACAACTGTGATTTCTGGAACATTCGGTACTTGGCGTTTTGATAATGTTGCTTTTCGGGGAACGGCTTCGGTTGTAAATCCTACCTTGCCATTTGAAAGTTGTAATCTATTAGTCTATCGAATTGGTGATGGAAGTTTGACTTTGAATACGTCTGCAGTTCCTGTTTCTTTACTTGAGGTAAATCCAAATAATGGAACTATTATTCAAACACTTACATCACCATTTTTAGCGAGTAATTTATTGACCCAAAGTGGTTCTGCTTTATCAAATGGAAATCTGAATTCGTACAATAATTTAGTTGCAATTCCCGGTCATATAAGTGCAAATGGAACAATTGATGTCAACCAACAAAACACAAAAGCCACAACGATTTTAGATGCATCAGCAAGTATTGTGAATCGTTATCCACATCCAAGTTCGACATTTGATTCTGACAATTATCGTTCGGCAATACCTTTAACAACCACCACTTTCTATGCTTCAGGAAATGGAAATGGCACCACAAAAGGTGTTTTTTATTTTGATGGAACAAATTTCAATCAGCTAATTAATTTCAATACTCGGAATATCGAAATTTTCAATGGACAATTGTATTATTCCACAGCATCAGCAAGTTCTGGAAATATTGGGATTTATGTGCTAGGTTCAGGTTTACCAACAGCATCGGCAACTGCAAGCCCATTTATAACTTATCCTTCAACGAATGGAAGTGGACCTTATGGATTTTCTATCAGTCCAGATGGATGCACGGCTTACATTGCAGACGATGGTTCAACGAATTATCCTGGAATTTCAAAATGGACCAAAGACAATGGTGGAAATTGGAACTTTCAATATAATAACCCTACTCAAGCTAGAGGTTTAGTTGTAGATTATTCTGGAATCAATCCTGTTCTATATGCGACTACGACGGAAACCAATGACAACAAAATCATTAAAATTACAGATAATGGTTCATTGACAATAGCCTCAACCTTGCTTACTTCTGGTTCAAACTTTTTATTTCGAGGAATTGATTCTACTCCTAATTCGAGCGCTGCAATTACCATTTCACAACAACCACAAGCACAAACAGTTTGTAAAAATGAAGCTGTCTCTATTTCAGTTTCAGCAACTAGTTCAGCAAGTTTAACTTATCAATGGTATAGTAATTCAATTGATTCTTATTGTGGAGCATCACCTGTTTCGGGTGCTATAACTTCTACTTTTTCACCACCCGTTTCTAGTTCTGGGACAACTTATTA
Source organism: uncultured Lishizhenia sp. (assembly GCA_964506255.1). GTDB lineage: Bacteria > Bacteroidota > Bacteroidia > Flavobacteriales_D > Crocinitomicaceae > UBA952. Next base: position 15,055 of record CAZDKE010000012.1, on the reverse strand, counting down.
CTTTGTAAAAATTGTGAGTTTATGTTCTTCAATCACTTTCTCTAATCCTGTCGCAGTTATTGTAAACGAACCTGTGAATCCAAGTTTTGTTGATATTTCTGCTATTTGTTCAGGAGGAAATTTTACGTTACCAAGCACTTCAATAAATAGTATTTCAGGGGCTTGGAGTCCTTCAGTAAATACTTTTGAAACTACGAATTATGTTTTCACACCAAATTCAGGTCAATGTGCAAATTCAACTTCAATAACTGTTCAAGTTTATAAAGCGCCAAGGATTTTAGCTTTATCACCACCTTAAATTCAGATTTTAAACCATTCCTGCTGTTGCTCCAGATACCGATGCAATGTAAAAATTACAAGCAAAAATGCCTAGTAAAATCAATAAATCACATTGAGGATTTCCGTTAAAACTAATGTCGTATTTGTAATTAAATTTACTCCATTTGGGCAATGCTTCATAAAATTAGAGCAATTACGAGATTACGTGAAGATGAGTATATTTTATATGGGGAATGTGAGTTAGATGATGGGAGTTTTGAAACAGTTTCCAAAAAGGGAAAGAATGAAAAACGTAAACGTGGTAAAGGAAGCCAAAAACAAACAAATGTTCTTCTTGCAGCAGAATCCATAGAAGTAAAACCAGATGTTTCAGGACTTAGAAAAGATTACAAGAAAAATCGGAAATTTCGATTTATCAAAATGAAGGTTATTAATAGTTTCAAGAAAGAGCGTACCAAAAACCTCAAAAATGAAATGATTCAGACTGAAACCATTGTATTAACAGATGGTTTAAATAGTTACAATGATTTAAAATCGATTATGAGCGTATGCCTGAGGTGCTTTTAAAAATGAATCCTCTAAAAAACTTCCATGGGTGCATACTTCAATTAGCAATGCAAAAAAAAACTATTTCTTGATGTGCATCACAAAATTGTTGAGGATTTTTTTTACAAAATTATCTCAACGAATTTACTTACAAACTCAACAGGAGGTATTTTGTTGACTTATTTGGAAGACTTTTGATGATATCAACTCAATATCGATGGAATTGGCTTGGGGAAACTCACGGATAAGCATATTAAGAATTAAACATTCATCATTCGACATTATTCAAAAACCGTTCAATCACCCCAAAAATAGTTAGCTGCTCTTTCTCTGTCAAACAATACGGTGGGTTGATGAACAAAACATTTCCCAAAGGGCGCAAAAGTAAACCATTTTCAAGGAAAAAAGCGTAGGCTGTGTCGCGGATTTTAGAGAAGTAACTTGCAGGTCCGTCGGTTTTTAAATCGAGGGCTAAAATGGTTCCGTAAACACGTGCATTATCAATAGCTGGATGCTTTTCGAGTTTTTGAAGGAAGTTTAAATTGCGTGTTTCAATCGCTTTGATATTTTCCCAAGTTGCTGCTTGTTCGAATAAATCTAAACTCGCACACGCTGCCGCACATGCCAATGGATTTCCTGTAAAAGAATGTCCATGTAAAAAGGCTTTCGCGCGTTCGTCGCTTAAAAATGCATCAAAAATAGCGTTGGTGGCAACGGTTAAACCTAAAGGCAAAACACCACCCGTCAAACCCTTGGAAAGGCAAATAATATCAGGTCGAACGTTCGTGTGTTCAAAGGCAAAAAGTGTTCCTGTGCGCCCAAATGCGGTCATAATTTCATCGAAAATTACGAGTACATTGTTGGCTTTTGCAAGTTTTACCAATTCTTCCAAAAACGAAACCGAATAAAAACGCATTCCTGCCGATCCTTGAATCAAGGGCTCAAGGATTAAACTGATAAATTCGCCTGATTCAAAAAGGGTTTTCGCTTTTGCTAAGAGTTGTTTTTCGTTCGATTCTGTCGGGAATTCCAAGAAATCCACGTTGAAGAAAAAAGGTTCAAAAGGTGCGTTGAAATAATCACGTTCACCCACCGACATTGCTCCAAACGTATCACCGTGATATGCGCCTTCCAAAGCCATAACGCGCGATTTCTTAATTCCTTGATTGTGCCAAAATTGCATACACATTTTAATGGCTACTTCAACAGCCGTGGAACCGTTGTCGGAAAAGAAGACTTTTTGTAATTCGCAATTGAGTTTCTCAATGATTCGCTTCGATAACTCAATGGCTTTTTCGTGTGTCGCTCCTGCAAAAATTATGTGGTCAATTGCTGCAAATTGCGTTTCAATGGCTTTTGCAATGTGTTCGTTCCCGTGTCCGTGCACATTAACCCACCAAGAAGAATTACAGTCCAAATACGATTTTCCATCCGCTGTGAAAAGCGTTGCGTTTTTTGCACTAGAAATCAAAAGGGGAGAGGGTTCCGTTTGAATTTGGGTAAAAGGATGCCATACATACTTTGCGTCGTCTTCTAAACTACTCATAGGCCAAATTTAGCCAAAGTTTCGGGAGTACGCAGTTGGTTTGCGAAAGTCGAAATCGTCTCCTTGGAAAGGTTTTCAAAAATCGGAACGTGAAACAAGGTTGGAATCTGTGTTTTCGTGAAAATCACTTCTTCGGTCATTGGTAATTCATCGCCCACATAAATGATTCCTAAAATGGGGATATTTCGGTTGTGAAGGGTTTCAATACTCATCAAAGTATGGTTGATGCTTCCTAAATAATGTCTTGAAATTAAGATAGTTGGCAATTTCCATTCGGCAGCTAAATCGCAATAAAGCAAACCGTTTTCGTTAACAGGAACCATTAAGCCACCTGCGCCTTCAACGATTAAATTTCCAGTAAACTCAGGATAAGTAAAATCAGTTGCTTCAATGTGAACGCCATCTAATTTTGCTGAAACGTGTGGAGATAATGGTTGCGTCAATCGGAATTTCTCAGAGAAAAATTGAAACGTTTCAAAACTCACCAAACGCTCCACTTTCATGCTGTCAGTATTGTCTAATTCGCCCGACTGAACAGGTTTCCAGTAGTTTGCAAAAAGCAATTCACATAAAACGGAGCTTACAACTGTTTTTCCAACGTCAGTACCAATTCCGCTTACAAAAAATGCGTGTTTCATGATGTTTTAATTTTGGGGCGAAGTTAAGTGTTAATAAAATTGTGGGGATTGAAAAAGAGGTTGCAATCAGTTTTTTTTTTTTTTTTTTTTTTTCTGCGACTTCTGTTTCTTCTCCGGGAAAATTTATTTCTTAACGAAATACCCCAAAAACTCTCTATTTCCGTCGCCACCCAAAATTGGGGAATCCATTACATCTTGAAATACAAGATTGTTTTTCTCGCACATATTCTTCACGTTTTCAATCACTTCGGGATAAAGTGAAGTGTTTTTTACGATTCCATTTTTGCTCAAGTTTGCTTTTCCAACTTCAAATTGAGGTTTGATTAACAAAACAACCCAAGCCCCTTCTTTCAAAAATGAATGCACAAAAGGAATCGTTTTCTCCAAGGAAATAAAGGAAACATCCACCACCAAACCGTCTACTAATTCTGGAATCAATTTTACAGTCAAGTCGCGCACATGTGTTTTTTCAAGGTTAATGACACGCTCATCTTCTTTTATGCGTTGGTGTAATTGATTTGTACCGACATCCACACAAAATACTTTAGAAGCTCCGTTATGTAACAAAACCTCAGAGAAACCACCTGTTGAGGCACCTAAATCGATGAATGTTTTGCCTTTACAATCTAAATTCCATTTTTCAAGTGCACCGATTAACTTCAAAGCGCCTTTAGAAACCCAAGGGATTTCTTCGCCCATTACTTGTATTTCAACGTCAATTGGGAATTTTTTTCCAGGTTTTGTAATCAGTTTTCCGTTAATTAAAACTCCTGATTCGGTAATTATCTGTTCCGCACGAACTCTGGTTGTTACTAGTTTTCGGTCGATTAATATTTTGTCTAAGCGTTCTTCTGACATTTTGTTCATGTTATTATTCCAAATCAAAATTGAGTTGGGGTCCAAAGTTAGTTGAATTGAATTTAGAATTTCCTTTTCAGTTGTTAGATTTATAAAATCATTAATTAAAGTTGGATAAAAGGAAAAAAAGTTATACCGAATAAATGAAATCAAAAAAAGCAGAAAACATTCTCATAAGTAAATTATCATAAACTTTAATATTGCGAAAAATAAGCATTAATCAAATTCAATCGTTTGATTTCATGACGTAAATTTAAAGGTATTTGGGTAAAATTTAAATCTTTAAAATTTAGAACATTAGCTTGTTTTAGTTCTTTTAAAACTTGAAAAAATTCCATTGATTCTAACTCTTTAGAAAGTAAGATTTTTTCATCTTCTAAAATTGAAATTGTTGGCCATAATTTAGACCAATTTTTCAGATTTAAAAGTAAAGTATCTAACGCAGCGTCTAAAGTTTGAATTGTCAAATCACGAGCAAGTTGAGATAGAATTAAAGATTTGTTTTTCTGATAATCATTGAAACTTTGAATTAAATTAATCGAATCTAACTCATTAATTTTAAATGAATTAAATTCTTGATTTGTTTCAATTGAAAGAACGCGACTAATTTCTATTAATTGTTGCAATTTAACCTTTCTAGCTTGTAATAATTGCGGAATAATCGGCTTTGAAATTAATTGTTGATGCAGGTCAAACAACTGCTGTTCCAGTGCTTCTTCAGCTGAATCAAATTCGTCAAGTCTTAATAGCGTTTCTGCTTCTTTAATTGACACCGCCTTTATTTTTACGCATTCTGATATTCAGGAATTCAACACCTAAGGCATAAACCATCGCAAAGTATATGTAGCCTTTTGGTATGTGCTGACCGAATGATTCTGCAATTAAAAGTACACCAATTGTCACCAAGAATCCAAGTGCAATCATTTTAATAGTTGGTCGTTGGTTAATGAAATCGCTAATTGGTTTAGAGAATAACAACATTACAATCATCGAAAGAATTACAGCAATAACGATGATTACCATTGGGTTGCCATGTGTTTCGTGCGAAATATCATTTGTCATACCAACCGCTGAAATCACAGAGTCAAAGCTGAAAATAAAGTCAACCATTACAATTTGAAAGACTACTGAACTCAATTTTTGTTTCTTTTTATTGTCAGTGCTATGATGTTCTTCTTCGCCTTTTACACTTGAGTGCATTTCAGTTACCGATTTATAAATCAAGAATAAACCTCCAATTAACAAAACCAAACTATGACCTGTGAATTTGATTTCGGCAATTGTAAATAATGCTGTTCTATCTAGTGTCATAATCCAAGAAATCACACTTAAAAGTAGAATTCGGATAATTAATGCCAAGCTTAGACCTAATATTCGTGCTTTTTTCTGATCTTCACGTACTAATTTATCAGTAATAATGGAAATGAAAATGATGTTATCAATACCTAAAACGATTTCTAAAAGCGTTAGAATAATCAAATACATCCAACCTTGAAAGGTCATTAAAATATCAAAAACTTCCATTCTTATTGTTTAATTAATTTAAAAAATTGAGTCAAATTTTCTGCGTTTTGTTCCGCATCTGTAAATACTTCTAATAACTGAATCTCATTTTCAGGATTCAAAAATTCAGGTAGCAAGTTTACGAAATCTTCTATTACAGATACTGATAAAGTTTTCAATCCGAAAGCATTTGCAACTGAAGCCACATTTTGAATATGTTTCGCTTCGAAAAATTCATCTCGCTGCTTTGAAGTTGCTGGACCGGGGATAATTCTAAAGATTCCACCTCCAAAATTATTGATAACAATTACTTTCAAATTCTTCGGGAAATTCGATACCCAAAAAGCATTGCTGTCATAAAGTGCTGAAATATCGCCTGTTATGAAATAATGCGTTTTATTTGGATTGGCAACTGCCGCACCAATTGCTGTGCTTGTTGATCCGTCAATACCACTTGTTCCTCGATTGGATTCGAAGCGCACAGAACGAATTGGATCAAATAATTGAGTATATCTCACCACTGAGCTATTGGCAACATGTAAAATGGAATGCTCCGGTAAACAATCAAATAAATGATAAAAAACATGAATATCTGTGAATGAAGTTAAGCTATTAACAGCCATTTCAATACTGTCTTTCGCTAGAATATCAATACTTTTCCACTTGCCGAAATAATTCAATTGACTTCTTTTGAAATCCAATTGATTTAAGGTGTCAAAAAATTGATTTTCAGCTAATTCAATTGAGTCACTTAAACATTGATACGTATCCATTTGTGGGAAATCAAAGCCAACTTTCCAGTGATTTTTTGGTTTCGCTTTGCGTAAAAATGCTTTAATCTTTTTGGAAACTACAGCACCACCAATGGTAATCAATAAATCAGGATAATACTCTTCTTCTTTCTCAATTCCGTTTAAAGTCCGATCGATGCAATGAATGAATTTTTCACTTTGAATATTAGAAGTATTTTCCACTAAAACAATAACGTTGGAGTGGTTGCTAAACTTTTCTAGCGTTTGTTGAAATTGGTTACTTTCAGGTAGTTGACCGCACAAAACCATTATTTTACTTGACTCCAAAAGAGAAATAGCACGTTCACAAAATTCAATACTCAATTGACTTGAAACTTGATTTTGATAGAATCTTCGAGCGAAATTTGTTGATTTTTCAGTTGAATTATAAAGCGGTTCGTTTAAGCCAACATTGAAATGAACGGGACCTTTCCATTTTCCAGTCAATATTGACATTCCAATCGCTGTCTCACGTTGAGCGTACCAAACATCGGTTTCTGATTCCTTGCCATCAGTCAAATTCACAGCGTAACGAATATGATTTTGGAAAACATTTCGTTGTACAATTGTTTGTCCGTCACCTTGATTAATCCAACTTTCAGGACGGTCAGCTGTAATTACTAACAAAGGAATCGAACGATAATAAGCTTCTGCAATTGCTGGATAATAATTCAACGCTGCTGTTCCCGACGTACAACAAAGCGCGACTGGTTCTTGTAATTCATGCGACATTCCCAAGGCAAAAAAAGCGGCACTTCGCTCATCGTGAATGACATACGTTTGAAAAAATGGATTTTCGTCGAAGCTAATCGCAAATGGAGAATTGCGCGAACCGGGTGAAAAAACGATTTTTCGAATTCCATGTTCTTCACATTGATCTACCACCAATTGCACCATTAATTTATCGCTAGTTAGCATGTCGTAAAATTACAATTTTTGCACAAGGTCGAGGATGGTTTTACTTTTATTTACAGTTTCTTCCCATTCGTGTTGAGGATCAGAATCTTTGGTATAACCTCCACCCAAATACAAATGTATTTTTCCTTGCGAAAGTTGACAACAACGAAGATTTACGTAAACCGATGCTTGATTTTCTTTCACCAAACCAATGAAGCCTGCGTATAAATCGCGTTGATGTTTTTCTAAAGAATCAATAAGCTCCAAGGAAATAGCCTGGGGCAAACCACTGACTGCTGGAGTAGGGTGGAGGGCTTCCATTATTTCAAAGGATGAATGTGAATCAATTGAAAAACTAAAGTCTGTTTTTAAATGTTTTACAGGACCAGCTTGATGTTCGAAAGGTCCCGTTTGTTCTATATCTGAAATTTCAATTTGGTTCAAACGTTCCAAAATAAAATCACTTACAAAAGCTTGTTCAAGCGTTTCTTTTTGGTTCCAAGAACTTGAATCTGCTACTTTTTTAGTTGCAGCAAGGGCAACAGTAAAGCCAGAATTTTCAAATTTTTGAAATAAAATCTCAGGACTTGCACCTAACCAAGTTCCTAACGTTTCGTCAAAAAAGCAATAAACGAAAGCTGTAGGATATTGTTTTTCAAGTAAATAAAATAAATCCAATACTTTCTCGGAATCAAAATCTTGTGTTTCAATGCGAGAAAGAACCGTTTTTTGAATTCCCAAATTTCGTATCGCTGCAATAAGTTTTTCTCCTTGCTTTAGATATTCCTCTTTGTTTATAGAAACAATCGTTTTGTTGGGAATTTCGCATGCTTGTTGCTCTTTTTCGACGAATAGATATTTTTTTTCGCCATTAAAACTACTCACAATAAAACCAAAGGATGAAAAAGAAGCTTGTTTTTCAAACGAGCCCATTTTTTGAACTATTTCTTTACCTGGAAAGCGATAGAGTAGCATTGATTTATTTTCTATCGATAATCATAACGGTCAATCTACCGGTACAAATCAAGCGATCTGTTCCTTCTTCGTTGATGTCCACTTGCCACAAATGCGTACGTTTTCCAGCGTGAACAATTTTTCCTACGGCTCTCACGAAACCTTCTTTGATACCATTAACATGATTACAATTAATTTCAATTCCAACTGGCGCTTGTTTCTGAATATCAATCAGTAGGGTAGAACCCATTGAACCAATACTTTCGATTAACGCAGCACTTGCGCCACCGTGTAATAATCCCATAGGTTGGTGTGTACGGTTATCGACAGGCATTCTAGAAATGACATAATCTTTTCCAATTTCGACACATTCAATACCCAATTGTTCCATGAGTGTATTCTTGTTCATTGAGTTGACCAAAGCGAGTGGTACTTGTTTTAATTCCATGTGACAAAATTAGTTTTATTATCAAACAAGTAAATCAAAGAAAAGTTAATTGGTTGGAAAAAATCATTTCTTCAAAAGAAATAGCATATAAGTATTTTCTGAAATAAATGTAAAACCGAAGTGAGATTCAACCTTCCCCCTTTGAAGGGGGATTTAGGGGGATGACTTTCATTTGTTAAGACAATTAGCCAGAAGTGTCTTTTATACCTTAATAACCAATAACTTAATAGAAATCCATAACTTTAAGTCTTAAAAATTAGTTTGAAAACTACAAATCCGAACTAAAACTAATCCTTCTTGTTTAATGTCTTTGTATACAAAATCTTAAAAATGAAGTTTTTAATACCTTTATTCTTATTTATCAGCTCTGTTTCATTTACTCAACCACTTTTACAATTTAATCAAGATCGATTGAAAACTGACAAGCATTTAATGATTGGTCTTGGAAGTTGGGCAGCCGCCAATTTTTTAGTTAGTGGAGTAGGGTGGGCGACGGTTCCAGAAGGGGAAGCTCATTATTTCCATCAAATGAATGTAATGTGGAATACCGTAAATATTGGCTTAGCAATTCCTGGTTATTTGAATGCAAAGAAATCAAATCCAAATTTGACTTTTGATAAATCAGTTTTGAATCAACATAAAACAGAAAAAATATTTTTAATCAATACTGGATTAGACGTAGCCTATATTTCAGCAGGTTTACTTTTAAAAAGCAACGCAAAAATTAATCTTTCAAAGCGTGATCAGTTCAACGGTTTTGGCAACAGCTTATTAATGCAAGGTGGATTTTTGTTTTTATTTGATTTGACAGCTTACCTTATCCACAATCAACACGCAAAGAAATCTTTGAATAAAATGATGAATACTATTGAACTAAGTTCTTCAGGACTAGGGATTAAATGGAATATTGGAGTGAATGCAGGTGTGAGCAAATCATTTAAAATCACTTCAAACTTTCTTTAAACGCTTCAAATAACCTTTCTAGTGTAGTCCTGAATGCACTCGCTCTAGTGTGAAAAATATATAGTTGATTTTCGTTAACTAGAATAAATGAAAAAGTATTGACATAAACTAAATCATTAATCTTTACGATTTCAGAGAATGCATATTGCGCCTCACTTTTCGAGCTATAATGCCATTCTTCAATTATACCATCTTCGATAAAATTACTTTGTTTTTTTTTGACGGTAATAATAAGAGAAAATAGATTTTGGTTTCAAGAAAATGTCAAAATCAACGTTGATTGTGTCAATTTTTTTAAAATTTCTCAGAAATTTTTTCGACTGTTGTATCTCGTGATTTTTTGGATTTAGAGTATAGAAAAGCTTGTTATGAAAATAATTTATTTCTGAGAGAATTAATTCTGTTGCTGTTATTTTGGCTCGTGATGTGTCAGAAATGAATCCAACACTGTCTAAATAAACTGTAAATCTTGAAAGTGCATTTGTCGGATGAACTATATTCACATTTGAAGTAGTTGGTAACTTTGCAGATTGACAACTTACAAGAACTACAACGATTAAAAATTTCAGGGCTTTTGTTTGCAACGATATTTTCATAATTAAATTTAATCAGAATTTTCGATTCATTTTAAGATTAATAAAGTCTAAAGAATTCCTGAAACTAATTTGTATTATAATTATTATTATGTTAAATAGAATAATTTAGCAATAGGTTAATCAACAATATTTACCCACATAACTATTTATAGAAACAAAAATAAAGCGACTCTTAAAAATCGCTTCCTTCAATTGAATTAGAACTTCTATTCTTTCCAGCCATCGTAGCCGTTTTGTAGATCGTACACTTTTTTGAAACCGGCTTTTTTCAAATCTTTTGCTGCGGATAAACTTCTACCGCCAGCAGCGCAGTAAATCAACACTGGTTTGGTTTTGTCGAGCTTTGAAGCATTCTCTAAGAACTTTGGTGAAAAATAATCGATATTTATTGAACCTTCAATTTTTCCTTCAGCAACTTCTTTTGCTGTTCGTACATCCAAAATTTGGGCACCCTTTTCTTTCATTATAGTTTTGAACTCCTCATTAGACAATCTTTTTTGTGCTGTAAAAGTAAATCCTAGGAATATTAAAGCGAATAACAAGAAAATCTTTTTCATAATTGTAATTTTAGCCAAATTTAAAGATTCAAATAACTAATTCTCATTCTATTTAACATAATATATGGCAATTTATTCATTTAACGGCTTTATTCCAGTTGTAAAACCTTCGAGTTTCGTACATCCACAAGCTTCTGTGACTGGAAATGTGATCATTGGAGAAAATGTTTATATCGGTCCTGGTGCTGCCATTCGTGGTGATTGGGGACAAATTATAATCGAAGATGGTTGCAATGTGCAAGAAAACTGTACCATTCACATGTTTCCTGGTACAACTGTTCATTTGAAAAAAGGTGCACACGTTGGTCATGGTGCCATTATTCACGGCGGAACTTTAGGAGAAAATTGCCTTATCGGTATGAACGCAGTAATTATGGACGATGTAAAAATTGGTAAAGAATCAATAATCGGAGCGTTATGTTTTGTACCTGCAAATATGGAAATTCCTGAACGCAGCTTGGTTGTAGGGAATCCTGCGAAGATTATCAAGCAAGTGAGCGACGAAATGATTGCGTGGAAAACGGAAGGAACTGGATTGTATCAAAAACTCCCTTCAGATTGTCATGCCTCCCTCCTACTTTGCGAACCTTTGACTGAAATTGAGGAAAATCGACCGGTGCAGGAGAAGAATTATTTTAAATGGAAGAAGTAATTGCGAACGGAATAACTATTTGGCCGTCTACTGTCGGATTAAAATGAGTTAATTTGAAAATGGACTTATAAAATGCTTTGGAATTGTCTCAAAAACTAATCTTTCTATCTTTGCTAAAAATAAATCCATGCAAAAGATTCTCATTAAAAACATCAAAGGCTTAGTGCAAGTTGGAGAAAATTTACCTGCTCTTCGAAAAGGAAAAGAAATGCAGGAACTTCCAATCCTTGAAAATGCTTTCTTGGCTTTAGAAGACAATGAAGTTATCGCTTATGGTTTGATGGAGGATTGGGAAGGAATCACAGATTGGCGGGATTTAGAAGTCGTAGATGCGGAAGGTCGATATGTACTTCCTGCTTTTTGCGATTCACATACGCATACCGTTTTTGCAAAGACACGTGAGGAAGAGTTTGTAGATAAAATTCATGGTTTAGGTTACGAAGAAATTGCCGCAAAAGGTGGTGGAATCTTAAACTCAGCCCGAAAATTGGCCGAAATGTCAGAAGATGAATTATTAGAATTGGCTCAAATAAGAATCAACAAGATGATTGCTTGTGGTACTGGTGCAATTGAGATTAAATCAGGTTATGGATTGAGTGTAGAGGCAGAATTAAAAATGTTGCGCGTGATAAAACGTTTGAAATCAAATAACTCCATAGTAATTAAAGCTACTTTTTTAGGTGCTCATGCCTTTCCAACTGAATTTAAAGAAAATCACCAAGGATATATCGATTTGATTATCAATAAAATGCTTCCAATTATCGCTGAAGAAAAACTCGCCGATTACATTGATGTTTTTTGTGAACGAAACTATTTTTCAGTTGAAGAAATGAGTGAAATTTTAGAGGCGGGAAAAAAATACGGTTTAATTCCTAAAGTTCACGTTAACCAATTTTCAGTGATGGGAGCAGTTTCAAAAGCGATTGAATTAGGTGCTTTATCTGTCGATCATTTAGAAGAATTGGGAGACCAAGACATTATCGCTTTACAAAACTCAAATTGTATTCCTACTATTCTTCCTGGTTGTTCTCACTTTTTAGGAATTCCATTTGGCGATGCTCGACGCATGATTAACGCAAATTTACCCGTTGCGTTAGCTAGCGATTTTAACCCTGGCTCTACGCCGAATTACAACTTATTTACTATTTGGTCATTGGCTTGTATTAAATTAAAAATGACTCCTGAAGAAGCTTTTAATGCATTGACAATCAACGCTTCATTTGCAATGGGACTTTCTGAAACACATGGTAAAATTTGTTTAGGTAGCAAGTCTCCTTTGATTTTAACAAAAGAAATTCCATCATTAGCTTATTTACCCTATTCCTTCGGTGAATTGAATGTTGAACGTGTTTTTGTTTAGATAATTTCTAACCTGAAAATTTCATATTTAGTCCTGATAATCAACCTTTCTTCAAAAACAAAGAAGGAGGATAGTTTTAATGAGTACTTTTATTCAAAATCAAAATATGGAACCAATATTTATAGTTATTGCAGTGGTAATCGTTCTAATGGCATTATCATTATTTACAGTTAAACAAGGAACTATCGCTGTTATAACGATGTTCGGAAAGTACAAACGTGCCCTTCCACCCGGCTTGAGGTTTAAAATTCCTTTTATCGAACAGGTTACGAAACGAATTTCTATTCAAAATCAAAGTATAGAAATGGAATTTCAGGCAGTTACAATCGACCAAGCGAATGTTTACTTTAAGAGTATGTTGCTTTACAGTGTTATGGATGCGGAAGAGGAAACGATTAAAAAAGTAGCCTTTAAATTCATTTCAAACAAAGATTTAATGCAAGCATTGATTCGTACCATTGAAGGTTCGATTCGTTCGTATGTGGCAAGTCAAAAGCAATCTGAAATTTTGGGTTTACGTCACGAATTAGTGGAAAACGTAAAAAGTCAAATCGATCACACTTTAGAAACTTGGGGTTACCACCTACTCGATTTGCAAATTAACGACATTACGTTTGATGCTGCAATTATCGAAAGTATGAGCAAAGTTGTGGCTTCTAACAATTTAAAAGCAGCAGCAGAAAATGAAGGTCAAGCATTATTGATTACAAAAACGAAAGCAGCCGAAGCGGAAGGAAATGCAATAAAAATTGCAGCCTTAGCTGAAAAAGAAGCAGCAATGCTTAGAGGTCAAGGAGTTGCTTTGTTCCGTCAAGAAGTAGCTAAAGGTATGTCAGAAGCGGCAGAAGAAATGAAACAAGCAAATCTTGACACGAATGTAATTTTGTTTTCTATGTGGACAGAAGCAATTAAAAACTTTGCTGAATATGGAAAAGGAAATACGATTTTCTTAGATGGAAGCGCTGAAGGAATGCAAAAGACAATGAAACAAATTCAGGCAATGTTATCAAATGACAATAAGTAAACAATTAAAGTTCAATCAATTAAAGCGTTAAAGTTTTCTTTAGCGCTTTTTTTTATGCTTATTTAAATGTATATCCAATACTAAATCCTGGCCAAGGAAAAGCAGGATAATAAAGTCCAAGAACATTACAAAATAACGAACTAATTCTCATTGACCCATTGTTACTCCACACATCGCTAAAACTGACTAAGTCAATCATTGGAGTGGCTGTAACTTTTAAAAACAAACCTCCTTTTGGACGCTGAAAACGATAGCCAATTTTTGGAGTCAAATAGGTATAAAAATTATTAGTTATTGAAAGACCAAACCTTGATTTGACAGCCATTCCAGTGATTCCAACGCCTAGTTCTAAATGATGACTTTTCTTTCCAAAAAACCAATTATAAGAAACAGGAACGCCAAAATAGCTACCATCTCCAAATTGAATTTCTTTTGGAACATAAACTACCCCTGCAGTGAAAGAATTAAACACTTTTTTATCCGTATTTAAAAGCCGATCGTAATTCAAAGACCAACAAAATCCTTGACCAAAAGCTTCAACGTAAATAGTGTTTTTTTCAATTGGAAAATTAGTTTGTTTTTCTTGGGCACTAGACGAGTTTGCAAAACTTAAAAGCAGAGTAAAAAGTAAAATTTGTCGCATTTTAATTTTTTAGCTAAGACAATTGACCTGCTAAAAAGTTACACCTAATTCATTAAATATTCACAATAACGCAAATGCTGTTAATTAGTCTAATGGAGAAAAAATGGGACTTTTGTTATAAAATCATGGATTGCAAATCGTTACTGTCACCTAAACTGTTGATAAAACTTTTGTTAAGTAATTAATTTTTATTTGCTTTATATCAAATAAAGAATACTTTTGCCGAAAATTAGAACAGAATAAAATTATAAAATATGTATTGGACATTAGAATTAGCATCGTATTTAGAAGACGCACCTTGGCCAGCAACGAAAGAGGAATTAATTGACTTTGCAATCAGAACTGGTGCACCTTTAGAAGTTGTTGAAAATTTACAAGATTTGGAAGACGAAGGAGACATGTATGAAAGCATCGAAGAAATTTGGCCGGATTACCCGTCACGAGAGGATTTTCTTTTCAACGAAGACGAATATTAAACCCCATTTTTTTGCCTCTTAATCGCTTAAAAAGAACGTTAATTATAATTTCAAAAAAAAGTTAAAAACAGCATCGATTACTGCTAATAAATGCACTACTTTTGTGTAAATAACTGCAAGAATTCATGAAGTTTTACTTTTCTGTTCAAAAGATAACCTTCTTTCCTAGCCGTTATTTGACGCAACATTTTTTTTTAAATCATCCCAAGAGCTTTACTTCGGATGATTTTTTGTTTTGTAGACTTTTTTTTAATGTAAAAAGTATTTTCTGTACTTCCCTAAAATAGGTTGACCGTTTTGTTATACTTTTCTATCATCAAAAAT
>CAZDKE010000011.1:0-68580 GCA_964506255.1 uncultured Lishizhenia sp. | reverse complement strand
TGTAGCTCAGTTGGTAGAGTGGTGGTTTCCAAAACCATTGGTCGTGGGTTCGAGTCCTACCGCCCGTGCACAACATAATACAAAAGTACGTGTCAAAAATTAGAACATATTTCCAAGATACATACCATGAAATGGTTCACAATGTTACTTGGCCTACATGGAAAGAGTTACAAAACAATACAATTCTTGTAGTTGTATCTTCCGTATTGATTTCCCTTGTTATATTCTTAATGGATTATATCTTCGGTATTTCAGGTGAAGCTGATTCACTTTGGAAAGGACTAATTGGATTTATTTACGGAACTTTCTAAGAATAAAAAATGGGAGAAATAGTTAAAAAATGGTATGTCGTTCGCGCTGTTAGCGGGAAAGAAAAAAAAGTGAAAGAATACCTAGAGTTGGAAATCACTAGAATGAAGTTAAACGACTACGTAAATCAGGTTTTAATCCCTACGGAGAAAGTTTTCAAAATTCAAAACGGAAAAAAAGTAAATAAAGAAAAGGCTTTTTTACCAGGATATGTTTTAATTGAAGCTGCCCTCGTGGGTGAAGTTTCACACGTTATAAAAGGAATTCCTAATGTAATCGGTTTCTTAGGAACTGTTAAAGGAGGAGAACCCGTTCCAATGCGTTTATCAGAAGTTAATAGAATACTTGGAAAAGTTGATGAGCTTGCTGAAAATGAAGAAGAACAAAAAATCCCTTTTGTTATTGGAGAATCTGTCAAAGTAATCGACGGTCCTTTCAATAACTTCTCTGGTGTGATAGACGAAATCAATGAAGATAAAAAGAAACTAAAAGTTATGGTTAAAATTTTTGGTAGAAAGAATCTTCTTGAATTAAGTTACATGCAAGTAGAGAAAGAAGGATAAAATTGTATTAACCCGTAGGAGTGAGAACGATGATTAAAGCTTCCCATTAATTACTCACGTTTGACTACACAAATTTATATATATGGCTAAAGAAGTAGCAGCGTTGATCAAATTACAGGTCAAAGGTGGTGCAGCTAACCCATCTCCGCCAATTGGACCTGCTTTAGGTGCTAAAGGTGTGAACATCATGGAGTTTTGTAAGCAGTTTAATGCTAGAACACAAGACAAAATGGGGAAAGTTGTTCCAGTTGTTATCACTGTTTATGGTGATAAATCTTTTGATTTTGTATTAAAAACTCCCCCAGCAGCAGTTCAAATAATTGAACACACTAAAATCAAGAAAGGTTCATCGGAGCCAAATAGAGTTAAAGTTGGTGCCATTTCTTGGGATCAAGTACGTCTAATAGCTGAAGATAAACTTCCTGATTTAAATTGTTTCACAGTTGACGCAGCAATGCGCATGGTTGCAGGAACTGCAAGAAGTATGGGAGTTACAGTTAAAGGTGGTGAAGCACCAAAATCCAAATAATTTAGTGGTATGAAAAGAGTTTCAAAGAAAAGAAAAGAGATTTTGGCAAAATTTGATTTGTCAAAAGCTTACACTCTAACAGAAGCATGTGATTTGGTTAAAGGTATTTCAACCACTAAATTTGATGCTTCCGTTGATATTTGTGTACGTTTAGGAGTAGATCCTAGAAAAGCAAATCAAATGGTAAGAGGTACAGTTGCCCTTCCTCATGGTACAGGTAAAGATGTTAAGGTTCTTGTTTTGTGTACGCCAGACAAAGAAGCCGAAGCAATCGAAGCAGGTGCTGATTTCGTTGGTTTAGATGACTATATTGCTAAAATTAAAGCAGGATGGACATCTGTTGACGTAATTATTACAATGCCTTCAGTAATGGGTAAAGTTGGTGCGCTAGGTCGTATTTTAGGACCTCGTGGTTTGATGCCAAATCCAAAGACTGGAACTGTTACTATGGAAGTTGGAAAAGCAGTACAAGAAGTGAAAGCAGGTAAAATTGACTTTAAAGTTGATAAATACGGTATTATTCACTCTTCTATTGGTAAAACTAGTTTTGAAGGAGAAAAAATTCGTGAAAACGCTCATGAATTGATTCAAACTTTAATAAAGTTGAAACCATCCGCTGCCAAAGGTACTTACATCAAAAGTGTTTATCTAAGCGCAACAATGAGTCCTGGTATTCAAATTGACGCTAAGTCTGTTAATGCTTAATACTTAAGAAAATGACAAGAGAAGAAAAAGCAAAATACATAGACGACTTAACAGCTGATTTAACAGCTAATAATGTTGTTTATTTAACAGATACTGCAGAACTAACAGTAGAAACAATTAACTCACTTCGCAGAAGATGTTTTCAATCTAACATTCAAATGCGAGTTGTAAAAAACGCTTTGTTGGAAAAGGCAATGGATCGTGTTGAAGGAAAAGATTTTGGTGGATTGAGAGATACATTGAAAGGTTCTACTTCAGTAATGTTCAGTGAAGTTGCTAATGCTCCTGCTAAATTGATTGCAGATTTTCGCAAGAAAAATGCAAAACCAATTTTAAAGGGTGCGTACATTGATGAAGCAGTATTCATCGGTGATAATCAGATAGCAGTTCTTGAATCATTGAAAAGCAAGGAAGAATTGGTTGGAGAAATCATCGGATTGTTACAAAGTCCTGCTAAGAATGTATTATCTGGTCTTACAGGTGCTGGAAGCAAAATTGCAGGTATCCTTAAAACGCTCGAAGAAAGAGCGTAAATTATTATTAAACCCTTTTTAAAATAAAATAAAATGGCTGATTTAAAGCAAATTGCAGAAACATTAGTAAACCTAACGGTTAAAGAAGTAAATGAGTTGGCAACAATTCTTAAAGACGAGTATGGAATCGAACCAGCTGCTGCGGCACCGGTTATGATGGCAGGTGGAGCTGCTGCTGCTGAAGAAGTAGTAGAGCAAACAGAATTCAACGTAATTCTAAAAGCTGGTGGTCCTAACAAACTTGCTGTTGTTAAACTTGTAAAAGAATTAACTGGTAACGGTTTGAAAGAATCTAAAGACCTAGTTGACGCAGCACCTTCTGTATTGAAAGAAGGAGTTTCTAAAGACGAAGCTGAAGGGCTTAAAAAGTCTCTTGAAGAAGCTGGAGCAGAAGTAGAAGTTAAGTAATTTACCTCTTCATACACAGAACAGGCATCGCAATTTTGCGGATGCCTTGTTCTGTTTTTAAGCATTTATCTTGTTACAAAGAATACAATAACCTAAAAAAATAAAGCCTTGGCAACATCAAATAATTCAACCCGAATTAATTTTGCTTCAAGCAAAAACCAATTTGAATACCCAGATTTTCTGGAGATTCAATTAAAATCATTTAGAGAGTTTTTTCAACTTGAAACAACTCCTGAAAACAGAGATAGTGAAGGACTTTTTAAAGTTTTCGCAGAAAACTTTCCTATCACTGATACTCGAAATCAATTCGTATTAGAATTCTTGGATTATTTCATTGATCCACCAAGATATTCGATAGAGGAATGTATTGAAAGAGGATTGACCTACAGCGTTCCTTTAAAAGCAAAATTGAAGTTATATTGTACAGATCCAGAACACGAGGATTTCGAAACAATCGTTCAGGATGTTTATTTAGGTACAATTCCATATATGACACCTAAAGGTTCATTTGTTGTAAATGGTGCAGAACGTGTTATCGTTTCTCAGTTACACAGATCTCCTGGTGTTTTCTTTGGTCAAAGCCGACATGCTAATGGTACAAAGTTATATTCAGCAAGAATAATTCCTTTCAAAGGCTCTTGGATTGAATTTGCTACAGATATCAATAATATCATGTATGCATACATCGATAGAAAGAAAAAATTACCTGTTACCAC
This sequence comes from uncultured Lishizhenia sp., assembly GCA_964506255.1. GTDB lineage: Bacteria > Bacteroidota > Bacteroidia > Flavobacteriales_D > Crocinitomicaceae > UBA952. The sequence goes on along the minus strand of CAZDKE010000011.1, from coordinate 64,817 downwards.
ATTGTTCCGTGCAATTGGTTATGAAACAGATAAAGATATATTAGAGATTTTTGGTCTTGCTGACGAAGTTAAAGTTAGCAAAGCTAATCTTAAAAAATTAGTTGGAAGACGCCTTGCTGCGAGAGTTCTTAAAACTTGGATTGAGGATTTTGTTGATGAAGATACTGGAGAGGTTGTTTCAATTGAACGTAATGAAGTTATCTTAGATAGAGAGCTAGTAATTACAGACGATCATTTGGATGCAATCTTAGATTCAGGTGCAAAATCATTGATTTTACATAAGGAAGATGCAAATTCAACAGATTATACAATTATTTATAATACGCTTCAAAAAGATATTTCAAACTCTGAAAAAGAAGCAGTTGAACACATCTACCGTCAATTAAGAAACGCAGATCCACCCGACTATGAAACTGCAAAAAGTGTATTTGATAAATTATTCTTCTCAGATGCGCGTTATGATTTAGGAGAAGTTGGGCGTTTCCGTTTGAACAAAAAATTAAATTTAGATAGCTCAGAAGATTCAAGAGTTTTAACTAAAAATGATATTTTACAAATCATTAAATATTTAATTGAATTAATTAATTCAAAAGCAGATATTGATGATATAGACCACTTATCAAATCGTCGTGTAAGAACAGTTGGAGAACAATTATATTCTCAGTTCGGTGTTGGTCTAGCTCGTATGGCTAGAACTATTCGTGAGCGTATGAATGTTCGTGACAATGAGGTCTTTACACCTATTGACTTGATCAATGCTAAAACATTATCTTCCGTAATTAACTCATTCTTCGGAACAAATCAGCTTTCTCAGTTTATGGATCAAACAAATCCACTTTCTGAGGTTACTCACAAAAGAAGATTGTCAGCTCTAGGACCAGGCGGTTTATCTAGAGAAAGAGCAGGTTTTGAAGTACGTGACGTTCACTATACGCATTATGGGCGTCTTTGCACTATAGAAACACCTGAAGGTCCGAATATTGGTTTGATTTCCTCTTTGTGTGTATTTGCGAAAGTTAATAAGTTAGGTTTCATTGAAACTCCTTATCGTAAAGTTGAAAATGGTAAGGTTACTTTAAATGAAGAGCCAATCTATTTAGCTGCTGAAGAGGAAGATTCAAAAACAATTGCACAAGCAAATGCAATAATTGATGACAATGGTAATTTCTTATCTGATTTAGTGAAAGCTAGATTTGAAGGTGATTTCCCAGTATTACCTCCAAAAGATCTTCATTTGATGGATGTTGGAGCGAATCAAATTGCATCAATTGCAGCATCTTCAATTCCATTCTTGGAGCATGATGATGCCAACCGTGCCCTGATGGGTTCTAACATGCAACGTCAAGCTGTTCCATTACTTCGTCCAAATTCTCCAATAGTTGGAACTGGTATCGAAAGATTGGTAGCAAGAGATTCTCGTGTATTGATTAATGCTGAAGGAAACGGAGTTGTTGAGTACGTTGATGCGAACGAAATAATCATTCGTTATGATTGGACGGATGAAGATAAATTAGTAAGTTTTGATAGCGAAGTAAGCTGTTATCCTCTAACGAAATTCCAAAAAACTAATCAAAGTACATGTATCAACTTAAAACCGATTGTTAAAAAAGGTGATAGAGTTGAAGCAGGACAAGTTTTGTGTGAAGGATACGCAACTCAAGCAGGTGAATTAGCACTTGGACAAAACTTGAAAGTAGCATTTATGCCTTGGAAAGGTTACAATTTTGAGGATGCGATTGTTATCTCTGAAAAAGTTGTTCGTAATGATATCTTTACTTCAATTCATATTGATGAGTATTCTTTAGAGGTTCGCGACACGAAACGAGGAATGGAAGAATTAACATCTGATATTCCAAACGTGAGCGAAGAAGCTACGAAAGATTTAGATGAAAACGGATTAATTCGTATCGGTGCTGAGATCAAAGAAGGTGATATTTTAATTGGAAAAATTACTCCAAAAGGAGAAACAGATCCATCTCCAGAAGAGAAATTATTACGCGCAATCTTTGGTGATAAAGCAGGTGATGTGAAAGATGCTTCATTGAAAGCAGGACCATCATTGAGAGGAGTAGTTATTCAGAAAAAATTGTTCTCAAGAGCAATTAAAGATAGAAAATCTAAAAATCAGGATAAACCAGTTTTAGAAACCATTGATGCAGAGTACCAAAAAGACTTCGCTGACTTGAAAGAAAAATTGGTTGACAAATTACTATTGATTTTAGGAGAAAACAAATCTTCAGGAGTTTTCAATAACTTTAAAGAAGAGTTGATTAAAAAAGGAACGAAATTTACTCATAAAGCATTGTTTGCTTTGGATTATTCAATCGTTAATCCTTTGAATTGGACAGCGGATACAGCTATCAATCAATTAATCAGTCGTTTGATTCATAATTTTAATATTAAATCAAATGATATTTTAGGAAACTACAAACGTCGTAAATTCCATATTTCAGTTGGGGATGAACTTCCTGCTGGAATCGTGAAATTGGCGAAGGTTTATGTTGCTAAAAAACGCAAATTGAAAGTAGGGGATAAGATGGCTGGACGTCACGGAAATAAAGGTATTGTAGCCAATATCGTTCGTGCCGAAGACATGCCTTTCCTTGCTGATGGGACGCCAGTTGATATCGTATTAAATCCACTTGGGGTACCATCTCGTATGAACTTAGGTCAGATTTACGAAACGGTTCTTGGATGGGCAGGTGAAAAATTAGGGGTTAAATTTGCAACTCCAATTTTTGACGGTGCTAAACCAAGTGAAATCAACGATTGGACAGACAAAGCTGGAGTGCCGAGATCAGGTAAAACTTATCTTCACGATGGTGGTACAGGTGAGCGTTTTGATCAACCTGCAACGGTTGGTGTTATCTATATGTTGAAATTATCACACATGGTTGACGACAAAATGCATGCACGTTCAATCGGACCATACTCTTTAATTACGCAACAGCCTTTAGGTGGTAAAGCGCAATTTGGAGGTCAAAGATTTGGTGAGATGGAGGTTTGGGCATTAGAAGCATTTGGTGCATCTAATATCCTTCAAGAAATCTTAACTGTTAAATCGGATGATGTAACTGGTCGTGCAAAAGCTTACGAAGCAATCGTTAAAGGAGACAATATTCCTGAACCAGGAATTCCTGAATCTTTCAATGTATTGTTACATGAGTTGAGAGGACTTTGCTTGAATGTAAGTATGGATTAATTGAATTAGTAAACGAAATCGTTATAAAAAATGGCTTTCAAAAAAGAAACACCAAAAAAACAAAGTAGCTTCAATAAAATCACCATTTCTTTGGCTTCTCCAGAAGTAATTTTGGAGAATTCAAGTGGTGAAGTTTTGAAACCGGAAACTATAAATTACAGAACTTATAAACCTGAACGCGATGGTTTATTTTGTGAACGTATTTTTGGACCAGTTAAAGATTACGAATGTCACTGTGGTAAATACAAAAGAATTCGATACAAAGGAATCGTTTGTGACCGTTGTGGTGTTGAAGTTACTGAAAAGAAAGTTCGTAGAGAGCGTATGGGACATATTTCACTTGTTGTTCCTGTTGCGCATATCTGGTATTTCCGTTCTTTACCAAATAAAATTGGTTATTTATTAGGTTTACCAACTAAAAAATTAGATCAAATCATCTATTACGAACGCTACGTTGTAATCCAAGTTGGAGCAACAGCAGAAGTAGAAGGTTTAGATTTGAAAAAAATGGACTTCTTATCTGAAGAGGAATATCTAGATATCATTGATAATCCTGCTATGAAGGATAATCAATATTTGGACGATTCAGATCCGAATAAATTTATTGCAAAAATGGGTGCTGAAGCACTATATGATTTGCTTAAAGGGTTGAATTTAGAAGATTTATCTTACGCTTTGAGAGATCAAGCAGAACATGAAACTTCTGTTCAAAGAAAACACGAGGCGTTAAAGAGATTGCAAGTTGTGGAAGCAATGAAAGATTCTCAAACTCGCATTGACAACCGTCCTGAATGGATGATTGTTAAAGTTGTTCCTGTTATTCCACCTGAATTGCGTCCTTTAGTACCACTTGACGGTGGTCGTTTCGCAACATCTGATTTGAATGACTTGTATAGACGTGTGATTATTCGTAACAATCGTTTGAAAAGATTAATCGAAATCAAAGCTCCTGAAGTAATCTTGCGAAATGAAAAACGTATGTTACAAGAGTCAGTTGATTCCTTATTCGATAACTCAAGAAAATCAAGTGCAGTTAAAACTGAATCAAACAGAGCTTTAAAATCACTTTCGGATTCATTAAAAGGTAAGCAAGGTCGTTTCCGTCAAAACTTATTAGGTAAACGCGTAGATTATTCGGCACGTTCAGTAATCGTTGTTGGTCCAGATTTGAAATTACACGAATGTGGTTTACCAAAAGATATGGCTGCAGAACTTTACAAACCGTTTATCATTCGTAAAATGATTGAGCGTGGTATCGTTAAAACGGTTAAATCTGCAAAGAAAATTGTTGACCGTAAAGAGCCAGTTGTTTGGGATATTTTAGAAAATGTATTGAAAGGACATCCAGTTTTATTAAACCGTGCTCCTACATTACACAGACTTGGTATTCAAGCTTTCCAACCTAAATTAATTGAAGGAAAAGCAATTCGTTTACATCCACTTGTAACGACTGCCTTCAACGCCGATTTTGATGGTGACCAAATGGCGGTTCATTTACCTCTAGGTAACGCTGCAATTTTGGAAGCACAAATGTTGATGTTAGCTTCTCACAATATCTTGAATCCTGCAAATGGAGCTCCAATTGCGGTACCTTCTCAAGACATGGTGTTAGGTTTATATTACATTACTAAAGGAAAAAAGTCAACAGATACTGAAATCGTTAAAGGTGAAGGAAGTACTTTCTATTCTCCAACAGAAGTTATAATAGCTTATAACGAGAAAAAATTAGATTTACATGCGCACTTAAAAGTAAAATCTTATGATCTAAACAAAGAAGGAATTCCTGAGTTAAAGATAATTGAAACAACTTGTGGACGTGTTTTATTCAACGAAAAAGTGCCAAGAGAAGTTGGGTATATCAATGATGTATTAACTAAAAAGGCACTTAGAGATATTATCGGTGAAGTATTGAAAGTGTGTGGAACATCTCGCACTGCTCAATTCTTAGACGATATTAAAGGTTTAGGTTACGAAATGGCATTTAGAGGTGGATTATCTTTCAACTTAGATGACATTATCATTCCAAAAGAAAAAGAACAATTAGTTCTCAAAGCTGAAGGTGACGTGAAAGAAGTAATGATGAACTATAATATGGGTCTTATTACGAACAATGAGCGTTATAACCAAATTATTGATATCTGGACACATACAAACTCTAGATTAACTGCGACATTGATGGATCAATTGAAAACTGACCGTCAAGGGTTCAACTCTATTTATATGATGTTTGATTCTGGAGCACGTGGATCTAAAGAACAAATTCGTCAGTTATCTGGTATGCGTGGATTGATGGCGAAACCACAAAAATCTGGTGCATCAGTACAAGAGATTATTGAAAATCCGATTTTATCTAACTTCAAAGAAGGATTATCGATTTTAGAGTACTTTATCTCTACTCACGGTGCTCGTAAAGGTTTGGCAGATACAGCCTTAAAAACAGCAGATGCTGGTTACTTAACTAGACGTTTGGTTGACGTTGCTCAAGATGTTGTTATCAATTCTAACGATTGTGGAACATTAAGAGGTATCGTTGCAACTGCGTTGAAGAAAAATGACGAGGTAGTAGAACCATTGTACGATCGAATTTTAGGTAGAACTTCTGTTCACGACGTTTATCTTCCAGAAACAGAAACACTTATTGTTGCTGCTGGTGAATTAATTACTGAAGACGTTGCAAAAATCATTGAAAAATCAGGAGTTGATGAAGTAGAGATTCGTTCAGTATTAACATGTGAAATGAGAAGAGGTGTTTGTTCTAAATGTTACGGACGAAATCTATCCAATCACAGACTTGCACAGCGTGGTGATGCTGTTGGTGTAGTTGCTGCTCAATCAATTGGTGAGCCAGGAACACAGTTGACACTTCGTACTTTCCACGTGGGTGGTACGGCGTCTAACATCGCAGATATTTCTGACTTGAAAGCGAAAGCTAATGGTAAAATCGAAATCGACGAATTAAGAACGATTGAGAAAACGAATACAGACGGAACAACAAAAATAATCGTTGTTGGTCGTTCAGCTGAGTTGAAGATCACTGACGAGAAAACAGGAATTACTGTAATGACTGCCAATGTTCCTTATGGCTCTGAGTTAGTTGCAACACCAAATTCGAAAATTAAAAAAGGAGATGTTATTTGTAAATGGGATCCATACAATGCACTAATTGTTGCTGAAGTTTCAGGAAAAATTGTTTTTGATAACATTATTGAAAATATAACTTTCCGCGAAGAAGTCGATGAACAAACAGGATTTACAGAAAAAGTAATTATCGAAACGAGAGATAAGAAGAAAAGTCCTGCGATTCATATTATTGATCCAAAAACGAAAGAGAAATTACGTGAATATTCTATTCCAGTAAATGCACATATTTCTGTAAATGAAGGTGATACTTTAGAAGCAGGTGAAATATTGGTTAAAATTCCAAGGCTAGCGGGTAAAACAGGGGATATCACAGGTGGTCTTCCTCGTGTTACAGAATTATTCGAAGCACGTAATCCATCTAATCCAGCTGTTGTTTCTGAAATAGATGGTACTGCATCATTTGGTGTAATTAAAAGAGGTAATCGTGAAATTATCATTACATCTAAATTAGGTGAAGTGAGAAAATACTTGGTTTCACTTTCTAAACACATCTTGGTTCAGCAGAATGACTTTGTAAGAGCTGGTCAACCATTATCTGATGGTGCCATCACTCCAAACGACATTTTAAATATTGAAGGTCCTACAAAGGTTCAAGAATACATAGTAAATGAAATACAAGAAGTTTACCGTTTACAAGGTGTGAAAATTAATGACAAACATTTTGAGGTAATCGTTCGTCAAATGATGTTAAAAGCTGAAATTATTGACTCTGGAGATACACGATTCTTGGAAGGTCAATCAGTTCACAAAGCAGATATCATGGAAGCAAATGATGCGCTTTACGGTATGATGTTCGTTAAGGACTGCGGTGATTCAACTGAATTGAAAAAAGGACAATTAGTTTCAGTTAGACGTTTACGTGATGAAAATTCAAGATTGAAACGTGAGGATAAAAAATTAGTGGAAGCGAGAGAAGCAATTCCAGCAACTTCAACTCCATTATTACAAGGAATCACTCGTGCATCACTTCAAACTCAATCATTCATTTCAGCTGCTTCCTTCCAGGAAACAACTAAAGTGTTGAATGAGGCAGCAATTTCTGGAAAAGAAGATCACTTACAAGGATTAAAAGAAAACGTTATTGTTGGACATTTAATCCCTGCAGGTACAGGTGTTCGTGAGTTCCAAAAAATGATCGTTGGTTCACAAGAAGCTTACGATGAATTAGTAGAAGCTTAATTGCAATTCTAAAATAAAGAAAAGCTCAATCGAAAGGTTGGGCTTTTTTTGTCAAATTTTAATTTTAACACTAATTGTAATTGATTAACTGCTAAATAAGTAATCAGATCTTATATTAATTGTTAAATCTTAAATTGTAATTGCAATTTATTTTGTATTATCTTTAGCTTAATAAAATTACGAATCCATAAACAAACGATTACTAGCAAGACTTTATATCACTACCGTTTTTAAATCAAGTTATACTTTAAAATAATGGCAAATGGCTAGTATTATTTCTTTTAGTGTTTATAAATTATTCACTTTTTTATCTTTCTTTTTTTCAATTGCTTCTTTAATAATATTGATATATATTTTAGTTAAGAGAAGGAAAATAATGCAATTTGCAAAGAAACGAAACGTTGAAAAGTTTCAGATTAAAAGCTCGCAAAACGAATTGGAATTACAAGAATCACTGCTAAATAAGGATAAAGAACTTAAAGAATTGAAAAAAGGCCTTTTGAAATTTAAAGAGTTGGAAACCTATTTTCTTCGACAATTAGCTGAATTTGAAAAAAGTGGTGACACCGATTATGCAGGACTTTTGATGCGCTTAAAAAACCAAGTTGCAAAAGGTTATAACGATGAAGGTACGAATGAAAATAAAATTGAAAATTCAAAAATAGAAGTGGAAAATTTAAACTTTTCGAATACTTTAAGAAAACAACATCTATTTCTAACCGATCAAGAAATTGTTTTGTGTAATTATTTCCGATTAAATATGCCTTCAAAAGAAATAGCTTCAATTGAAGGAATTACGGATGGAACTGTACGTGTTTATAAAAACAAAATCAAGAATAAAATAGGTTTGTCTCAATTAGACAGCTTAAATGAATATTTAGTTAACATTTTTATTAAAAAGTAAGTTTAGCTTAAATTCTCTAAGTCTTCAAAAAATTTTGGATAGGATTTGTTAATGCATTCAATTTCATTTAATTCTATAGATGATGAAGTTATACTTGCACCTATAGTAGCTGCCATTGCGATTCTATGATCATTGAATGTATCAATCTGTTTAATTGGAGAAATAATTCCAGTTCCTTGAATTGAAATTGAGTTATTTCCAACCTCAAACTCTACTGAAAAAGATTTTAACATTGCTGAAATTGCCTCTAATCTATTTGACTCTTTATTTAGTAAACGATTTGTTCCGATAATTATTGATTTTCCTTTTGCAGCGCAGGCTAAAATTGAAAGTATTGGAAATAAATCAGGTGCATCAGTTAAATCAACTTTAAATGGTTTTTTTATTTCACTTTCTTTAACTTGAAAACTCACTTCTCCTTCGGCCAAATAGTCAATTCCAATAAATGCTCCAAATTCATTAAGAACAGAAAGAACCAATGCATCTGCTTGTTTTGTTTTTGAGTTGAGACCAATTAATTTAACACTTCCAGAAATAGCTGCTCCAATTAAATGGTTTGCTGCGCCGCTCCAGTCTCCTTCAATTCTATATGAATTAGCTTGATAAAATTGATTTCCTTCAATTGTAATATTAGTATCAAAATCTGTTGAAATCGGTATTCCAAAATCAGACATAATTTCACAAGTCATCTCTAAATAAGGTCGACTTGTAATATTGACGAGTTTAATCGTTGAAGGATTATTAAGTAAAGGCAAACTAATTAAAAGTCCACTGATGACTTGCGAACCTTCATTTGTATCAATAACCAAATTTTGATTGCTGATTTGACCTTTAATTAGTAGCGGTAACTTGTAATTTTGATGGGTAACTGATAAACCTAATTGCTCCAAGATTTCAATTAACTGTTTTTGAGAACGATTTAAAATTGAACCTTCACCAGTTAAATAAACAGTTGAAGAAAACAAGGTTGCAACAATTCCTAACATTCGTAGGGCTAGACCAGATTCACCAACGTTTAAACTTACTGATTCCAATTGTTTTCTAGATGGTGGAATAATTTTAAGTCCTTCCTCTAAAACAATAATTTCTGCTCCTAATTGACGAATACAATTTTGAATGGCAAGTACATCCTTTGATTGATCTGAATTGTAAATAATTGTCTCATCCTTCGCTAAAAGACTAAGTATAAAAGCTCTTTGTGCATAGCTTTTAGAACTATTAACTTTTAGTTGACCTTGGTACTTGAATGGCGAAATTGTTTTATTCATTTTTCTTTTCTGAAAGAATTTCCGCTTGTATTCGAATAGATTCTTGATGAATTAATCGAAATAAATCATTTGAAAATTGAGGAGAAAGGTCTGCATTTTTTGCTCTTTCTAAGTTTTTTCGTAGTGATTCTTCCCATTGACTATTTTGAAGAATTGCAATATTATGTTGTTTTTTATAACTGCCAATTAAACTTGAAACATCCATTCTTTCTCTTAAAATCCGAATAATTTCTTCGTCTTTTGAAGTTAATTGTGACCTTAATTGTATTATTTCTTCTTCTTCTATTTCTTGTCTCCCTCTAACTTTTAAGGAATTCAAAAGCGTTGAAAGTTCAGCAGGAGTTATTTGTTGTTTGGCATCTGTCCAAGCATCTTTGGGAGAACAGTGGGTTTCAATCATTAGACCGTCGTATCTCAAGTCAAATGCTCTTTGTGCGATTTCTAACAATAAATAATCTCTTCCTCCAATATGTGATGGGTCGCAAATTAATGGAATCGTTGGTAATTCCTGCTTTAAATCAATTGGAATTTGCCAGTTAGGATTATTTCTATAAAGTGTTTTTTCATAAACTGAAAAACCTCTATGAATAGCAGAAATCTCTTTAATTCCAGCTTTTTCAACTCTTTCAATGGCACCAATCCAAAGTTTTAAATCAGGATTAGTTGGATTTTTAACCATCACAGGAATATTAACTCCTTGTAATACATCTGCAATTTCTTGAACGGTAAATGGGTTAGCTGTTGAACGAGCACCAATCCAAATCATATCAAATCCTGCTTTTAGTACAGCTTCAACATGTTCTGCTTTGGCAACCTCTGTAGAAATTTTTAATCCAAATTGAAATTTAACTTCTTGTAACCAAGGAATTGCTTCATTTCCAACTCCTTCAAATTCTCCAGGTCGTGTACGTGGTTTCCAAATACCAGCTCGATAATAATCAAGTGGCAGCGCACTCAAACCTTCAGCAGTTTTTAAAACTTGTTCTCTTGTTTCAGCGCTACACGGACCAGCAATAAGTGTTGAAGGTTTCATTTAGTTTTTAGGAAGAACAAGTTTAAAAAGCTTATGTTCGCAATTTACTTAGCGTAATTTACAGAACGTTTTTCTCGTATAACCGTCACTTTAACTTGACCAGGGTAAGTCATTTCAGTTTGGATGCGTTGAGAAATCGTAAATGATAATTCTTCAGAACGTTGATCGCTAACTTTTTCAGCTTCTACCAAAACACGTAATTCTCTACCAGCTTGAATTGCATAAGCACTTTGAACACCTTCATAAGATAATGCTAAGTTCTCTAATTCTTTGATACGTTTAATGTAAGCTTCAACGATTTCGCGACGAGCACCAGGGCGCGCTCCTGAAATAGCATCACAAACTTGAACGATTGGAGAAATTAATGTTGTCATTTCAATCTCATCGTGGTGAGCTCCGATTGCATTAAGAACGTCTCCTTTTTCACCAAATTTCTCTGCTATTTTCATACCTAAAATCGCATGTGGTAATTCTGGCTCTTCGTCTGGAACTTTACCAATATCGTGTAATAAACCTGCTCTTTTTGCCAATTTAACATTCAATCCAAGTTCAGCTGCCATAATCGCACAAAGGTTAGCTACCTCGCGGCTATGTTGTAATAAGTTTTGTCCATAGGAAGAACGATATTTCATACGTCCAATCATTCGCATCAATTCTGGATGAAGACCGTGAATTCCTAAATCAATACACGTTCTTTTACCCGTTTCTGCGATTTCTTCGTCTAATTGTTTTTTTGTTTTGGCAACCACTTCTTCAATACGAGCTGGGTGAATACGACCATCTGATACTAATTGGTGTAAAGATAAACGTGCAATTTCTCGTCTTACTGGATCAAAACAAGAAAGTATAATTGCTTCAGGAGTGTCATCTACAATGATTTCTACACCAGTTGCAGCCTCTAATGCTCTGATGTTTCTTCCTTCACGACCAATTATTCTACCTTTTACCTCGTCTGATTCAATGTTGAATACCGAAACAGCATTTTCAATTGCTTGTTCTGTTGCAACTCGCTGTATAGATTGAATTACAATTTTTCTTGCCTCTTTATTAGCATTTAATTTTGCTTCTTCAGTAATTTCTTTGATAGTAGCCATTGCTCCTGTTCTAGCCTCGTCTTTTAATGCTTCCATCAATTGATTTTTGGCATCCTCGGCAGATAAACCACTAATTTTAGATAGTTCTGCAACTTGTTTTTGTTGCATTTTATCCAATTCTTGTGTGCGAATATCTAAAGCAGTGTGTTTCGTTTCAAATTCAGATTGAACCTTTTCAATGTCTTTTTCCTTGCGACTGATTTCCTCTAATTTTTGGGTAAGCGTTTTTTCTTTTGCTTTCAAACGATCTTCATTTGATTGCATTTTGCGCTCACGTTCTTTAAAAGCGGACTCGTGTTCTTCTTTCAATTTTAAGTATTTCTCTTTCGCTTGAAGAATACGTTCTTTTTTGATGTTTTCGGCTTCAAGCTCAGCATCTTTAACGATTTTCTGACTTTTGTTTTTTAGAGCCGTTTGTTGAAACAAGAAAGTAGCAACTCCGCCACCAACAAGTCCAACTAATAAACCAATAATAACTTCCATAGTAAAACAACTGTTAAATTAATAAATTCAGTTGTCAAAGGATGAATGTATGATTAATTGAGTGAATCTATTTCCTTAGAAAGTGCTTCTAATGATGTTTCTATAGATGTATAATCCGCAGGAATTGTTACAGTTTCTGTTTTACTTTGAGCTACATTTCGTGTAATCAATTGCAAAGCAGACATTGCAAGCAAGTCCTGAGTATCTTTAACTGCATAACTTTTACTCAACAATTCAATTGCCTTGTTGATGTCATCAGCGGCTTTTAATACTTTTTCTTGTTCTGTTTCCAAAACATTCAAAGGATAAGTTCTTCCCGCGATGGTGATTTTCAATGAAACTTTACTCATTTCTATTGCTTAAGCTGTTCAATACAGTGTTCAATTTCTCTTACAAGTTCATCAATTTCCTCTTCGCGTTTTCCAACAACTTGAACAGGAACTTCAACAACTTTGTTTTGAGCCAAATGCAATGCCGAACGCAATGTTTCAACTTCAGTTTCTAACGAAAAAACTTGGTTGGTCTTTTCAAGATTAGTAGCTCGAAGCTGTTGAATTTCGTTTTCCAAATCAGAATTATTTTTTCGCTCTTTCAAAAGTTCACCATGAATGGATTTTACTTTTGAGAGGATATTATCAAGACTATTTTGAATATTTTCGGTCATTTTTTTTTGACTTTTCACAAAGTTAACATTGTTACGTTTACAAGCAATAGTTTTCGGTATGTATTTTGCAACTTTTTGAAGATATCTTTGTGTATGCGTAAGCTCAAATTTTTCTTTCTTTTTTTTCTTTATTCCTATTCAGCTAAAACTCAGATTGTTTTTTGTGAAAATGGTCTTCACCCACCATTAGGAATTCCGCTTGAATTGAGTGCGACCTTTGGTGATATTCGTCCGAATCATTTTCATATGGGGTTGGATTTTCGAACCAATGGGAGGGAAGGTATTCCAATTCACGCTATTGATGAAGGATTTATTTCGCGTATCAGAATTTCTCCAAGTGGGTATGGTAAGGTTATTTACGTCGATCACCCAAACGGAACAACTTCAGTTTATGCCCATTGTTCCTTTTTTTCAAAATCAATTAACGACTTTATTCTGCCAATTCAGAAAAAGCAATTTCTAAATGAATTAGATTTAAGTTTTACTAAAAATCAATTGAAAGTTAAAAAGGGTGAGCTTTTGGCATACTCAGGTAATAGTGGAAATTCAACTGGTCCGCATTTACATTTTGAAATTCGAGATACAAAAACTGAAGTTGCCATGAATCCTTTAAAATGTGGATTTGCTGTCAAAGACACTTTAGCTCCAATAATTACCGCATTCAAATTATACGCGATTGATGAAAATGGCTATGTAATTCCTGGGAAATCTAAGTTGATGAAAGTTGAAAAATCGAAAAAGGGGGTGATTAATCAAAATCAATTAATTATTCTGCCAACTGATTTTTTACCAACTAATGCAAGTTTAGCCATTGCTATAAGTGGTTTTGATCCAATTGGAAAAATGGGAAGTTCATTTGGTTTGTATGAAAATTTACTTTTTCACAAGGAAGATACGGTGTTTCAATCGAAAGTAAATCGAATCTCTTTTGATGATTCTCGTTATATCAATAATCATATTGACTACAATGAATACAAACTGAATAACAAGAAATTACACAAGCTCTTCAAAAACAAACATAATCCTTTGGAAATTTATGAATTGGAAGAATTAGGAGCAATTCAGCTAAAAATAAAAGACACGACTCAGTTAAAAATTGTATTAAAAGACGTCAATCAAAATACTTTCGAATATGGTTTTAAAGTTTTAATCAATGGAGAGAATCCTATTCAAACAAGTTCATTTTTTAACAGAAAAGATTTCTTGGTTCCTGACTCTAGTTATGTTTTCTCTAGTTCAAAGATTAAATTTGAAGTTCCTTTTTACACTTTTTACGAACCAACAAAAAAAGTTCTTAGTCTTGAGAAAATGATTTTTGGTGAGCCCTCTGTACCAATTCAAAAACCGATAAAAGTAAGTTTGAAACCAATGGCTAATTTTCCATTAGAGAAGCAATATATTAATGTTAATTCAAAAGGAAATCATACTTTATCTACAAGTTTGAATGAGGGGAATTTGTATGCTGAATCTAAATATTTAGGCACTTTTTCGATAAAAATAGACACGATTTCGCCAAGTGTTGTAACTTCTAATTTCAAAGAAAGTGATACCTTAATTGTTAAAGAGAAACTAACTTGGAAAATTTCAGATGCGCAAACAGGAATAAAGGAATATCATCTTTTTGTTGAAGGAAAATGGCACCCTATTGAATTTGATTTGAAAAATAATCTGTTGGTATTTAGACGGAATTTATTGATTCGGTCTGAACAAAATCTTGAATTAATGGTAACTGATTTTTGTGGAAATACCACATTTTGGTGTGCTACTTTATGTTTAAGTGAAATGTAGCTTTTTAGTTTCCTCCACCGGTTACAAATTCTTTCAAATATAAAGGTGTGAAATAGGCAACATCCTCAAAATCTTTTTGATTGAATTTTTCATAAGCCATAGCAACTTGACCAACTGCCGAAAGTTTAATCGATACATCAAATAATATCTTTCTATGTTCCCATTGACTGCTCATTTTTTCAGCACCATCACCGAAACAAACAAATGGCTCAAAGCTTTGATAACTTGATTCGTCTAAAATATCAGCTGAAAGCGGCTTGATACTTTTTAATTCTGAGTCAAAAATTTCGCAATAAACTTCATTTCTTCTTGCATCTAACATTGGAACTAAAGTTGAATTTGGATATTTTTCCTTTCCTAAAGATGCTAAAACTTTTAGCGTTGAAACAGAAATTAATGGAATAGAAAGTGCAAAACATAGTCCTTTTGCTACGGACAAACCTATTCTCAAACCCGTGTATGAACCTGGCCCAGCTGAAAAGGAAACTCCTGCTAATTGATTTGGTAACAACTTATTTTTTGCTAAAATATCTTCAATAAAAACGGTTAAATATTCGCCGTGGATATAATTGTCAGCATCATTTTCAATACAATCTATTAACTTTCCATTTTCTGAAAGAGCAACTGAACACATTTTTGTGCAAGTTTCAATATGCAATAAAAAATAGCTCATTCTTTTATTTCAAATTTAAACCCAACACCGTGAATATTAGAGATTTTAATGGTTGGTTCAAGACTTAGGTATTTTCTCAATTTTGTAATAAATACATCAAAACTTCTACCAACAAAATAGTCATCTTGTCCCCAAACGGCATTAAGAATAACTTCTCTTGGAACGACTTGATTTTTAAATTTATATAAGACTTTAAGAATGTGTGCTTCTTTTTTCGTTAGCGTTTTGATTTCTTCTCCCGTTTTAAGAGTATAGTTTTCAACGTCGAAAAGATAGATTCCTAATTGAATTAGTTTTTCTTCTTCTGTTTCCACTTTAATGTTTACTCTTTTTAATAAAGCCTTAATTCTAAGTTGAAGTTCTTCTACGCTAAATGGTTTAGTCAAATAATCATCTCCACCCGAATTGAATCCTTGCACTTTATCTTCCGTCATTGATTTTGCCGTCAAGAATAAAATTGGAATTTCAGAATTCATCTGGCGAATATCCTTAGCTAAAGTGAAACCATCTTTTTTTGGCATCATCACATCTAGGATGCACAAATGATATTCTTCAGAATTGAATCTTTGTAAAGCTTCAACACCATCGCAACAGAGACTAACTGCATAACCATCTGATTTCAACTGATCTGAAACAACAAGACCAAGATTGACATCATCTTCAGCCAAAAGCACTTTAATTTTCATGGATTGAGTAATTGTTTAAAGGTTAAAACTATCAACACTTTTCAAATATCTTTAAATATTTTTTAATGTTGGATAATTTAAATGAGAAGTTTTAGTGAATTCGTGATTTTATTTTTTTTTCTTAATTCGAAAAGTCTAAAAACACCGAGAGCCTTGAACATTGTCCAAAGCTCCCAGTAATCAACCTAACCTACTACTAAGACAAATGTATGGATATTTTGAACATCAAAAAGTTATTTGTGATTTTTTTTGAATTTTTCAAGGGGTATTCCTAGATACTTATTTTAATCAGTTAAATAAACTTCAAGCTAAACATTTATATATCAATCTTCTTGGTTCTTTTTGATTTGTATTTTCATTAGAAATAGATTTTTTGAGAAATAAAAAAGTACTCTTTAAATTCAAATAACAAATAAGCACTTTCTTTCATTAAATCGCCGTTCCAAAATTTAATGTGATTTGCCTCAAACGAATTTGGAATTGCTTTTAGTGCTTCATCTGCAATCTGGTCGCATTGTTTCGCATATTGCTCGCGTTTTTTGGTCATATCTTCTTTTGGCATATAATATGAATTCGACAAGTTTTTCAAAGCCCGAGTTGCAGCAAAGTAATTGTACCAAGCTTCTGCATTGTTTTTGTTTTTATCCGTTTCAGTTTGCCATAGTTCTTGTTGTTTTTCGTACCAAGAAATTTCACGTACTTCTTTCGTGATGCTGTAAACGGTTTCTTTTTGCTGTGCGAATGTTTGTCCAAAAACAAATAGACTTATCGCTATAAGGAGTTTTTTCATTGTATTAAAGTTAGCTTTATTAATTCAAAATTGAGGTTTGAATTTCGAAATTCGGCAGTAATACTCAGAAGGTAAGAAAAGGTTCAAAAGAGATAAAAATTTATTTTGAAGCTAATAGAATTAAGATTGTAATTATGTTAAATTTCAAATTTTATCTAACTGAATGCTTTTCCTTTTTGATTTTCTTTCTATTTTTATTAAAAATTGATTTTTGAGCAGCGGAAGATTTCTTTATTTAGCATTATTTGTTTTTTCTTTTTTGAAACTGCATTCTCAAACAGCGGAAGATAACAAAGCTCAAATTGAAGAGATTAAGCAACTATTAATCGACCAAAATTCAAAGTTTACTTCAAGTCAGGAATTGACTTCTTCTCAGAACGATATTTATAAAAAGAAGCACAAACAGAAAATTGATGCTGAATTAAAAATGCTTAGTTCAGATGCAATTATAGCTAGTGGTGAACTTTACATTAAAATCAATTCCATTTTTGATAAAATCGTTAAATCAAATCCTGAGATACCTCAAAATACACGCTTGGTTTTGTATCGTTCCAATGATTTTAACGCTTTTACGATGGGCGATAATATAGTTTTTATTCATGTTGGATTATTACAAGATTTGAAAAATGAGGCTCAAATAGCTTTAGTTATTTGTCATGAAATAGCCCATAACACGCTTCGACATGTGGAAGAATCTTTGATTGAATCCGTAAAAAGGGAAACAGATAAATCACTAGAGAAAGAGATTAATGGAATTTTGAGAACAGAATATGGTAAAGTAAGTTCGTTGAATGCTTTGTTGTTACCTCGTATTTTAGAGTCACGTGAAAAATCTAGATTACATGAATATGAGGCAGATTCATTAGGATTAATGTATTTAAAAAATGCTCAATTTAATCTTACTGATGCACTTTCGATGTTTCACGCGATGGAAAGGAAAAGTAAAAACACCTCTGATTCATTGAATTATGCTACTTTTTTTCATTTTCAAACTATTCCAACTATTGAGGCTCTAGATTCTGAATATACACGTGAAAGTTCTCTAGGAACATTTACAAAAGACGATTCAAAATTACCTTATTTGGCAACGCATCCATACGAACGAGATCGTTTTTATAAATTAGCTTCCATATTGAAAGTAGATACAACTTTTAAAGTTTATGAGCCAAAAGAAGATACTTTTCATCAATTGTTGAAACAGCAAATTGGTATAGAAATGGTTCAGAATTCTTGGCGAAATAAAAACATTAGCGAGGTAATATATTATGCAATAAATTTACTTGAGAAAAGTCCAGAGAGTCTTGAAGCGAAAGAACATTTAGCATTGGCATTTAAATCTTTAGCCTATTTAAAGAAAAAACGTATAGCTGGAAAATTCCTTCAATTACAAAATCCCAAATTTCCAGAAGACTTTGATCGAGTTTGTGCCCTTTCTTATGCAATTTCACCATCAGATTGTAAAGAATTATTTGATGCTTACAACAAACAAATTACTCAATTCAATTCACCTCAAAGTGAACTAATTGAAATAATCCAACACATTGAGGCTGAATCATATGATTTATTAGAAATAAGTTATCGAGACAATAAAGAAGGTATTTACAATTCTTTTTACAGCTTTATATTAGAAGAAATAGAAATTCAACTTAATAATAGTAACATGAAGTTGAATTATATTATACCAAAATCAAAAACAAAACAAAAATGAAAAATGCTAAAATGATTCTGATTGCACTCTTGTTGAGCGTATTTTCAGTAAGTGCTCAAGAAGCAAGTGTATCGAATGTTTTAAATCTAAGAACTGTAAAACACTCAGGTCAGATTATTGAACAAAATAAACTTGTTGGTTATTTTATTTTCTACACAAAAGAAAAAGTAGATAGAAATAATACTGCCTATGAAATTGAGATGTTTGACGACAACTATAATCCATCATCTAACTTTGAAATTGTGCGTCCTAAAAATTCGATACTTCTGGAAATGGTTTATAATGGAAGTGTGTTTATGTTACATTTCTACGATTCTAAAACAGGCTATGAATTTGTAACTTTTGATAAAAGTGGAGAAATGAAAGGCTCAAAAAAAATTGGTAAAGATGAAATTAGTAAATGGGACTTGAATAGAGTTACTGTGAACTTACAATCTGAAACAGAGAATGTATCAATTTATCCGAATGGTGATAAAGGTTTTATTCGCTCGACGTTTACTAAGTATAAAAAAGTAGGTTATGAAATTGTTGCTTATGATAACGAAGCAAATGAAGTGTGGAGTTACAAATCAAACGAAACCTCTGATATGTTGGAAATGGTGGAGATAAATGATATTTCCGCAAATTACCTTACAGCAACCGTTACAAAGAAAAAAAGTATCACTACTCGCGAAATGTCTAATTATTTGTTGCTTATTAATTTAGCTGAGGGAACAAAAATCACTGAATTAAGTATGGGAGATGATGCTTCAGGATTACGTTCATTATTGAAATCATTTTTGAATGAAAGTAAAAAAAATATTACACTAGTTGGCGAATATTACAAACCTAATGATGATATCGTAAAAGATAAAAGTCAAGGTTTATACATGCAAGAAATTTCATTAGATGGAGAAGATTTAGGTGTGACAAATTATGCTTGGAAAGGTGATATTGATCAATTTGTTTCTATGACTGATTCAGATGGTAAAAAAGAAAGACCATTTTACGCGTTTTTTCACGACGTTGTTATCTCAAAAAACGGACATATATTCTTGATTGGAGAACAATTTTTGAAACAAGTAAGTGCAGGTGGAATTGCAATGCAAGTTGCAGCAGGTGCTTTGGGTGGTTCTTCGAATGCTTCTGCTTTTGAAATGTTGTTGGGAGATATGATTGTTATTGAGTTTGATGCAAAAAAGAATTTGGTAGATTTTAAAAAAGTTGAAAAGAAAAAAACAAATATCATTCTTCCTGCAGGTATGGGGATTTATGGTTCAACAACATTAGGTTATTACATTAAGTCTTTGGGTGCTTTTGATTATTCGTTTACGTCGAGAAATAAAGAAAAAGACATATATGATGTAATTTATATTGATGCAAATAGAAAAGAAGATGATAAATCATCTAAAAGTGATTTAATGGTTGGAGTGATTTCTATAAAAGCAGGGAAAGTTGCAGAGAATAGAATTCCAATAAACTGTGAATCAAAAGTTTGGTGGATACAACCTGGTAAACCTGGTTATATTTCTGTTTCTGAATATTATCGAAAAGAAAAGAAGATTGATATGCGATTGGAGAAGTTGACTTATTAAAATTAAGTAATTAGAATTAGAAAGGAAAGTGAATAGCTTTCCTTTTTTTTATTTAAAACATAACGACTTGTTATTTGATTTTGTATAAATTAAAACAAATGTTAAAATAATTTTTATTAATTTGGTGGCATTAAACTAAACCCTTATGAAAAATAAATTTACTAAACTGTCATTATTGACAACCTTAAATTTGTTGTTTTCATTTATCAGTTTCTCTCAGCTGGTAAACACTGGAAATAACCCATATGAAAAGTGTGGTGCCACTTTAATTCATAACCAAATGCTGAACGATCCTGCCTATGTTCAGAAAATGAATGAATTTGAATTGTATGTTAAAACACAACACAACGACCCAACACCTAAAATCGCTGCACAATACAGAATTCCTGTTGTGGTGCATGTTATGCATAAAGGAGAAGCAGTTGGGGTTGGAACAAACGTTAGTGATGCTGATATCCGAGCTGCAATTCAAGAATTAAACAATCGCTATCGAAAAACTGCTGGTACTGCAGGTGCAGGAAACGGTGTTGATATGGAAATAGAATTTGCTTTGGCCGTTCGTAATCCAAGTGGTCAATGTACAAACGGAATCAATCGTGTAAGTATGACTGGTAATGCTACTTATATGGCAAGTGGAGTAAGAAGTTCTTCATCAAATGGAATTACAGATGCTCAATTAAAAGCAGTTGCCTCTTGGGATAGAACAAAATATTATAACATCTATTTGGTTTCAGAAATTGATAACAACGAAGGAGGAGCAGGAACACAAGGTTACGCTTATTTTGCATCTTCTCATGGTACATCAGTTGATGGAGCGGTTGTTTTAGCAAACAATTTCACTTCAGGTGGTTCAATGACAACAACTCACGAAATGGGACATGCATTGAATCTTTACCACACATTTGAAGGCGATGGTTCAGGAGCAAATTGTCCAACTACAGCAAATGGTTGTGGCTCAAATGTTGGAGATTGTTGTGGAGATACACCTCCTCATAAAAGAAGTCAATCTGATTGTAATACTACAGGAACGAATAGCTGTAACGGTAACTCATCGAATACTTTATTTGTTAGAAATTACATGGACTATTCATCAGATGCATGTATGAATATGTTCACAGCCAACCAAAAAACAAGAGCATTGGCAGCTTGTTCTGGTCCAAGAGCATCTTTCTTTGCCTCAACAAATTTAGCTTTAGTGCCAGTTGCGGCTCCCGTTGTAGATTTTTCATCTAGTTCAGCGGCAATTTGTGCTGGTCAAACTATAACTTTCACTGATTTATCGGCATGTGTTCCTAATACCTTTTTGCCAGAAACAAACTGGAGTAATATTACATTCAGCTGGACATTTACTAATGGTTCAACTGTTTTAACGTCTACAGCTCAAAATCCAGTTATGACTTTTACAGTTCCAGGCGCTTATGATGTACAACTTACTGTTACTACCGCTCAAGGAACTAATACATTGACGAGACCAGGTTTTGTTATTTTAGCAGGAAATCTTACCAACGCTTGTACACCAACAAGTCAAAATGCGGGTGGATTTGGGCAAACTGTAAGTCGTGTTGCTTTTAACACTATTAACAATACCACAAATTCAATGACAAATATTGCTTATACTAACTTTGCTTGTACAGATAACACTATTGTTCAAGCAGGAAGTGTTTACCCTTTGTCAATAACTGCAAATGCAGGTCCATCTGGAGCACAACGCTTTGAAGTTTACATCGATTATGATAATAACGGTGTTTTTGCAAATCCTGCAGAATTAGTTCATTCAGGAAGTGTTGCAGCAGGATCGCAAACTGCATTAAATACACAAACTTTAACAGCTAATGTTACAATACCAGCTACAGCAATTACAAACACATTTTTAAGAATGCGTGTTTTGTCAGATGCAGCTACTATTACTGCTGGTAAAAGAGCTTGTACTTCGGCATTTACAATTGGTGATGTTGAGGATTATGGAATCTACATTCAGTCAAGTGTTCCAACTGCCCCAATAGCAAACTTCACAGCAAATAACCAAGTCGTTTGTGCAGGTCAATCGGTACAATTCACAAGTACATCTACAGGAAACCCAACTTCTTATTCTTGGTCATTCACAGGAGGAAATCCAGCAACAAGTACTGTTGCTAACCCAACAGTTACGTATGCAACATCTGGAACCTATCCAGTTTCTTTAACAGTAACGAATGCAAACGGAACAGATACAGAAACTCAAAATAGTTATATTACAGTTTCAGCAGGGTCAGGTTTGGCTTTACCTTTCACTGAAGGATTTACAACTACAACTTTCCCTCCAACAACAAGTTGGACAATAACAAATACTGATGGTGGCGCAACAACTTGGGCGAGAAATGCAACAATCGGAGTTGCACCTAGTGCTGGAAACTCTTTAGTTTTTGACAATTTTAATTTCGATGACCGTCCAAATCAAGATGTTATTGAACTTCCAAAAATGGATCTAACGCCATTTACCTCAGCATCTATGACATTTAATGTTGCTTATGCAGCATACGGAGCTAATAACATTGATGGTTTGCAAGTATTGGTTTCTTCTGATTGTGGTACTACTTTCACAACTGTTTATAACAAAGCTGGTTCAACAGTTGCGGCGGGAAATTTACCAACAGCAGCAGCACAAACAACTATTTTTACACCAACAACAGCACAATGGAGAACTGAAACAATAGATATGAGTTCTTATGCAGGTCAAAATGGTGTGATTATTCGATTTAAAAACATTGCTGGTTACGGTAACCGTTTATTTATCGATAACATCAACCTTTCAGGAACAGGAACGCCTGTTGCACCAGTTGCGAGTTTTACTTCAACACCAACAGCAACAACTTGTACAGGACAAACAGTTCAGTATACAAGTACTTCAACAGGAACTCCAACAACTTACGCTTGGTCATTCCCTGGAGGAACACCAGCTACAAGTTCTGCACAAAACCCAACGGTTACTTACGCAACTGCAGGAACGTATAACGCTTCATTAACAGTTACTAATTCATCGGGTTCAAATACTTCTAACCAAACGAACTACATCACAGTTAATGCTACACCAACAGCACCAACAACTACACCTGCAAATAGATGTGGTACAGGTACAGTGACACTTGGAGCATCTGCATCAGCAGGAACTTTATCTTGGTTTGCAGCGGCAACTGGAGGAACAGCATTAGGAACAGGAGCTACTTTCACAACTCCTTCAATTTCTACAACAACAACTTATTATGTTTCTTCAACAGCTTCAGGTTGTACATCTGCAAGAACACCTGTGGTAGCAACGATTAATCCAACTCCAACAGTTACTAATCCAGGAAACAAAACAGCTTGTTTAGGAAGTCCAGTAGCAGCAATAAACTTCTCGGGAAGTAGTGCGTCATCAACCTATGCTTGGACTAATTCAAATACAGGTTTAGGTTTAGCAGCAAGTGGAAATGGAAATATTGCTTCATTTACGCCAACAACAACTGGAACAACAACAGTAACTGTAACTCCAACATTGAATTCTTGTCCAGGAAGTCCTGTAACATTTACAATAACTGTGAATCCTTTACCAACTGTTGCTTTAGCTAACTTTAATACCGTTTGTGATACTGATGGAAGTTTTGCGTTATCGGGAGGTACACCAGCAGGTGGAACTTATTCAGGAACTGGAGTTACGAATAATAACTTCAATCCATCTACAGCTGGAGCAGGAACTTACACAATCACTTATACAGCTACGCAAAATGGATGTAGTAACACAGCTACAAATACGATTCAAGTTGACGCTTGTGCAGGAATTGATGAAGTTTTATCGAATTTAGTAGTTATCTATCCAAACCCAACTGGTGGAATGTTAACAGTAAAGGATATTCCATTAGATAAAGTGACAGAAATGGAATTAATCGACGCTGCAGGAAGAAAAGTAGGTACTTGGAAATTGACAAATTCAGTTTTCAATGTGGACTTAAGTAATTACGCAAGTGGCTCTTACAATTTAATTTTCACAGGAAAAGATGTTCAATTGTTAAAACGATTGGAGATTAAGAAATAGGTTAAAAACAATTTATTTAAAGAAACGTCATCTATTCAGATGGCGTTTTTTTTTGTTAACAATTTATAAAACGTCATTAAAGATTTATTCTTAATTTGGTTGCTTTAACTATTAAAACATGAAAGAATTTACATTAATCTCCTTATTGGCTTTTTCATTGGTTATCAATTCCTTTTCTTCAAATGCCCAACAATGGGTTGAAATGATGAAAGATCCTAATGCCAATTTTTATGAAACGCAAGCTGCTTTTAATGCTTATTGGCAAAATAGACCTTATGAAAGAGGTAAAGGGTATAAACAATTCAAACGTTGGGAACAGAAAATGGCACCTAGAGTTTATCCAACAGGTGATGTTAAAATGGCTTCCAATACTTATAAAAATTATAAACAATGGGAAGACGAGCGAGCAGCTGCTGGAATCCCTAAGTCAACAAACGGGACTTGGACAATTGTTGGTCCTACAGGAAAACCAACAAATGGTGGTGCTGGACGTGTAAATTTTGTGCGTTTTGATCCAACTAATTCAAATACAATTTGGATTGGAACACCAGATGGTGGTTTATGGAAATCGACCAATGGTGGAACTTCTTGGTCAACGAATACTGATCAATTAACGGTAATTGGATGCTCTGATGTTGCAATTGACCCTACCAATACCAGTATTATGTACTTAGCAACTGGTGACAACGACGGTAGCGATACTTACAGTAGTGGTGTTTTAAAATCAACTGATGGCGGAGCAACTTGGAATACAACAGGTTTAAATTGGACAGCAAGTCAAGGACGTACAATTGGAAGATTACTCATTCATCCTACAAATCCACAGATTTTAATGGCTTTTACAAGTGCAGGTATTTTTAGAACTACAAATGGAGGTACTTCTTGGACAAATCCAACTGGAACTTTCGCTTGCTCTGATGGCGAATTCAAACCAGGTGACCCAACTACAGTTTATGCTTGTGGAACTTCTTTTAAAAGATCAACAGACGGAGGAGTAACTTGGACAGCAGTTACAACAGGACTAACAGGAATTGGAAGATTAGCAATGGCTGTAACAGAGGCAGACCCTAATTATGTTTATTTATTGGCAGCTAGAGCCTCAGATAATGGATTTTTAGGTTTGGTTCGTTCAACAAATAGTGGTGCAGCGTTTACAACAAGAATGGCATCTACTGCTTCTAACAATATTTTAGGTTGGGATAATGGTGCAGATTCAGGAGGACAAGGTTGGTATGATTTAGCAATAGCGGTTTCTCCAACTAATGCTGAAACAGTTTTAACAGGTGGTATAAATATTTGGAAAAGTACAAATGGTGGGACGAATTTCACAAAAACATCTGTTTGGACTGCATCAAATTCTACTTATGTTCACGCTGACATACATGATTTAGTTTTTTTACCAGGAAATGGAACTACAATCCTTACAGGTTGCGATGGTGGTGTTTTTAAAACAACGAATACAGGAACAGCTTGGTCTGATTTAAGTTCTAACTTGCAAATTGCACAACAATACAGAATTTCTATTTCAACATCTAATGCAAACCTCGTTCTCGCTGGACATCAAGATAATGGAACAAATTTAACAACTAACGGGACATCGTGGTCACAAAAAGTCGGCGGTGATGGAATGGATTGTTATGTAGATAGAACAACCAACACGAATATGATTGCTTCTTTATATTATGGTGACTACTATCGTTCAACAAATGGCGGAACTTCATTCTCTGATATTACTGACCCAACAGCTGACGGTTCTGAAGAATGGGTAAGTGTTATTCACCAAGATCCAACTACGTCTGCAACAGCTTATGCAGGTGGTAGAACAAAATTGTATAAATGTGCGAATATTTGGGGTTCAGTTTCTTGGACAGCTTTAGGAACACCTTCTGGTTCTGGTAACATTACAGAATTTGCCATTGCTCCAAGTAATAATCAAATTATTTACACTTTGAAATCAGGTACAAATGCAGTTGCAAAATCTACAAATGGTGGAACAAGTTTTACGGCTGTTTCAACTGGTTTGCCAACGAATGCGATCCCAACTTGGATAGCAATTTCAAATACAGATCCAAATGTTGCTTTTGTTACTTATTCCGGATATGTTGCTACAGCTAAAATTTACAAAACAACAAATGGTGGTACTTCTTGGACTAATTTATCTACTGGATTGCCAAATGTCCCTGTAAATTGTGTTGTTTACCACAACGGAAACTCAGCTGGTGATGGAATCTACATTGGAACAGATGTTGGAGTTTATTACCGAGATAATTCAATGACGACTTGGGTTGATTTTAGCGCAGGTTTGCCAAATTGTTCAGTAACTGATTTAGAAATTTACTACGCAACAGGAAGATTGAAAGCAGGAACTTTTGGACGTGGAACTTGGGAAAGTGATTTATACTCAAATGTACCCACCTTACCAGTTGCAAGTTTTACAGCAAATAGTCAAGTAATTTGTTCTGGGCAATCTGTTCAGTTTACAAATACTTCAACTGGAAGTCCAACTTCTTATTCGTGGACATTTACAGGAGGAACGCCCGCAACGAGCACAGCAGCAAACCCTTCAGTTACATATGCTAACGCAGGAACGTATGCTGTTTCTTTAACTGTAACAAACGCAAACGGTACCGATACTGAAAATCAAACAACTTATATTACTGTATCAGCTGGTGGTGGCTTAGCGCTTCCATTTACAGAAGGATTCGCAGGAACTACTTTTCCACCAACAGGTTGGTCGGTTGTGAATGCAGACGGGGGGGATACAACTTGGGTGCGTTCTCCAACTGTTGGTTTTGCTCCGACAGCAGGAAATTCAATGGCATTCTGGAATTTTTTAGTGGATGACACTGGAAATCAAGATGAAATGAGAACGCCAAAATTGGACTTATCGGGTTACTCGGCTGCTCAAATGACTTTTGATGTAGCTTATGCTGCGTACAATGCAACATACACAGATGGTTTACAAGTTTTGATTTCAACAGATTGTGGTACAACGTGGACTTCATTATACAACAAAACTGGAACTACAGTTGCAACAGGAAATTTACCAACTGCAGCAGCAACAACAGCTTCATTCGTTCCAACAACAGCTCAATGGAGAACGGAAACAATTAATTTGAATACCTATGTTGGAAATGCAGGTGCAATTTTAGCATTTAGAAACTTGGCTGATTATGGGAACAACCTTTATATCGATAACATCAATATTACAGGAACAGGAACGCCTGTTGCACCAGTTGCGAGTTTTACTTCAACACCAACAGCAACAACTTGTACAGGACAAACAGTTCAGTATACAAGTACTTCAACAGGAACTCCAACAACTTACGCTTGGTCATTCCCTGGAGGAACACCAGCTACAAGTTCTGCACAAAACCCAACGGTTACTTACGCAACTGCAGGAACGTATAACGCTTCATTAACAGTTACTAATTCATCGGGTTCAAATACTTCTAACCAAACGAACTACATCACAGTTAATGCTACACCAACAGCACCAACAACTACACCTGCAAATAGATGTGGTACAGGTACAGTGACACTTGGAGCATCTGCATCAGCAGGAACTTTATCTTGGTTTGCAGCGGCAACTGGAGGAACAGCATTAGGAACAGGAGCTACTTTCACAACTCCTTCAATTTCTACAACAACAACTTATTATGTTTCTTCAACAGCTTCAGGTTGTACATCTGCAAGAACACCTGTGGTAGCAACGATTAATCCAACTCCAACAGTTACTAATCCAGGAAACAAAACAGCTTGTTTAGGAAGTCCAGTAGCAGCAATAAACTTCTCGGGAAGTAGTGCGTCATCAACCTATGCTTGGACTAATTCAAATACAGGTTTAGGTTTAGCAGCAAGTGGAAATGGAAATATTGCTTCATTTACGCCAACAACAACTGGAACAACAACAGTAACTGTAACTCCAACATTGAATTCTTGTCCAGGAAGTCCTGTAACATTTACAATAACTGTGAATCCTTTACCAACTGTTGCTTTAGCTAACTTTAATACCGTTTGTGATACTGATGGAAGTTTTGCGTTATCGGGAGGTACACCAGCAGGTGGAACTTATTCAGGAACTGGAGTTACGAATAATAACTTCAATCCATCTACAGCTGGAGCAGGAACTTACACAATCACTTATACAGCTACGCAAAATGGATGTAGTAACACAGCTACAAATACGATTCAAGTTGACGCTTGTGCAGGAATTGATGAAGTTTTATCGAATTTAGTAGTTATCTATCCAAACCCAACTGGTGGAATGTTAACAGTAAAGGATATTCCATTAGATAAAGTGACAGAAATGGAATTAATCGACGCTGCAGGAAGAAAAGTAGGTACTTGGAAATTGACAAATTCAGTTTTCAATGTGGACTTAAGTAATTACGCAAGTGGCTCTTACAATTTAATTTTCACAGGAAAAGATGTTCAATTGTTAAAACGATTGGAGATTAAGAAATAAGTAAACTAACACTTTCGAAAGCGTCATTGAGTAATCGGTGGCGCTTTTTTTGTGTGGAAAAATGATAATGCATTTTTTTAGGACCTCTTTTTTATTACTAATTGTTTATTAGCAATTTATAGATTCAAAAGTTGAAAATAAAAAACAGTAAAAACTTGAGTTCGATAGTAAAATTGGAATTACCTGCGGTGCTGCTTTGCGATTAGATTGTCATAACAATTTGTTAGTCAAGGTGTTCACTTGAAGATTTAATTTCGTTCCTGCTTACGAGGTAACTGACTAAATCAAGAGGGAACATTGAAGGATAACTGGTTTTTATACAAAGTGGTAAATTATTCCGCTGATAAACAACGATTTACTTCATAACCCTTTATCAATGTATCCCGATGCATTTTCAAAAGCGTTATTAGTCACTCATTGTTTCTGAGCGGTCTGACAGCGGAGAGCGACGAAGTTAATCCAATTTTAAAAATCTAACTCTCAGGTTAAAAAGAAAATATATAGATATGATGATAATAAACTGCAAATTGATTTGGCTATTCATAATCTATTAACTCACCACATTCGTCTCTTTACCAAACTGCTTGTAAGAAACAAAAACAGAAGCAAGGGCAAGAATCACCATTACACCAAAACTTAAAGCTAAATATCCAAATTCTAAAGTTCCTGAAATCAATTCTTTAGTTGCCAAAACAACATTAACAACTGGAATACAAGCCGTAATAAGATTCAACTCAATCCCTGGGAAAAAACCAACCATTGCAGGTAAAACCATCACAATATTCAGCGGTGTAATAATGCTTTGCGCTTCTTTAAATGTTTTCGCGTAGACAGCAATTGGAATCATCACACCAGCAAAGAAAATTGTTAGAGGAAACAACAAACTGAACATTGAAACAATAAACAATGGACTCAAAACTTCGTGAACAATTTTCATAATTTCTTGATTGTCAACGATGTCTAGAAATTCAATCGAGATAAACAAACCGAGTAGAGCAGCGCTTGAAGCAAGCAATCCTGAAAGGACAACCACCATCATTTTTCCAAATAGAATTTGCCAACGAGCAACAGGAGTCGTCAAAAGCGTTTCGATTGTACCTCGTTCTTTCTCTCCAGTAAATAAGTCAATTGCAGGATACATACAGCCAATAAAACCAAAGGCTATGAAAATATAGGGTAAAAATCCGCCAGCAATTTGTCCGACCATTTTTTTATCGCTTGCAATGTTTTGATACGAAGTTTGAAACGGCGTTACTTTTCTGAAATCAACTTCCAATTCATCGTAGCGTTTTTGTTGCGCTTTCACTTCTATGATTTTCATATATTGCTCAGCACGTTCATTGATACCAATCTCTGTAGCGTCAAAGTACCAAGTTACGCGAGCAGGTAGCTGAGCCTCCAACGTTTGATTGAATTGTTTTTCGATAATAATTCCAAGTTGAATGCTATCTTTCTTTAACTCCGTCATTAAAGAAGCTGAATCTTTAAAAAACACTAGCTTTTTCGCTCCCATTTCACTCGGAATCTCATTTAACTGCTGTGCAAAATAGCTGTTTTTATCCCCAACAATACCAACTTTCAAGGTTTTAACTGCAGCTTCTTCTTGAAAAGAGGCAGAAATGCTCACAAACACATTGAGCGTAATTGGGAAAATTAAAATCGGAATAACGAGCATCATCATCAAGGTACGACGATCGCGTAAAGTGTCAATTAGCTCTTTTTTAAATATATTGAAAATCATTTTTGTAAGTTTGAGATTGAACAATTCGGATAAATTCTGCGGTCAAATTTGACTCTTGCATATTGGTTCTGAAATCAAGCATTGAACCTTCGTGTTTGATTTTTCCTTTATGGATAATCGCTAAATCGTCGCACAATAAATCGACTTCGCTCATTATGTGACTGGAGAAAATAACCGTTTTATTTTGGTCTTTACAATCGCGAATTAATTTGATGATATTTTCCGCTGTGATAACATCCAAACCACTCGTTGGTTCGTCAAAAACAACCACTTCTGGATCGTGAATCATCGTGCGGCAAATCGACACTTTTTGTTTCATTCCCGTACTCAATTTCCCGATGCGTTTTCTTAGGAAATCGTGCATATTCAATAGATCAAATAAGTATTTTTTACGAGATTCCAATTCATTTTTGGGAACACCATAAAGCGATGCAAAATAATCAATCAATTCAACAGGAGTCAATCGTGCATACAAACCTGTTGAACCAGTAAGGAAACCAATTTTTTTACGCGCTTCTTGTGGATATTTTACGGCATCAATTCCTGCGATTTCAATCGTTCCAGAAGTCGGAGTGAAAATCGTTGAAAGCATTCGCAAAGTGGTTGTTTTTCCAGCGCCATTTGGTCCTAGAAGCGAAAAAACTTTTCCCGGATGACATTCAAAACTGATGTGGTCAACAGCACGTGCAATTTTATCTTCGGTATTCAATTCTTTTCTTTGTTGTCTCGACAAAGGAAAGTCTTTCGTTAAGGCATTAACTTTAATCATTGGATGACTTTTTAATTTGAAGATGAAAGTAATTACTTTTTCTGAAAGCCTTAAACTAAATGGATAAACGGATTGATTCTGGTTTAAGGAGTTAGTTTAAATAGTTTTTTTATTTATTAATTGTAGCCCTGAAAGGGCGACATACCAAATAACCATTATTTTTTCAATATTAAATTACATTTCCCATTTTATCAAACCAATTTGATTTTATTTGCATTCTATTTCTCACCGCTATGTCCTTTCTAAAATCACTACTTACTTGGAGGTTTTTCTTGCGCTCCTTTTTTGCATTAATCATTTCTTGTGTATTAATGGTTTTCCTTGCTGATTGGCGTGTTGAAAATAAAACGGACGAGCTTGTTTACACCGACGTTCAAAAAATCCCTCATCGAAAAGTTGGTTTACTTTTGGGAACCTCAAAATTGCTCATTAACGGTTGGGTAAATTCCTATTTCAAGTACAGAATTGATGCAGCAACGGCATTATTCAAAGCTGGAAAGATTGACTACATTTTAATAAGTGGTGACAATGGAACAAAGGAATACAACGAACCCGAGGATATGAAACAAGCCTTAATTGAAAACGGCATTCCAGCTGATAAAATCGTTCTTGATTACGCAGGATTTCGAACTTTTGATTCCGTTTTTAGAGCAGAAAAAATCTTTGGACAGAAGAAATTTACTATCATTTCATAAGATTTCCATACACGTAGAGCCATTTATATTGCACAACATTTGGGCTTAGATGTAATCGGCTACAACGCAAAAGACGTAACAGCTTATTACGGTTTCAGAACTCAACTCCGCGAAAAACTCGCACGCACCAATATGTTTATTGATTTCATCATTTCAACACAACCAAAATTTTTGGGCGAGAAGATTGTGATAGAGTAGGGAGATTATCCAATGCTCAATTTCAATGATCTTTCAAAGTCTGCTCTAAAAATTAAAATAAGTGTTCAAAGTCTACTTTTAATATTTTTTTCGATTGTTGCACTGTGACTTTATAGTTTAGAAATTTGAGATTTTTGAACACCATCAAACTTACCCAGTTGTTCTTGTGTTAAATGCCTTCTTCACTATATTATCAACCCTTTCTCTATGGTCAACCCAAGCAATAATTCTATCATTCCCCAATACTTTTTCCATATTTGAAACCATCGCACCATTAATAAGAACTACGAGCTTAGATTTAATCCATTCCTCTCCTCCAGAATAAAGCTCACCATCTACAATTTGTATTTGTCCATTTTCAGTCAACCGGACATTTCGGGCATGAACATCATCTATATATAACCCACATCGCTCCAAATCATCGTTTAGTTTTTTGAATTGTTCAACAATGTTTTCAGGACAATTTTCAACAGTTAATTCTTTGGTGACGAAAGTTTGCTCATATCTGAGACCCGTGTAGTTAACGTTAGAAGTGGTTGGTAAAGCATCAATCGATTGCTCAAATCTCAGTCTTCTTTTTAAACCGATCATTTGGTACAGCAACATATAATTGTGGAGAAACCATAGAATTAATGGGTTCCATTTCCCACATATTTTCTCTTTACCTATCACCAAAGCCTTATGTTTTCTGTAATCATTATGACCCCAACCACAAAAGTATAACTGTTTAACAACCAAATTTTTGTCGCTTTTTTTCATGTAGACTGAACACCAAGCACCTTCGGCTATTTTATCATTAATATTCAAATCTGATATTGGGTCTTTCCTTCTTCTTGGAATTGGAATATTAAGAAATGCGGCGAATAAAATAAATGCGGCAATTATGGATAAAGGTAGCGAAATCCATAAAGGAAAATAATGGGAGAGTTGGAGATAGCTTATTAGAAAAAAAGCGAATAATATTCCTAGTGTAAATAATAGTATTGCAACAAATAAGGGGATAGTTCCCATCCAAGCTTGTTTAGATTTTTTCATCAGTTAGTTTGTTTTTTAGGTTTTGAATAACTTCTTTCGGATTTCTAATTCCATCCATTCGGTAGAATCCGGAAAATATAGCATCATGCCTTTTATGGAATAAAATACATAAAAGCAGGTTTTTCTTCGTGTTTTTCGCTCCGACAATTGGCACTAAAATACATCCAAAGTTGAATAGTTTACCTCTAGAATGCTGCATTAATATAATTAGTTTAGAATTATCCAACTCAAATGATTTTGACCGAATTAATTGAACGGTTATTTGAGAGCCAGAAATGAAGAATTTCTTTTTGTAGATACGAAAGCTACCCAATGTAATGAACACCAGAAGATAAAACAATAAAACGAAATGAAAATGGTCGAAAAACCCAAGCTGAAATACAATCCAATTTAAAGGAATTAACCCAAGAATGAAAAGCGTTTGAAAACTGGTTTCAGGTGAAAAATCAAGCCAATAATAAAGTCGAGCAAAGCAAAACATGAATAAACTCAATATAATAAGTGAGCTTGATGGGAAATAATAATTAATTCCCAAATTCATAATAAACAGTTCCAAAGCCAGCCATAAATAACTAAAAAGATAGGTTTGAGTCTGTCGAATTGTAATGTGATGAAATTCATTCATTTTTCATATCTCCATTCTTTAAAAGCAAAATCCCATCGCTTTTTAATTTGTTCTTTTATTTCTTTGTCCAATTGAACTTTTGGATTCACTTTGTATGCTTTTAATGTTTTTAAGTACAACTCGAAACGAGGTTTTACGTTTTGGAATTCACCTAAGTGAAGTTGAGCATAAATTCTTTCTAATTCACTAATTGGATTTTCTATAAGTTCATCATAACCAACTTCGATTAACTGGTTGGCAGGAATCAATTTCCTGTAATCAATGTATTTTGACATCATTTTTTCATAACAGTATAATACCAATTCATTTAATTCTTCCTCGCTAAACTCTTGCAAAAATTGGGTTTTTACTGCTTTTTCGTACAAAGTAATTGTTGACATAAAAACTTCATAAGGATTTCGATGGATGAAAATAAATTTGGCTTTTGGATACATTTCCAGAAGTACTTTTATTCGTGCCGTATTATGTGGATTCTTTAACAATAATTTTTTATCGCTTTTATTGAATACTTCAATCTGCTTTAGCAAGTTGGAGTAAATGGACTTCCATTCTTGCAATTCTTTACTTGATATTTCCTCGAAACAATTGTATTTATCAAAGTTCATCATATTTTTTGGAAAGAAGAACATGTGCATACCGCTCATTTTTGTCATATTTACTAAAGCGTGTTCGTCTTCGGTTGGTGCGTCTGCATCTACTTTAACATTATCCTGAGGACGTGTTTCTGGCATTACAATTTTAAGAATAGGTTTAAAAAACCATTTAGTTGTGAAGGCCATATTACAAAAAAATGCTTGAAACGCACTAAGATGCATATACCTATCATCTTGAGAAAGTAAGTAGTGCAAATGCGTTGTGCCACTTCTCCAATGTCCAATCACAAATATTGGAGTGTCATCTTTTAGTGCAACATCTTTAATTTTCACTCTAAGAATTAACTGTTGTAATGCTCTAAACACCCCTAATAAAGCAATTACAACTGAAATTTTTCGAGCACGTTTTAGTTTGCTCGTTGCAATTTCATTTTCTGACTTGAGTATTTTCCAAACTTTTTTTGAAGAACCAAAAAGTTGATGGTCTTTAATCTCGTATTCTGATTCTTTTCTAGACATTTACTAATTAAACAGTGATATAATAATTAAACAGTAGCTTTTTTTATTCACTATACTTTGCTATTCGATCCGCCTTACCTGTTCCCAAATTATGCATTAAGGTAAAATGACTTTTTAAAGCACCAAACCATGATTTATGTTCGTGATATGGGAGATTAAATTCAAGGGCTGTTTTCTTTACAATTTCCTTCAAAGCAGGATAGTGCACGTGACATACATGTGGGAATAAATGATGTTCAATTTGGTGATTCAATCCGCCAACATACCAAGTAAACCATTTACTTTCATTTGCAAAGTTAGATGTGGTGCGCATCTGATGAATTGCCCAATTATTGTCTAGTGACTTATTTTGGTCAGCTACATAGAATTCAGTTTCTTCAACTACATGTGCTGATGAAAAAATTAAAGACAACATTAGACCACAAATAAAATGCATCAAAATGTATCCAAGTATAATTACCCACCAAGGAAGATCAATAAGCGCTATAGGGAGCACAATAAATAATATGCTATACCATGTTTTATGAAAAATAACTTCAATAAGCGCATTTTTGAAAGATTTCCCTTGTTTTTCAAGTAGCCCCATTTTATTATAACGGACAAGTTTTGCAAAGTCTTTAAACAAATACCAAACTAAAGTTAGTAAACTATAAAAAATGGGGGCATAAAAGATTTGAAATTTAAAAAAACCTTTTCGTTGTTGTTTTGGACTAAAGCGCATAACTCCTTTCTGATGGATATCTTCGTCAAACCCTTCTACATTTGTAAAAGAGTGGTGAAGGACATTATGTTGTATTATCCAATTCAATCGATAACCGCCAACGAATGAGAGCGTGAAGCCAAGAGCGTCGTTTACTTTTTGATTACTTGAATAAGCTCCATGATTTGCATCGTGCATAATCGAAAGCCCAATTCCTGCCATTCCAAAACCCATCACGATCCACAAACCAAGTACGGACCATTTGGATGAAACAATACCGCTAAGCATCAGAGCAAATGGAACGAGGTAAAGAGCTATGATCAGAATGGTTTTTAGTTTCATTTCAAAATTAGCGTATTTAGATATTTTATTCTCTTTAAAATACTTTTTCACACGTTCTTTCAAAACTTCGTAGAACTCAGGATTTTTATCACTAAACTTTACATCTTTAATGCTCACGTTAACAGTTAATTAATTGGCAGCTAAATTACTACCCATTCAAAAATAATCCAATTTTTTCAAAAGGCTTTTGCAATTTAATAAATTTCTTAGCTGTTTTGATTGATTCCTTTATACTTTTTGAATTATTGTAACCACGCGAATAAACAAGAACGAAAAAGAAGGTATGCAAGTCATCATACACATAATAGGTGTGCATGTCAATCTTTCCTAAATGTGATGATATTTCACGATCGTCAGCTTTTTTAGAAATTTCACCGCCCTTTAATTTAATTTACAATCTAGCAGATTTTTCGATGCAATTACCGATAGTTTTCCCAACAGCTTTAACTTTTTTAATATCGGTATAGTAGATTTCGTCGATAGGAGACGAAGAAATTAGTTCAGCAGCATTATCAAGAGTACGCAGTGCTTCTTGGTAGTAAGGTGTTTTTGGCATAAAGGGATTGCTTGGTTGTGTTTTTATTTTGGTGATTTCAATTTTCTTTCTTCCTTTATTAACTCACCGATAGCAAATGATTTGGCTTTAATTTCAAAATCTGTTCTTTCTTTAGTGCCAGTTTCACCGTATCTTTTATCGAGATGTTGGTTGAATGTTTTGATGTTTTTATTTTTTGATTTCACGAATTTAGATTAACGGGTTATACTCAACCTAACCAATACTCAATTTCAATTGGCTACCAAAACCTTTTCTAAAAATTCTCATGAGTGTTGACAATCGAATATCACTGGCATTATTCTCAATTCTAGAAATATAATTTTTAGTAGTGCCACATTTAAGAGCAAGTTCTTCTTGGGTCATACCTAATTCTTTTCTAAGCTCGTGCATCATAACACCAATTTTGAAAGCCTCAAAACCTTCCTCGAATTCATCTCTTTTACTTGAGCCAATTTCACCATAATTTTGGTTAATTAAGTCATCAAGTGATGTTAATTTTGGGTTTAAATTTTTGCTCATAATTCTTATTGGTTTGATTTACCATAGTCTGGCTTTTTCAAGTAATCTTCCATTTTCTACTTTAATTGTGAAAATTTCGCCAAAGGACTTGCAATAATGTTTTCAAATGATTTTTATCTTATCAACTTGTTGAAAATGTAATAATAGACGATTGAAGCAAATATCGAACTGAAGTTTCCTATTAAAAAGTAATCATTTTTTATTTTGTCATTTTTTTCAAATCGAGTACCGATTTTAATGGCACCATAAACGATTAATATTTGTGTTAAATTAATGGTTAAAGCAAAATAAAGCACGAATCTTTCCAGTAATCCTTTAAATAAAGAAATGTCTAATCCTAAAAATTTACCTGATAATTCTTCCCCTGAATTTTGATTGACTTTAAAATACTTTTTCAAGTAATTAAAAAAGGTGATGTTTATTATTATTTCGCCAATTACGAAAATTAGAATAAAATAAAAGTAACTATAACTCATAATATGGGTTTAAAATGAATAAAATGATTTTTTTTATATTGTTGTATTCTAAGATATTAAGGCTTTTTTTTCTCCTCCATGCATTTGATTGATCGATATTTACTTTTTGTGCTACTATTTTATAGTCCTCATTTAAGAAAAACTCCTTGACAATTTCCAGATCTTTCGCTTTCCATGAATCTATGAAATTTTGATAAATAAAAAAAGCTTTGTTCAAATAAAGTTCTTTTGCATCTTCATTGTTGTTAAGGTGAATCTGAAATCTAGTGTCTTTGGTTTTTAAAGAATTTAATGCTTTTCTTGCATTTGTAAGACCTTCTCCTAGCATTTCGTATGCTATTTTGTTATTTATTTCGGTCTCAATTTTACCAAAGTATAAAACGTACCTCAATTTTAAATCGTATTGTTTGGATACTATTTTTTCTTCTATATCAAAAATCGTTTCGATGCCTTTTTCCATTGAGTGAACCAAACCTTGAAATTCATCTCCTAGAGTTATTGTCAACGGAGAAATTAATTGTTCTTGTTTTTCCAAGTTTATAGTTGTTACAATATCTTTAATCTGACGCATTAATAATATAGGATCTTTTTTGCCACTATTTATTACATCAGCCATTAAAATAGGAAATTTCATTTTTGCATTTTTTATACAAACATACGTTTTTTGCGTAAATAACGCAATTGTCTGATTTTTTGGAACTTCTCCAAGCAATTACCGATAGTTTTTCCAACAGCTTTAACTTTTTTAATATCGGTATAGTAGATTTCGTCGATAGGAGACGAAGAAATTAGTTCAGCAGCATTTTCCAGAGTACTCAACGCTTCTTGGTAGTAATGAGGTTTTGGCATAAAGGGATTGGTTGGTGGTGTTTTATTCCTCAGACTTCAATTCTTTTTTGTTCAAGTAAATTTTGAATTCTTCGAATGACAAACCTTGCGTTTCTTTTGAAATTTTCTCTTTTACAGCTCGAAAGAATTTAACGGTATCAAATTCCTTTATTGGTTCCTTAAACATATTCAACTTCATTTAAAATTTTTGGACCAATGTATGGGCTTAAGCCATTTTTAGTAACAACTTCGATCTTTTCATTTTTGAATATTTTTTCAAATAAATCATAAGCTGCCATAAAATTATCGAAGTTTTCTTTCTCAGGTTCAAAGTCAATCAACAAATCAATATCACTTTCACTGGATTGTTCATTTCGCGAATAAGAGCCAAACAAACCAACATTTCGAATACCAAATTTCGAAAGCTTAAGCTTATTGGCTTTCAATGTTTTTAGTATTATATCTCTTGTTGTCATTTTAAACTTTCCTCAAATTTAAAAAACTTTGTAATTAGTTAGATTAGGAAGTTCTGAAATAATAAATAGAATTTCAGGCTTTGGCTTTGACTGAAATTTCGTTGCACCTCACTTCAGTTTAGATCTTCTATGTAAGCGTTTTGTTGGCTCTTTTCTTCCTAAAAAACAAGACCGTTTTACTGCAAATTGTCAAACGAATTAAATAAATTAATCCCTGAGGCAACGCACAGAGTACCCACTTCTCATATTGTTGCTGTTCCTAACCACAAAGCCATTGTAGTAACTCAGGTAGCAGTCCCAAGCAATGTTTGTACTGCTCTCCGTAGAACTCCACAAGAAACCGTTGTTGCCAATGTTGAAAAAGCCATTGTCGTTACGGGAACCGCCAGGAAGAACTGAGAAACCACTTTCGTTGGTAGCATCTGTATTTGGGCTTACCCAATATTGTGTGCCTGTGCTTTTCATCTTTCCGCCTGAAACTGTTAAACCCCCTAAATAATCTGTTAGAAGCGTATATTCATCATCTGTTGGCACATGCCAGCCTGTTGGGCATACATTGCGTGGGTCAGCTACTGTATACCAATTGTACAATTTACCATAAGGGTTTTCGTATTGGCTGTCGTTATTGTAATGAGACCAAGCACCTGTAGTTAAGTTTTGCCATTGCGTATAGTCTGTTACATTTGGTATTGGATCTCCATTGGCATAGGAAGTGGAACGTAGATTTTCTGCCATCCATTCTTGACCATTTCCTAAAACAATAGAACTATAGGTGTAACTATCAAAAGTGACACCTGCTCCGGGGTCAGTAACAATACCCCCTCCGCCTGCTGTTGTTGTAAAAGTCACTTCATTTCCATAGACTGTTCCTGCGCTATTGGTGGCATAAGCACGCACGAAATAGGTTGTACTAGTTGTTAAACCTGTTATGTTACTTGTAAAACTTCCTGTGCCGCTTCCGCTTATGATTGTCGTGTTTACAGTTGTTGGTGAAGGGCTTGTGCTGTAGCAAACACCTCTTTGAGTTACCAAAGTACCACCATCGTTACTCACATTACCTCCAGAAACAACAGTTGATCCTGTGATAGATGTTGCAGCAGTTGTTGTGATGGTAGCTAAATTGCCGGGATTGGGTATTGTGTAGGTAATACTGTCAATTGTATTCAATGGAATTTGCAATACCGTTCCATTGCTTTGGTGAATGTTCATGATGGTTTGGGCATTTAGCCCTAGTGCACTCATTAATGTGAGTGCGAATAAATATATTTTTGCTTTCATGTTCTTTTTTTAGTTTTTTATAATTGATTTGGTAAATGATTGATGCCGTCCGTTAATATGACAGACGTACGTGCTTTTTGGCAAATTGTTTACATCAAGTGATTCTTGGTGTTCACCTGGTGAAAGTTTACCCAAGTTTTTGTCAAGCACTAACTTGCCCTGCATGTCATACAAGGCAATCGTTATTACATCTTCTTTTGGCAAATTGTAACGTACATTCAAATTGGTACTTGTCGGATTCGGAAAAATCACAACTCCCCACGCATTGGCATTATTGAGCCACTCTTCCACATTTAAAGATGATTCATCGTATTGGTAATAACCAATCGTGCTTACATTCCATGCAAATACACTTCCATCCCACAAATACAAATTCATCACATCTGCATCAAAGGTGATTTTACGCACATCCTCCAAATTATAGGAAGTATTAGTTCCATCGGTGTAATTAAAATGAATGCTTTGAGCAAAGCTCATTATTCCTAAAAGCATAGCTGCGAATAGCAGTGCAATGGGTTTTGATTTGTTTTTTGTCATCTTTTTTGTTTTACTTGTTAATACTCTTTTTTATTTATCGTTTTAAATTGTTTTCTGTGTCGTTTCGGTTTTTCCAATGAAAGCTAACACCTAAATCTCCGAATTGCGTCAACTTCCACTCATTTTTTAAATTCGCTTTCCCACAACCAGTTCATTCAAAGTCATAAAAACGATTAAATCCAAATTGTTCAAAATCATCAACAGAAATTGACAGATTGGAATTAAGAAAAAGGTAAGCTTTGTTGAACATCGAACTCAAAGATAAAAAATCATTTCTACTTTCCAATAGAATTCTTCTTTTCGGAAAAAATGTCACCAAACCCCACTTCAACCCGACAAAAAGTCTGATTTTGAGTTCTTTTAGGGTATTGGTTTAGCATTTGACGAAGGAAAAGAAACAATACACAAATGGACTTAAATAAATTCACAACCAAATCGCAAGAAGCTATTCAGCAAGCACAGAATTTAGCTGAATCCAACGGAAATCAAAGCATCGAAACAGGTCACTTACTGAAAGGAATCTTTTTGGTGGATCAAGAAGTTACGCCTTATTTATTGGGAAAATTGAACGTTAACCCAAAAATCATTGAAGCTACCGTCGATCGAATCATCGAATCGTATCCGAAAGTTTCAGGTGGTCAAATCTACCTCTCGCAAGCTTGTAACCGCGTGTTGCAATATGCCTTGAGCGAACTGAAAAACTTCGGCGATGAATTCGTTTCATTAGAATTGTTGTTGTATGCTTTATTAGACGCAACGGACAGTACAGGGAAATTACTGAAAGACAATAAAATTACAAAATCAACTTTAAAAGATGCCATTATGGACTTGCGAAAAGGACAAAAAGTAACATCAGCAGGGCAGGAGGGAACCTATAAATCGCTCGAGAAATACGCGAAAAATCTGAACGAATTGGCTTCCGCTGGAAAATTAGATCCAGTGATTGGGCGCGACGATGAAATCAGAAGAGTACTACAAATTTTAACGCGAAGAACGAAAAACAATCCGATTTTGATTGGTGAACCGGGCGTTGGAAAAACAGCAATTGCCGAAGGTCTCGCACACCGAATCGTGGATGGCGACGTTCCCGAAAACTTGAAAACGAAAATCGTTTATTCCTTGGATATGGGCGCTTTGATTGCCGGTGCGAAGTATAAAGGAGAATTTGAAGAACGTTTGAAATCAGTAGTGAAAGAAGTTATTGCTGCGGAAGGAGAAATCATTTTGTTCATCGACGAAATTCATACTTTGGTTGGTGCTGGTGGCGGAGGTGAAGGCGCAATGGATGCTGCGAATATTTTGAAACCAGCTTTGGCTCGTGGAGAATTGCGTGCAGTAGGTGCAACAACTTTGAACGAATACCAAAAATATTTCGAGAAAGATAAAGCCTTGGTGCGTCGTTTTCAGACCGTTTTAGTGGACGAACCAACTACAGAAGACGCGATTTCAATTCTTCGTGGAATTAAAGATAAATATGAGAATCACCACAAAGTAATCATCAAAGATGCAGCGATTATTGCAGCGGTGGAATTGTCACAACGCTACATCACCGACCGTCATTTGCCAGATAAAGCGATTGACTTAATCGACGAAGCAGCTTCAAAATTGCGTATGGAAATCAATTCAAAACCAGAAGAATTGGACGAAATCGAACGCAAAATTATGCAGTTGGAAATCGAACGTGCAGCTTTGAAACGCGAAAACGATGACAAAAAATTGGTAAACGTGGAACGTGATTTGGCTAATTTAACCGAGCAACGCAACGCTTTTCAATCGAAATGGCAAGCTGAAAGAGATGTGGTAGATGGTATTCAACGTGCAAAAGAAGAAATCGAAAGCCTGAAATTTGAAGCTGAACAAGCGGAGAAAGCTGGCGATTATGGTAAAGTGGCTGAAATTCGTTACGGAAAAACCAAGGAAGTAGAACATAATTTGGAAGCATTGAAAGAAAAACTCGCTGCAATGCAAGTGAATTCTAAAATGATCAAAGAAGAAGTGGACGCAGAAGAAATTGCAGATGTCGTTTCAAAATGGACTGGAATTCCAGTGAACAAAATGATTGAAAGCGAGGTTTCTAAATTACTAAAATTAGAGGACGAATTGGGTAAACGGGTTGTTGGACAAGAAGAAGCGATTATGGCTTTGTCGGATGCAGTGAGAAGAAGTCGCGCCGGATTACAAGACGCACGCAAACCAATTGGTTCTTTCATTTTCTTAGGAACAACGGGAGTTGGTAAAACAGAATTAGCGAAAGCACTTGCGGAATATTTGTTCAATGACGAAAACGCAATGACGCGCATCGATATGAGTGAATATCAAGAGAAACATTCAGTAAGTCGTTTGGTGGGAGCGCCTCCGGGATACGTTGGTTACGATGAAGGTGGACAATTAACGGAAGCTGTACGTAGAAAACCATATTCAATTGTGTTGTTGGACGAAATCGAAAAAGCACATCCTGTAAGATATTGAAAATTTTGATGAACCAAGTTTTCAATATCTTACTGCAAGTCTTAGACGACGGACGTTTGACAGACAATAAAGGACGCGTGGTGAATTTCAAAAATACGATTATCATTATGACTTCCAACATGGGTTCAAGCATCATTCACGAGCGTTTTGAAAATGCGAAACCTGCTGAACTTGAGAAAGTAACCGAAAAAGCGAAGTTTGAAGTAATGGAATTATTGCGACAAACGATTCGCCCTGAGTTCTTGAATCGAATAGATGAAACGATTATGTTTATGCCGTTGACAAAAGACAATGTGCGCGAAATTGTTCAAATTCAACTCGAAGGTTTGAAGCACTTGTTGGCAGAAAAAGAAATGTCGTTGTATGTTTCCAAAGATGCTTTCGATCACATAGCAGAAGTGGGTTACGATCCGTTCTTCGGTGCGCGACCAGTGAAACGTGTGATTCAAAAACAAGTTTTAAACGAACTTTCAAAAGCGCTGTTAAGTGGCACAATTGATAAAGCTTCTCGCATTGTAATGGACGTGTTTGATGGTAAGATTGTCTTCAGAAAACCAGTATTGGCGGAGGAAGAAGTATAAGTTTTTTCATAAGTTAGGTTGAAAGGCGAGGTTCGAAAGGGCTTCGCTTTTTTGTTTCTTTCGAGATTCTTAGTTAGCAAGCATCATTTTTGCCATAGATGCAGAGATGATAATTTGGCAAAGTGCAAAAAAAAATAGCCGTGTATTCGTGGCAATTTCTTCAATCCAATTCCTTCAAGAAATCTTCGGCTATCTTATTTCTATCAAAATGTTCAGAAACATAAATTCGTGCGTTTTTACCCATTTCGAGTCTCTTTTCTGGATGTTCAGCTAGAAATAAAGCTTGTTTTGCTAGATCTTCTGCATTCTCAGGTTGAAAAAATAGACCAGCATTTCCTTTATCGATAAAGTGTTTTCTTGCTTCACCATCAACTCCTAAAAGTAAAGGAACTTCCATAGCTAAGGCTTCAAAGACTTTCGATGGAATTGCACCTTGAAATAAAGGTAAATTTTTCAAAGGAACCAAAGCCACATCAATTGATTTCAGAATGGCAGGCATTTCTTTTTTACTTACCGGTTCAAGAAAATGAACATTATTTAAATCTAAGGTCTTTCTTAGTTCCAGCAGTAGCTCTTTTTCAGGTCCAGAACCTTGAAGAATGAATTGAATTTTTGAATGTTCTCGTAGTAAGTTCGCAGCATTTAAAATCACTTCTAAACCTTGTGCGTGACCAATAATTCCACCATAGAAAAACAAGATGGCTTCTTCGGAGAATCCATTTTTTTCTCTGAAATTTCCAGCCTGAATTAGAGTCGGATTGTAAAACGAAACATCTACACCATTCGGCAACCAATACACTCTTTTTTCAGGAAAACGCGAGCGAATATCATCCACGATTCCTTGTGTTTGTCCTGTGATTAAATGTGCTTTTGCGTAACATTTTGCTTCTAAATTATAAGCCAAATTCAATAAGCGTTTATTCGTGACAATTTCCAGTTTTTCAGCACTTTCTGGCCATAAATCGGACACGTTAAAAATCAATTTAGCCTTTAATTTTTTCGCTAAAGCCATCGCTGAATAACCT
Source organism: uncultured Lishizhenia sp. (assembly GCA_964506255.1). Taxonomy (GTDB): domain Bacteria; phylum Bacteroidota; class Bacteroidia; order Flavobacteriales_D; family Crocinitomicaceae; genus UBA952. The sequence goes on along the minus strand of CAZDKE010000011.1, from coordinate 20,152 downwards.
AAAAATAGGGGAGGACTTTCGACTAATAAATAATCGAAGTGTTTCATCTTTCGACCTTTCCAGTAACTTGACCAAACGAAGCTGAAATAATTCAATAAGCGCGAAACAATTCCTTTTGATTTTGAAACGTGAATCCAAGCGCGATGAATAGGAATTCCGTCAATTTCCTCGTAGCGATTTTTACCATTTTCGTAGCCTTTCATTATCTCTGAAACGGGATAATTTGGCAAAGCAGTAAGCACTTCAACAGCAATTCCATTGGCTCTAAGGCGCATAGCTAATTCGTGTAAGCGATTCTGAGGTGCTCCAATTTCAGGTGGATAATATTGCGTTAGTATTAGAAGTTTCATTACTTTTCGTAAAAATAACTAGATAAATAAGTAAACAAAATTTGTTTCGAAATCTATAGTTTTAAAGGATTTGGATAAAGTTTTTTTGTCAACTAGTTAAAATTCTACATTGAATTGAATGCGAAGGTAAGAATTGTGTCTGATTTTATGTTGATTCAAACTTTTTGATTGAAAAATGAAAAAATAAATAGTTCGATATCTTGAAGATTACTTTTCATACCTTTTAGAATAGACGTTATCCTGTTTTTAAGCAATTCATTCTTGATAAGTTGCATACCTTTCTTTTATTTCAATTAATTTTACCCCCATGTCAAACACCACCAAAAGCTGGATACTTTTAATCACTCTTGCATGTATTTGGGGAAGCTCTTTTATATTGATGAAAAAAGGAATGTTTACCGAAGATGGTAGAAATATATTTTCATCGACTCAAGTAGGTGCTTTACGAATGTTAATAGCTTCAAGTGTTTTGTTGCCTTTTTCAATTCGAGCAGTTAGAAAAATACAAGCAAGAAGAGATTTGTTATTTTTCTCTATCGTAGGATTTTGTGGAAACTTTTTTCCTGCCTTTTTATTTACTTATGCTGAAACAGGAATTTCTTCAGGTTTTGCTGGAATGTTAAATAGTTTCACGCCAATTTTTACCATTCTTATTGGATTCCTAATTTACAAGCAGCGAATTACTTCTTTTCAAGTAATAGGCACAATCATTGGCACAATAGGAATTGTACTTTTAATAAATGCGGGTAAATCAGTTTCTTTAAATGCAAGCATTTTTCATGTTTTAGCAATCGTTTTGGCGACTTTTTTATATGGCGTTAGTTTAACTACGATTAAAAATAAACTCCAACATTATTCCTCAGTTGACATTACCGCTTTGGCTTTTTTAATGGTGTTTTTGCCCGCTTTAATAGCCTTCTTTGTTTTCGGTACTCCATCTGTTATTTTAAACAACGAAAACGCGCTTGAAGGACTGGGTTATATTTCTATACTTGCGCTTTTTGGAACTGCTATGGCTGTGTTTTTATTCAATGGAATCATTCGAATGTCATCGGCATTATTTGCAAGCAGTGTAACGTATTTCATTCCAGTTGTGGCTGTCATAATTGGTTTCTTCTTCAAAGAAAGTTTAAGTTGGGGGCAAATCGCTTCCATGTTTGTCGTTTTAATTGGAGTAATTACAGCGAATTATGGTCACCTTCTAATAAATACGAAGAAAAATTTGTGAATAATTTGTCCTTAACGAATAAAATCCTATCTTTGCCCTCCTAATTTTGAAATTAATATTTAAAAACAAGCTATTATGTACGCAATTGTAGAGATAGCAGGGCAGCAGTTCAAAGTGCAAAAAGACCAAAAGATTTTTGTACATCGTTTAGCTTCTGACGCAGGTTCAAAAATCGAATTTGACCGTGTGTTATTGATTGACAACGATGGTAAAATCACAATTGGCGCCCCAGCTATAGACGGTGCAAAAATCACCGCAGAAGTAATCGACCATGTTAAAGGTGACAAGGTTATCGTTTTCAAAAAGAAACGCAGAAAAGGTTACAAAAAGAAAAATGGTCATCGTCAGCAATTTACGGCGATTACAATTACAGATATTAAAGCATAATTAACCTTCCAATTAAGGAACAAAACTTTAAACGATGGCACACAAAAAAGGAGTCGGTAGTTCGAAAAACGGTCGTGAGTCACATAGCAAACGCTTAGGTGTGAAAATTTTCGGTGGACAAGCTGCAATTGCAGGAAATATTATTGTTCGTCAACGTGGAACTCAACACCACCCGGGAGTAAATGTAGGAATTGGTAAAGACCATACCTTATTTGCATTAACTGATGGTATAGTTGAATTTCGCAAGAAAAAAGACAACCGTTCTTTTGTTTCAGTTGTAGCAATTGAAACAGCGAACGCATAACATTTAAAAGATTTATCTTTTGGAAAGGCTGACAAGAAATTGTTGGCCTTTTTTGTAATTATTGATTTTTGATGTTGGATTTTTGATTTGAAAACTTGGTTTAAATGATCTATTTCATTAAATTTAATAGAAAACATCAATATGAAAGATAATTTAATACAACAAAAATCCTTTGATTTTGCTTTAAAATCAATTCCATTATATAAAGATTTGTTAGCAAAACATGAATTCATTCTATCCAAGCAGTTTTTTAGAAGTGCCACAAGTATCGGTGCAAATGTTAAAGAAGCTTCTGCTGGTTATTCTAGAAAAGATTTTGCAGCAAAAATGGGAATTGCATCAAAAGAAGCAAGGGAATGTTATTATTGGCTTGAGTTAATTGAAGCTAGTAGTTTTAGCGAATTTCCGTTATCACAACTAAAAGAAGAAAATCTAAGATTGATTCGAATTTTAACGGCAATCGTCAAAACGTGTCAATCTAATTCGTAAGTAGTAAATTGTAGTTTTAAACTAAATTATCGGTAGAGTTTCCGATCAATCAAAAATTAAGAATCAAGCCTCAAAAATCCTCACTATTTTTACGAGGAAATTTTTACGATGAAAATAAAACGACAGCAACGTTACTTTCTTTCAATTCTCAGTGGTTTACTTCTTGTGTTTTGTTTTCCATTTACAGGAAGTATCACTCCACTAATTTTTGTGGCTTTGATTCCATTGCTTTTTGTGGAAGATAGTATTTCAACGCAAAATCGTTCCTCGGCGAATGTTTTTTTACACGCGTATCTTACCTTTTTCATCTACAATTTAGGAACAACTTTTTGGATTTGGAATTCAACAGAGGTCGGCGGAGTACTTGCTTTTGTATTTAATTCTTTATTGATGGCTTTGGCATTTCAAAGTTTTCATTTTGCGAAGAAGCATATCGGAAGAAAGGAAGGTTATATTTCGCTTTTAGTAATTTGGACAGCTTTTGAATACGCTCATTTTAATTGGGAACTTTCTTGGCCATGGCTAGCTTTTGGAGATGCTTTTTCTATTCGAACGAATTGGATTCAATGGTATGAATATGTAGGCGTTTTGGGTGGAACACTTTGGGTTTTAGTAGTGAATTTGTTACTATTTCTTGGGCTTAAAAAACAATTAGAACAAGCAGAAAACAAAAAAGTAAAACGTAATTTCTTTGTTTTGGCAACTTTGATTTTGCTTCTACCAATCGCTTATTCGTATTGGATGTTACAAAGTCCTTACTTGAAAGGAAAAACACTTGAAGTTGTTCTAGTGCAACCAAATATTGACCCTTACAACGAGAAATTTAGCCCAAATTCAACGGTAGAAGCGCAACTAAATAAATTTTTTGATCTCGCCGACAAGAAAGTGACGAAGAATACTGATTTATTGATTGGTCCAGAAACAGCCATTTCGCAAGGATTCTTTGAGCCAGATTTAAAGTATTTTAAGTTCTATCAATTAATGCAAGAACGTTTATCGCGCTATTCTAAAACAGAACTTTTAATTGGTGCATCCACGGCTCTTGCTTTTAAAAAGAAGGTTTCAAGAGCGACTTTACCGCTTGGTAATGGAAATGGATTTTACGAAAGTTACAACACCTCTTTATTCGTTCCGAAGTCTGGTAAACATAGTTTTATCCATAAATCAAAGTTGGTTTTAGGGGTTGAAAAATTACCTTTCTCGAATTATTTTCCGTTTTTGGAAGAGTTGGCAATTAGTAATGGAGGAACTTCAGGAACTTTAGGGATTGAGGCTTATCCAAAAAACTTTAAAACGAAAAATTCGATTATCGCCCCAATTGTTTGTTATGAATCAATTTATGGTGATTTTGTTGCGCAACAGGTTCGATCAGGTGCAGAATTGCTGTGTATCATCACAAATGATGGCTGGTGGAAAGATACGCCAGGATACAAACAGCATTTTAGTTTTGCACGATTAAGAGCAATCGAAAATAGACGTTGGGTAGTTCGTTCAGCGAATACAGGAACAAGCGGCGTTATCAATGAAAAAGGCGAAGTTTTGCAAACAACAGATTGGTGGGTCCCTGCGGTAATCAAAGCAGAGGTGCAATTGTCAAAAAAGCAAACGGTTTATGCAACTTATGGTGATTTCATTGGTCGAAGTTTTGCATTCGTAGCAGTTCTTTTATTGATTTTCGCATTGAAAAACAAAATCCGACCATTAGGGAAATAAAGAAATTTTGAGAATTTTTTAATGGCTCTTCAAATACTCGTTATTGTAATTAGAAAAATCTCAATTTACTTAAGCTTTATAAAAGTCCAATATAACAATTTAATAAAGTAAAAGGGCTTGGTATTCAATTCTCACTTTTATTCTGGTTGTTGTCTTTAAATCACTTTTCAAATCAAATACTGACGAAGTCTTATTGTGTCAAATAGAAAATTTTAGAAATTCACGTCGGTATCATACCACAGAGATTTAGTTTACGAGTTGGTTTATGATTTAAAATTTTTAATCTACTCATAACCAATCGTTTTCGCTTTATCCTTTAAACTTTTAGAAACAGCCGTACCAAAATCGTCTGTTTTTTTACTATCCGTTGATTTAGCTTTTTCGGCTTTAATGTAAGCTTCTCTTTCTTGGCCTAATTTTCCAATTTCGTCTTGAATTTTTTTGCGTTCTTCAGTTTTCGCTTGGAGGTATTTTTCTTTTTCTTCTTTTGTTTTGCCACGTAATTCTTCAGGCAATTCCTCCTCCTTTAGTTTGTAAATAGCAGTAGAATCTGCTGAGGTAGCATCTACTAAATCCCAGCTTGCATTGTTGTAATTACTTTTAGATTTAACCATTGCTCTTTCTGCAATGACAACAGTTCCTTGATTCATTGCGTTTTGATCCTCCGCAGCTTGCATTCCTTTTTTGTAAATACCTTGTTGACCATAGCCCACATAAGTTCCATTTAATTTGTAATTCAAATCATTGATTTGTTTGTCATAAGGCGTTGCAATTTGAACCACACGTTCGTTTGAATTGATATTGAAATAATCGCCACGAGAACAAACAGCACCATCTTTCCAAAATTCACGGATACCTTGTTCATAATCTCCACAGTAAATCGTATTCACAAAAATCCCTTTAGAACTTGCTAGCTCACAAGCTTTTTTGTAGTCGATAGGGCCTTGGTTGAATGGTTCATTTCCCGCGATGTAGATTAATTTTAAATCCATCGGATTATTTGACCAGTTCAAATCGTAAATGGATTGTTCAATAACAGCGCCGCAATATTCGTCACCACCATTTGTTCGCAAGCCAAATAACTTCCCAGAGATTAAGTCTAAATCAGTTGTAAAAGCTGTCTGTTGACGAATGAATTTTTTCTCAGCAGCTATACTTGAATTGCCGTAGTCGTAAACTGCAATTTCTATGGTTGGAACCATTCCATTGTGGCGCAAACCAGTTGTTTCATTTACTATCGACCAAATTCTTGATTTCGCTTGTTCGATTAATCCGTCCATGCTATTTGAAGTGTCAAACAAAATCACCAATTGAATTTTTCGTGGAGAAGCAATTTGTCCAATAAACATAGGTATTACAATGAACAAACAAAGTAGGGAAAGCATTAAATTTTTCATGACTCAAGGTTTTAAAAATGGGAGTACACTTTGAGTTAGATTTGGTTCAAAAATGTGATAGGAAATTTGAAACTTGTTTTCTCTGCGCCTCTGTGGTGAAAAAAAATGCCACAGATTCACAGATAAAGATCAACTTTCGAATAATTAATTTGTGGGATAAAATCCGTGCAACTGTGGCTAAAAACAATAAATTACTTCGGATTCACAGATAAAATCAACTAAACAGAATCAAGTCCAAAACATTTGCATATAAAAATTTAAATAGATTTTAGAGAACTATTTTAAATCAAAACAAATCTATAAATCTTCCATCATCAAAAAATACCGCACCGCTAACTCATAACTTTTCAAACCAAAACCAAAAATACAACCTACACAAACTGGACTAATGAGCGACTCATGACGAAAGGATTCTCTTCCAGCAATGTTTGAAATATGTACTTCTACAACAGGGGTTTCAATCGCTGCAATGCAATCTCTAATCGCAACACTTGTATGCGTGTATCCGCCAGCGTTTAAGATGATTCCGTCAAAACTTTCTTGTTGCAGTTGATTGATGATTTCACCTTCCACATTCGATTGAAAATAGGATAAATTCGCCTCGGTTTTCGATTTCAACTCTTCGAAATAATCTTCAAAACGAACATTCCCATATATTTGTGGTTGTCTGCTACCTAATAGGTTTAAATTTGGACCGTTTACAATTAATAGTTTCATTCTATGTCAACTTGGAACCGCTATATTAAGGATTTTGTTTCATACATGAAAATCGAAAAGGGTTTAGCCGAAAATTCAATTTTTGCCTACCAAAAAGACGTCGAAAAATTATTTCAATACGCTACTTCTATCCAAAAAAATGCAGAATCAATTTCGTATGACGACTTAAAAAATTTCATTGCCACCCTTTACGATTTAGGTTTAAGCGCTCGTTCGCAAGCTCGAATTATTTCTGGTGTTAAGCAATTTTATGGCTTTTTATTGTTGGAAAACGTGATTCAAGACGACCCAAGTGAGTTACTCGAACAACCAAAAATCGGACTTAAACTCCCCGAAGTATTAACCATCGAAGAAATTGATGCATTGATTGCTGCTGTTGACTTAACGAAGATGGAAGGTCACAGAAATCGCGCTATTTTGGAAACATTATACAGTTGCGGAATGCGTGTGAGTGAATTGATTAATTTGCGTTTCTCGGATTTGTATTTTGACGAAGGATTTGTGCGTGTAATCGGAAAAGGAAATAAAGAACGCTTGGTACCTGTGAGTCCGCAAGTGCAGAAAGAAATTCAAATCTACAATGATCATATTCGGCGTCATCAAGAGATTAAAAAAGGGAATGAAAACATCGTTTTTCTAAATAGGAGGGGAGCACAATTGACAAGAGTAATGATTTTTACCATCATCAAACAGTTGGCAGAAGCGATTGATTTGAAAAAAAATATTTCACCCCATACTTTTCGTCACAGTTTTGCCACCCATTTGATTGAAGGAGGCGCAAATTTACGAGCGATTCAAGAAATGCTTGGACATGAGTCGATTACAACCACGGAAATTTACACTCACTTAGACCAACGATTCTTGCGCGATGCGATTTTGAGCTATCATCCACGAAATGCAAAGGACTAATTTTCAGTATTTGAAAAAAATTATTAAGATTTCTATGTTAATGGTTTGTATATTTGAAAAGAGTTACTACCTTTGCATCCGCTTTTTGCATTTACACGTAATTTTATATATACATGTCACGAGTTTGTCAGTTAACAGGAAAGTCAGTAATGGTAGGGAACAATGTTTCTCACTCAAATAGAAAAACGAAAAGACGTTTCTACCCGAATTTGATTACAAAAAAATTCTTCATCCCTGAGGAAGATTCTTATATTACGTTGAAAATTTCGACTTCTGCATTGCGCACAATCAACAAGAAAGGAATACAAGCTTGTTTGAAAGAAGCTCGTGAAAAAGGTTATTTAAAATAAACTGTTGCGAAACAGCTAAACATCAAAGAAAATGGCAAAGAAAAGTAAAGGTAATCGTATTCAAGTAATTCTTGAGTGTACAGAACATAAAGATTCTGGAATGGCAGGTACGTCACGTTATATCACGACAAAAAATCGTAAAAACACACCTGACCGTATGGAGATTAAGAAATATAATCCCATTTTGAAAAAATATACAGTTCATAAAGAAATTAAATAATAAGACATGGCTAAGAAAGTAGTGGCTTCCCTTCAAAAAGGTGGCGGAAAAGAACATACGAAAGTGATTAAAATGGTGAAATCAGAAAAATCAGGTTCATACACTTTCAAAGAAGAAATCGTTCACAACGATAAAGTGAAAGAATGGTTTACAAAAGGCTAATTATTTATTAATATATTTGCATAGAAGCTTCCAATTATGGAGGCTTTTTTTTTACAATTATGGGACTTTTTGATTTTTTTTCGCGCTCAAAAAAAGAAAACCTAGACCAAGGTCTGGAGAAAACCAAACAATCTTTCTTTTCTAAGATAGCTCGAGCTATTATTGGTAAATCGAAAGTAGATGATGAGGTGCTCGATAATTTAGAGGAAATTCTTATTTCTTCTGATGTTGGGGTAGAAACAACCTTGAAAATAATTGAGCGAATTCAAGCGCGCGTCTCTCGTGACAAAGTACTCGGAACGGATGAATTAAACAAAGTTTTGCGCGATGAAATTATTTCACTTCTAGAAGAAAATAATTCCAATCAAAATGGAAATTTAGAATACAACAAGCCTGCTGACGGAAATCCGTATGTGATTATGGTGGTGGGTGTAAATGGTGTAGGGAAAACAACTACAATTGGTAAGCTAGCACATCAATTTAAAAAATCAGGAAAAAGTGTTGTTTTGGGTGCGGCCGATACCTTTAGAGCAGCTGCTGTGGATCAATTAATTATTTGGTCGGAAAGAGTGGGCGTTCCGATTGTTCAACAAGGAATGAACGCAGACCCAGCTAGTGTTGCTTTCGACACCTTACAGTCCGCTAAAGCAAGCAATGCCGACGTTGTGATTATCGACACCGCAGGACGTTTACACAACAAAGTGAATTTAATGAATGAGTTGAGTAAAATCAAACGCGTAATGGAAAAGGTAATTCCTGGTGCGCCTCACGAAATTTTGTTGGTTTTGGATGGTTCGACTGGACAAAACGCATTTGAGCAAGCAAAACAATTCGCACAAGCAACTGATATCAATGCACTAGCAGTTACCAAATTGGACGGAACAGCAAAAGGTGGTGTTGTCATCGGAATCTCCGACCAAATGAAAATCCCTGTGAAATACATCGGTGTTGGTGAAAAAATGGACGACTTACAATTGTTTGACAGAAAGTTATTTGTAGAGTCTTTGTTTGCGGATTAGGGGAGATGAAAAAAGCAAAACTACATTAGGTATTGAAAAATGCTTATCTAGTTCTTCTTTAGGCACTTTTATTACTGGAAAAAAAAGCAATGCAATTATTTCTGCAATGGTTGGTGCTGCTCTTGGTGCATCCATCAAAGCGTTTCAAGAAGCTGTTTCTGTACAGGCTCAAGTTGTGTATGAAGAATACGGATCGCTTTATGTAGTTATCCCAGATGGATCGATTGAGTTTGTAAAGCAAAAAGAAACCATAAGAAAAACTAGAAAAGTTCCTCAAAAGTTTAGTCTTGTTTGAAAAAACCAAAAGATTAATGATGTTTGTCGGCCCAAATGGTTCAGATAAATCAACTTTAATAGACGCTTTTAAAAATTATTACGACAGTCGAATCAAACTTGGAATTGTTGTTAATGCAGACGAAATATAAAAGAAATTTATTGAAAGAGTTTTTATAGTTTTTTCCGATTATCAACTAAATATCAGTGAAAATTCATTTATTAATTTTGTGTCAACTAGTGGATAGATAGGAAAAAAATACACTGAATTTGAGATGAAAAGTTCTTTTTTTTGTTGATAAAAATAAACTTAGAACCAATTTGAAATTAGATTCTTATATAGCTACTGATATTACAGAATTCACTAAAAAAAAACACACAATCCTAATAAGACTAGGCAGAACAATCCATAGAGAAAAAAATAAATTCAAGTATTGTGTTGTTCTTAAACCACATAGAGAAATAGGATTAAGTGGATTGTTAAAATCATTTCTTTTTACTTAATTTGTTTAAAATCAGTTTATGTTGGCACTTTACATTGTTTTGGGAATCGTTGCATTCCTTGTTATTCTTTCAGTTTTAATGGGAAATAAAATGGTCATTGAGAAATCGGTGCTTGTTTCGAAGTCGCGAAAAGAGGTCTACGACTATTTGAAATTGACTAAAAATCAAGATTATTTTAGTGTTTGGAACATGAAAGATCCGAATATGGACAAGAAATTTCAACATGAAGATGGAAAAGTTGGTTTCATTTACTATTGGAACAGCCCGACTGATAAAGGAGTAGGCGAGGGTGAACAAGAAATTATTTCCATGAAAGAGGAGGAAATGATTGAGTACCAAGTTCGTTTCAAAAAACCGATGCAAAATACGGTAACAACGCGATTTTTGTTGGAGAAAAAGTCTGATAATGAAACACTTGTGACTTGGGGTTTTTACAGTCCATCTAAATTTCCTATGAATTTATTCAAACCGATTTTGGTAAATATGTTAGGTAAAGACATTCAAAAAAGTTTAGATAATTTGAAAGGAAATTTGAAATAAATTGAATAGACTTTAGGCGATAATCCAAATTAAACCTTTATTTTTAGCCACTACCTTAAAAAACTTATATGAAAGTAAAAACTGTAAAACCATACACATTAGAAGAAATCAAAGGGAAAGTCGAGCAAAATTTTCCAGAATATAAAGTGTATTTCAAAACTCCAAAAATGTTGGTTGTAGAGCAAACGCCAAGTATTGGTGCAATATTTATGGGAGAGAAAAAGAACTATGTACGTATTTTGGAAGGATGGCCAAGCATGGGAAAACAAATGTTATTCACTTTTTCAATTTTATTATTTGGCATCTTAATTCCATTTATTTATTGGCATTTTACTGTACTTGTAAAGCAAAAAGCGTTAACGAAAAAAATCGGCGCATTCATCGACCAAGAATATGGTACTGGAAGTAAAGTGAATGATAATAAGGAATTGATAGATTAGTTTTGATTCTTTAAAGTAATTGGAATTTTATCCCACAAAAGATGAAAAAAAGTTGAATAAGTCTTGTTTTACCTTTTGTGGGATTGTTTATTTATACAAATAACTGAAGGTGAAAGTAATTTGCAATTTATTTTTTCTAGCTTTAATGAATAAACTCAATCTAAATGCTTACTAAAAGAAGTTTATTCCTGTTTTTATTTTTGATTTCAAGTTTCCTTTCAACAAATCTGAAAGCTCAAAAATATTTTTCTACATCAGCAGGATATAGTGCAGGGAAATTTTCTAATTCAAAATATACTTATTACGGTGAAATTAATAATGAAATCAAAAGCGGTTATTTTGTTTCTATAAGTTTTGATAGTTTAGTATTTCATAAAAATCTTCGTTTTGGATTGCAATTTGGGACTCAAAACGCAAAATCTGAAGTTATACAAGCCACAATCAATGGGCCAATAGTTGATAATTATGAGGTTCAATTTCAATATTGTCAATTTGATGTAAATTACATTTTTCGATTTATTGAATCCAAGAAAATTGATTTTAATTTCATTTTGGGATCAACATTTTCATACAACCTTCGAACACAACTAAATGGAAATGGTAGCAGTCCAAAATATAACTCCTTAACTGATTCGCTTGGTCAAACAACTTATCATTGGTATACTACAAGTACTTGGGAAAGAAATAATGAAATATCAACTGGATTTTCTGGTTTTAACTTTGGATTAAATTTCGGATTATCTCTCTGTCTTCCATTAAATAATAAGATTGATTTTGTGCTCGAAAATAGATATTCCACATTTTTTCATCAGATTACAAATATGGAACTTGAATTGGGTTCTTTCTTCAGGGGCGATTTGAGTGTTGGGCTAAGGTTTAGGATTTGATTTCTTCAAGTAGAATTTTAAAAATAGCATAATAATCACATCCTTTTTCTCCTAGTTTTTCAATTAGAAAATAGTACTATAAGTGTATTTATCTCCTAAAAATTGATAGATAAGTACACTTATAACTTCGTTAATTATTTGATTTTTGGTACATATAAGTGTATTTATCTCTATATTTGTTTCGATAAATACACTTATAGATGATAGGTAGAAAAGAACAAACACAAGCAATGAAGGATGCTTTGAAAGCAAAACACGCTTCATTTGCTGCTATTACAGGTAGAAGGAGAGTTGGAAAAACTTTTCTTGTTCATGAAGTTTATAAGGACAATTTTTGCTTTACCGTTTCTGGCATTCAAAACGCTAAATTGAATGTTCAACTTAATAATTTTGTTCAGAAAATTGCCGAGTATAGTAATGGTGAGTTTACGCTCAAAAAAGCGAAAGATTGGCAAAGTGTTTTTTTTCTTTTCAAGTCGTATCTTCAAAGTTTACCAAAGAACAGAAAGCAAGTAATATTCATCGATGAACTACCTTGGATGACTACCTCTAAATCAGGCTTCATTCAATTGTTAGCGCATCTTTGGAACGATTATCTTTCACAAGAAAAGCACTTTATTTTGGTAGTTTGTGGTTCTGCAACTTCTTGGATTACCAATAAAATCATAAACGATAAAGGTGGATTTCACAACAGAATCAATTTACCAATTCATTTGAAACCCTTTACATTAGCAGAAACGAAAGCGTTTTTGGAAAGAAAGAAAATAAGTTTTTCTCCCTCAGGAATAGCAGAAATATATATGGTTTTAGGTGGCTTACCTTATTATTTGGAGCAAATAAAAAGAGGTGAAAGCGTTTCTAAAGCCATCGAAAGAATTTGTTTTTCTGAGACTGGAACTCTTAAGTATGAATACCAAAATTTATACAAAGCACTTTTTACCAATTGGGAAAATCACGAGGCAGTTGTTGCCTGTCTAGCTGCTGCTCATCAAGGGTTATCCAGGGAGCAATTAGTTGCAAAATCAAAAATTAAAGCGGGAGGACCTTTTACAAGAGCGATGAAGGATTTGGTTTTAACGGGATTTGTTCAAGAAATCACTCCTTTTGGAAAACGAAAACGCGGAACTCACTACCGCTTAATGGATGAATTTTCTGTTTTTTATCATCGCTTTATGAAAGGTAATGAAAAGAAAGACGCTACTATATGGCAGCAAATTTCACAATCTCAATCATACAAAATCTGGCGAGGATTTGCTTTCGAAACACTGTGTATGAAGCATATCTCAGAAATCAAATCAGCAATGGGAATTAAAAATGTTTATACCGAAGTTTCATGCTTTTCAAAAATAGGAACAACTGCTGAAACTGGTTTTCAACTCGATTTGATTATTGATAGAAAAGACCAAGCCATCAATCTATGTGAATGTAAATTTTATGAGAGTAATTTCGAGATTACAAAGAAGTACGCGCAAGAGATTAAACTCAGAAAATCACGGTTTAAAGCAGAAACGAACACAAAAAAAATGTTGCTAAATACATTTATATCGAATGAGGATTTAATTGAAAACGAACATTCATTAGAAGTTGTAGATGTCTTCATTCATCTCGGTGAATTGATGTGAGTAAATAGTTGATAAACAATTTTTTATGTTTAGTGATGATTAATAATTAGCGTTGTAAATGGCTAAAATTGTATTTACAAATTGCTTTATAAGTGTATTTATCTCTTAAAAAATGATAGATAAATACACTTATAACTCAAAAAATAACATTGGTTTCATTTCAACTCGCCAAAACATCCAAAACATGCAACATTTCCGCATTGATTTCTTGATGGTGTTTAGTGGCTTTTTCAAATGATGTTTTAGAAATTGATTGATTCACAATTCCAATCATCAAATTACTTTCTTTGTTGACAAGCGCTTCCACAGCGGCAAGACCCAAACGACTCGCCAAAACACGATCCATACAAGAAGGACTTCCGCCACGCTGAATGTGTCCCAATGTTGCAACGCGCATATCGAATTGTGGACATTTTTCTTTTACTTGTTTTGAGATTTCGTATGCTCCACCCTCTTCATCACCTTCTGCTACGACAACAATCATAGACGATTTCGTGCGTTTCCAATCTTTATTTAAGGTTGTTACCAAAGCATCAATATCTGTCACCGTTTCTGGAATCAGAATTCCTTCAGCACCACCAGCAATTCCACTTCGAAGCGCGATCAAACCAGCATCGCGTCCCATCACTTCCACAAAAAACAAACGATTGTGTGAATCCGCAGTATCTCGAATTTTATCAATCGCCTCCATCGCTGTGTTTATCGCTGTATCGTAACCGATGCAAAAATCTGTTCCAAATAAATCATTGTCGATTGTACACGGAATTCCAACAATATTCAACTCAAACTCGCTCGAAATGATGGACGCACCTTTAAATGTACCGTCGCCACCCAAAACAATCAATCCGTCGATGTCGTTTTTTTGTAAGTTTTCAAAAGCAATTTTTCTGAATTCAGGATACATAAAACGCTCACTTCTCGCTGATTTCAAAATCGTTCCACCTCTTTGAATAATGTTACTAACATCGACAGAAATTAATTCCTTGATTTCATTGTCAATTAAGCCATCATAACCACGATAAATCCCAAACACACGACGATTGTGGTAAATTCCTGCTCGAACTATTGCTCGAATCGCTGCATTCATTCCCGGTGAATCGCCTCCCGATGTTAAAATTGCAATGTTTTTCATTTTGTAATTATTAATGCTTCATCAAAGTTAAGGGTAAATGGAATTGATAAATTTAAAATTGTTGATAGTTGAATCAAAAAATCATTGTCAAGTATCGAAAAAAGCTTTTTTAGTTACTTTTACGGTATCTAAAATCAATCAAAATGAAAAGAATAGTTTTTTTAAGTTTATTAGTAATCAGTATCTTAACTTCTTGTGCTAAAGAAAACGCATCGGACGTTAACCAAGATAAAATCTACACCGATTACGAAGTATTTTACAATCAAAATACAGATAAAACATGGGTTGTGGCTAAATTTCGTTTTGGCGGACCAACAGGAACTATTTTAGAATTGGATTCTACTTCTTACGTCACTTTTAACGGCGACACTTTAGCTTACAATCCGCTTTACACCGGACATTTTAAAGAATATGCAGGACGTATTACATCGGGAAGTTTCAAATATGAAAATGTCACTGGACAAATTTTTATAAATAGTATTCCGGCTGTTGATGTAATTGCTTTTGCTGCTGATTTTGATACCTTGAAAAAGTCACAAGCCCAAACAATCACATGGGTTGGTACAGCACTTGGTTCGAACGAAGCAGTAGGGATATTAATTGGAAATGGCGCTTGGGGACAGGCAGCTTTGGCACTTCAAGATTTAAATGGAGCAACAAATATAGTTTTAGGAATTCCACAAATGACCTCGTTAGCAATTGGAAATTCAACAGTTTATATGGATCGTCAACATGAATTGGACGTAATTGAAGGTACCTCAAAAGGAGGTAAAATCAGAGCAAAATACAGAGCTTTAAACAAAGTGGTTCAGGTTATCAATTAAACTCCAAATAGATTAAATTTCTTTTAATTATTTTACAAATACAGGAGATAAATACTCTTTAAGATATTCAAAATTAAATCATTATGATTAAAAAATATTTATTTACCTTTTTCATAGGGTTTAGTTTTTTTAACTTAGGCATCGCTCAGAATTTACAAAAACCTTCCTCAGCGGAAATTAATTCTTTACCAGATTGGGCTAAAAAAATGTATGGTGATAACCCATCTATTTTTGAAGTGGATGAGCTATACAAAACTTATTACAAATCACATCCTTTTGTGAAATCGTATCATACACAATATTACAAACGATGGAGAAGAAAATATTTGAATTTCACAGATGAAAATGGATTTATCAACTATCCGAGTTTTGAACAAGCAAAATTGGAAGATAAAGCGTATCGATTGAAACAGAATGCTGAAAAATCTTCAAACTGGTCAATTGTTGGACCGATTACAAATTTTCAAGAAGGTGGCGTTCAGGGTTCAGGTCAAACGAATGTTTACAGTTTAGATCAATGTTTAGGAGATCCATCAGTTGTTTACTGCGGAACAGAACCAGGTGAAGTTTATAAAAGCACCAATGAAGGCTTGAACTGGACTTTGGTTTCAAAGAATGAAGATTTTGGAAGTGGTGTATCAGCAATTGAAGTTCATTTTTCAAATCCAAATATTGTTTTTGCAGGAGGAAATAATGGTATTTATCGTTCAATTGATGGTGCGCAACAATGGACAAATGTGTTGTCAAATTCCAATTTTGGAGTGAATGAAATTCTTATCAATCCTTCGAATGACCAACTCGTTATAGCTTGCACAGAGAAAGGAACTTATCGCTCAATTGATGGCGGAACAAATTGGACTTTACTTTTTTCAAACAAATCGTACGATGTCAAAGTGAACACAACAGACGCATCGATTTTATATCTTGTTAGAAATAATCCTTCAACGATTTCAGCAGAATTTTTAAAATCCACAGATTTTGGTGCAACTTGGACACTTCAATCTTCAGGTTGGTATTCATCCAACGATCCTGCAAGAAATGATGGCGGGGCGCGTTTGGCTGTTTCGGCTGCTGATCCAAACCGAGTTTATGCTTATCTAATTGGTGAATCGAAAGCAGATGATTTTGGGTATATCGGTGTGTATAGAAGTGATGACGGAGGTTCAAGTTGGTCACTTCCAAGTGGACAAGTAGGTGGTCCTTATTCACCTGACCACAAAAATTTAGCAATTGGCTGGCCAGAATGGACTTATCACCAAGGATTTTACAATTGTGCATTAATGGCTTCTCCTACCAATCCAGATGAAATTTTAGTCGGAGGCTTGAATTTATATCGTTCTTTAGATGGAGGGCAAACTTTCACTTCGGTTGCTGGATATGTAGGTGGGCCTTTGAATTTACACGTTGATATGCAAGATTTTAGAAGTATTGGTTCAAAAACTTGGATTACAACAGATGGTGGAGTTTACAGTTCAACTGATTTTTTCACTAGCAATTATGAATTTAAAATGTCAGGTGTTCACGGTTCCGATTACTGGGGATTTGGAAGTGGTTGGAATGAAGATATTTTAGTTGGAGGTTTATACCACAATGGAAATTTAGCACATTTCGACAATTACGGAACAGGAAATTTCTTAGAACTTGGCGGAGGAGAAGCACCAACTGGTTATGTTAACCCAGGTCAAAATCGCAAAACATATTTCTCAGATATTGCTGGTAAAATAATCCCAGTCAACCTCAATGATCCAATTGCGAATGCACCTTTTGGAATGGCACCAAATGAAAGTTATTATGCAGCAGAATCAAGTGAAATGGAATTTCATCCAAATTGCTATTCAATCGCTTACATCGGAAAGGATAACTCCATTTGGAAAACGACAGATGGTGGAGCTTCCTTTAATTTGTTATATACTTTTGGTACAAATACAAGCGCACAAGTAAAATACATCGAAGTTTGTTCGAGCAATCCGAATGTGATTTATTTAAGTCAACAGCCTGCTTCTGGTTCAAATGGTTCACTTTGGAAAACGACTGATGGAGGAGTGACTTGGTCGCAACTCAACAAGCCTAATGGCAATAGTCGTCGTATGTTATTGGCGCAGAATCCATTAAACGAGAATCACCTTTGGGTTGCTTATCCAGATGGTGCGAATGGTTTTAAACTATACAGAACCTTGAATTCTGGCCAATTTTGGGAAAATTGGACTTCATCTGTCTTTTTAGATGAATCAATTCAATCAATTGCGCATGTGGCAGGAACCGATGGTGGTCTTTATATTGCAACCAATAAGGCTGTTTACTACAGAAATAATACGACTCAATTTGAACTTGATAATGGCGGTTTGCCTTTGTTTACAAGTGGGAATATTTTGAAACCATTTTACAGAGATGGAAAAATTCGATTGGCAACTTACGGTAAAGGAATTTGGGAAAGTTCACTTACGGAGCAGTCTTCACTTCCAATTGCGCGAGCGATGGTCGATAAATTGACTCAAAATGTTGTGTGCGAAATCGATTCATTTTATTTTGAAGATCATTCATTTTTAAATCACACGAATGCTACTTGGAATTGGACTTTTCCAACAGGAATTCCTAGTACTTCAACTTTAAGAAATCCTTCCATTTTATTCAATCAAAGCGGAACTCATTTAGCGATTTTGAGAATTACGGATGCAAATGGTAATTCCGACACCGATACGATTGAAGTAAACTTAAATTTCTTAAGTCTTCCAACTGGCATTCAAGAAGGTTTTGAAGGAACATTTTTGCCGTCAGCTTGGAGTATTAACAATCCAAATAACGATGCGCAATGGTCGCTTTCATCAGCAGTTGGCGGTTTTGATGCTTCCGATAAATCAGCGATTTTCGATAATTACAACAACGACTCACAAGGAAATTTCGATGATTTAATTTTGAATGTGTCAACAAATTCATTGGCTGGAAATACTTTTTTAAATTTTGATGTAGCCTACGCGAGATGGGGAAGTGTAAACAGTGATACTTTGGAAATTTTGGCATCTACAGATTGTGGTGCAACGTATCAATCACTTTATTTAAAAGGGGGGACAGATTTGGCAACTTCACCTGATTTTCAAGATTTTTTTGTTCCAACAGCATCACAATGGCGAACGGATTCCGTTGATTTAGCAGCTTTTGTAAATGAAAATAACCTACAAATTGCATTCAGAAATATAGGGAGATATGGAAATGTTGTTTATTTGGACAATGTAAATCTTGGAGAATTTGTGAGTTTACAAGAAGCACAACAAATCGAACCATCTATTTTTCCTAATCCTATAGAAGCAGGCGAAGAGTTGACAGTTAATTTGAATGGTGATTTCACGTTTTCTTTATTCGACCAAAAAGGTGCAAAAATTCAAATTCTTACTGGAAAAAATGAGTTAAAAACAAAGGTTCCTAATCAATTGGCAAGTGGCGTTTATCAAATTCAAATTCAAACGTCTAATCGTATTTGGAATCAACGAATAGTTGTTTTGAAGGATTGAGTTTTACGTAAGTATGAACTTTTATTTGTAATTATAACGCTTGCAATTCTAATACAGTATTTATTGCAGTTTGTAATTATTCATCTCCTCTCAACCATTTCAACTTCGAATATCTTACTCTCGAATATCTGATTCTTACATTTCTCAAACCAATCATATCGAAAAGTGTATTAATTCGAGAACCAACTCTACTAACTTTTCCGATTTGCCAAGTAAGGTAAAAATAATGAATACCATTTTTGTTTTGAAAGATAATTTCACGCGACAAATAACTCGGCAAAGAAGCTAAAATAGCGTCTGGATTATCACCAAGAAAAGCAATGTTTCGGTGTGCTTTTTGCCAATTTCCATTTAAGTCATTTCCCATATTGTATTCATTGATATCTTTTGAATCGCGACGAATAAGTCTTTTGGTTTTTCTCCAATTTTCATGTTCAATAGCACGACACAAATGACATCCTTTCCAACAACTATTAATAGATTCAGTTTCTTTAGCTTCTCTTTGAGCAATAATTTCCACATCAAAATAGGTGCTTTGAGTTCCAGATTCAGGTAAATCCAATAACTCAGGATTGTCAGCTGGAATTTCGTTACGACCTTTCCAATCGTATTTGCTGTACGCATGCTTTGCTAATTCTTCATCCCACGGGTAATACCAAGCGATTATTTTATACTTACCAGGTGCTAATTTTGGGATTTCGTAAGTCGAATTGATGTGTCTTTGTGCATTTTTAAAATCATTGAAGAAAAAAGGAATTGTGGTAGATTCATTTGAATCCAATCGGTTAAAGCTAACGTAACCTTTCACACTTGTGTCCATTGCTATCACTCTTGAATCGCGGTGAACTTCGGTGTAGAAATTCTTCTCATCGACTTTATACCACGAAAAATAAATTAGTTTCAAACCTTTCGATTGATTACCCGGAACTAGTATTGAATGATCAATTCCATCTAAATTTTTCAAAGAAACATTAATCTGAACCAATTCAGTTGTCGTGAATTTCGTTTTCGGAGCACTGATTTCTACTGTTAAATAAATTGGTCGAAGGTCAGCTTTTGCAGAAAAACTAATCGCGAAAATCAGTAGAAGTAGGGAATGTTTTGTTTTAATTTTCATTTTTTCATTCTTAAATTCAAATAACAAATGCAACTTTTAGATTTGATGGGAAGATAAACTTC